>NZ_JBEYEY010000009.1:0-352443 GCF_040703635.1 Streptomyces sp. NPDC007189
TTGTGGCCGCCGCGGGTGCCGTCGGTCAGCGTGTACGTCGAGCCCGACTGGGTCGTCGTCAGCGACACCTGCCCGCTGTAGCGGGTGTTGCCCACGCCGGTCTCGATGCCCTGGTACTCGTACAGCTTCTTGCCGGTGGCGGCGTCGGTGATGACGTACAGCCGGTTCGGGGTGCCGTCGTCCTGCAGGCCGCCGACGACCGTCTCGTAGGCGAGCACGGGCCTGCCGCTCGCCGCCCAGATCACCGTGCGCACGCTGTCCGCCGCGGACCGGGTGCCGCCCCGGGCCTTCGCCCGCTGCACGGCCTGCTTCTCGGCGGCGGCCCTCGGCACGGCCGGGGTGAGGCGGGCCACCTTCAGGGCGGCGCGGGTGGCCTTGACGACCTCCATCGTCTTGCCCGCGTTGTCGCTGTCGACGATCAGGTCGCCGCCGAGCACCGGCAGGCCGGCGTAGGTGCGCTCGTAACGGGTGTGCAGGGTGCCGTCGTTGTCCTTGACGACGTCCTTGACGACCAGCTTCTCCTTGGCGCCGAGCCCGAGGGAGCGGGCGGTGGCGGCCTTGGCGCCGTCGGCGTGGCGGATCAGCGCGACGCGCTGCGAGGGCGTGAGCGCGGCCGCCGTGTGCGCCCTGTCGATCCGGCCGGGCCGGGGCTTCGCCGGTGCGGCCTGGGCCGCGCCCGACTGGACGGCGGCGGCGATCAGGGCGGCGACGCCGGCGAGGGCGACGGTGGCGGTGCGACGCGGGGTGTGGGGGGTGCGTCTGCGAGAGGATCTGCTTCTCAACACTGACTCCTTCTGCGGGCCGCGGGTCGCGCGGCCGGGGAGACCGGACGGTGAGGAGGGGACGTCCGGGCAGAGCAGGGCGGTACGCGGAACCATGTGCAGGCCGGCTCGCACGGAGCAGGTGGGGCTGTGGGGTTGCTGTGAACCGGCTTTGGCAGCGTGACAGGGGATCGGTGGGCCTGTCAGGAGCGCGTCACGAATATGGCCGGAAATGGTTCGTTGACCGGATGTTCATGTTCGGTATGCGAACTGTTCCTGAGGGCACGGGAAATGGGCCGGATTCAGTTCTCCGCCGTGTCTCCGTGCCAGGTCCGCCACAGTGCCGCGTACGCGCCGTCGGCCGTCACCAGGTCCTCGTGTCTGCCCAGTTCCGTCAGGCGGCCGTCCTCCATGACCGCCACCCGGTCGGCGTCGTGGGCCGTGTGCAGGCGGTGCGCGATGGCGATGACCGTACGGCCCTCCAGGACGGCGGCGAGGGCGCGTTCGGCGTGCCGGGCCGTCGTGGGATCCAGCAGCGCGGTCGCCTCGTCCAGGATCAGGGTGTGCGGGTCGGCCAGCACCACGCGGGCCAGGGCGAGTTGCTGGGCCTGGGAGCCGTCGGTGGACCGGCCGCCCGCGCCCAGCCGGGTGTCGAGGCCGTCCGGCAGCTCGCGGACCCAGTCGTCGGCGCCGACCGCGGACAGCGCCGCCCACAGGTCGGCGTCCGTGGCGTCCGGTTCGGCGATCAGCAGGTTGTCGCGGACCGTGCCGAGGAACACGTGGTGCTCCTGCGTCACCAGGACCACCTGGCGGCGCAGCACCTCCGGCTCCAGATCGGCGACCGGCACTCCGCCCACCGTGACCGTACCGGTGCCAGGGCGGTCGATGCCCGCGAGGAGCCTGCTCAGCGTGGTCTTGCCGGCCCCGGACGGGCCCACCACCGCGAGCCGTTCCCCCGGCCGCACCGTCAGGTCCACGCCGCGCAGCACCTCACCGCCGCGCTCATAGGCGTACCGGACCCCGCACACGTCGATACGGTCGTCCACCGGCACGGGGGAGTGCGGCGCGGTGGCGTCGTGGGGCGCCCCCGCAAGACCCTCCACCCGGGCGAACGAGGCGCTGCTGCTCTGCAGTTGCTCCACCCGCATCAGGATCTGGTCCAGCGGCTCGGTGAACTGCCGCAGGTACAGCGCTGCGGCCACCACCGCCCCGACCCCGACCGCGCCCCGCTGGTGCAGCCAGCCGCCGAGCAGCAGCACGCCCGCCACCGGCACGGTGTACGTCACCTCGACCGCCGGGAAGAACACCGTGCGCAGGAACAGCGTGTAGAAGCGGGTACGGCGGGACTCCTCGAGCGTGTCCCGGCTCGCCGTGATCCGCGGCCGGCGCAGCCCGAACGCCTCGACGGTCCGGGCCCCGGCCGCCGTCGAGGCGACGATCTCCGCGACCTGGGAGGTGGCCGCGCCCTCGGCGAGATAGCCGTCCCGGGCCCGCCGCAGATACCAGCGCAGCGCCACCCAGATCGGGGTCAGCCCGAGCACCCCGAACGCCCCGAGCAGCGGGTCGAGCGCGAACACCGCCACCAGCACGAACAGCGCCTGCACGGTGTTGACCAGCAGCTCCGGGCCGACGTCCCGCAGCGTGGTGCCGACGATGGCCACGTCCGCCGTGCCGCGCGCGGTCAGGTCGCCGGTGCCGGCCCGCTCCACCACGGACGCGGGCAGCGTCAGCACCCGCTCGACGTACTCCTCGCGCACCCGGGCCAGCGTCCGCTCCCCGAACCGGTAACCCACGTACCGCGCCCAGCGGGCCAGCAGCAGCTGCACCAGCGCGCACAGCAGGATCCACGGCGCGAGCCGGTCCACCGCGCCGGCCCCCTGCCCGGCCCGCACGTCGTCCACGATCCGCCCGACCAGCCACGGCCCGACCAGCCCCGCGCCCGCCGCCAGGGCGTTCAGCAGCAGCGCGGCGGTGAACGCCCGCCCGTCGGCCCGCACCAGCCGCAGCGCTGCCCGCCGCACCCGCACCCGGTCCGCGACCGGCAGCAGCCCTTCCCCCGCCGTCACCGCCCGACCCCCTCCGTGTCGACGGCCTCCTCCATGTCCGCGACCCCCTCCGCGTCCCGCGCCACCAGTGCCCGGTAACCCGGTTCCGTCGCGAGCAGCCGGCGGTGCGGGCCGCTCGCCGCGACCTTGCCGTCGACCAGGAAGACGACCGTGTCCGCGCGGTCCAGCAGCAGCGGCGACGTGGACGTCACCAGTGTCGTACGGTCCTCCCGTGCCTCACGCAGGCGGTGGGCGACCGTCGCCTCGGTGTGCGCGTCCAGCGCCGAGGTCGGCTCCACCGCCAGCAGCACCTCGGGGTCGGCGAGCAAGGCCCGGACCAGGCGCACGCGTTGGCGCTGGCCGCCCGAGAGGCTGCGGCCCTGGCCGGACACCGGCGAGTCGGGGCCGTCCGGCAGGCCGCGTACGACGTCCTCGGCGGCGGCCGCGTACAGGGCCCGGCCGAGCGCGGCCTCGTCGACACGGCGCCCGGTCGCCACGACCTCCCGCAGCGGCCCCGCGAACAGGTCGGCCTCGTTGTCCGCGACCAGGATCCGCGCGCGCACGTCCGCCAGCGGCACCGCGTCCAGCCGTACCCCGCCCCAGGTGGCGTCGGTCGGCCCGAAGCGGCCCAGCCGGTCGACCACGGCGGCGGCGTCGGCGGGCCGGGCGGCGGCCAGCGCGGTCAGCCGGCCCGGCGCCACCCGCATCCCGGACGCCGGGTCGTGCAGCTCGGCCGGTCCCTCGGGCGCCGGCAGGGTGCCCTCGTCCGGTTCCGGCTGCAGCGCCAGCAGCCGTACCACCCGGCGCGCGGCCACCACGCCCCGGTTCAGGTCGTAGGTCATCTCCACGAAGAACGCCACCGGCCCGATCAGCACGGCGACATAGCCGTAGACCGAGACCAACTCGCCGACGGTGATGGATCCCTGGGCCGCGAGCCGGGCGGCGAGCCAGGTCACCACGGCCAGGAACAGGGTGGGCAGGCCCACGCCGAGCGCCTGCACCCAGCTGGCCACCGCGCCCACCCGGTAGCCCTGGGCGCGCAGCCGCTGCGAGTCCCGCCGGAAGGCGTCCGCGAACAGCCGCTTTCCGCCGAGGCCGTTGAGGACGCGCAGCCCGCCCGCGAGGTCGCCGATGCGCGCGGTGAGCACGCCCTGCCGCTCCCGGTAGACGCTCTCCGCGCCCTGCAGCCGCAGCGTGAGCGGGCCGGTGACCAGGGCGAGCACCGGCAGCCCGAGCAGGACGACGGCGGCGAGCGGCGCCGAGACCGTCAGCAGCAGCCCGGCCACCACCACGTACACCACGGCCGAGCCGACGCCCGGCCCGACCACGGTCAGCGCCTGCGAGACGGTCTTCACGTCGCCGACCCCGATGGTCACCACCTCACCGGCCCCGGCCCGGCGCGACAGCGCGGCCCCCAGCCGCACCACCTGCCCCATGACCACCTTCACCGTGCGGAAGTAGGCGTCCATCCGCACCCGGGTCATCGTGCGGTGCCGCATGATGCTCAGCCAGGCGTTCACCGACCCCACCGCGAACATCACCGCGGACCAGGCCGCCAGTACCCCCGGCCGCCCCGGCACCAGCCCCTCGTCCACGGCCCGCGCCATCAGATACGGCTGCGCGGCCAGCAGCACCATCCACACACTGCCCAGCAGCGCCCCGGCCACCGAGCGGCCCGGCTGGCGCAGCACCAGCCACCACAGATACCGCCAGCCGCCGCGCGCGTCGGGCGTGCCCGGATCCTCGTACGCGTCGATCATCCATCCCCCGATCGGCTCGCCCCGCCGGCAGACACCGAACCTATCGGGGCCGGGCAAGCGCTTCCACGGAATATCGGACGCCGAGGGCCCGTCCGGCCCTGCGGGCCTAGCCGAGGATGCCCCGGTCGTACGCCGCCGCCACCGCCGCCGCGCGGTCGTTGACGCCGAGCTTGGCGTACAGATGGGTGAGGTGGGTCTTCACCGTCGCCTCGCTGATGAACAGCTCGCGGGCGATCTCCCGGTTCGACGTGCCCCTGGCTACCAGGGCCAGCACCTCGCGCTCGCGCGCGGACAGCGGCTCGGCACCGGGCCCGCGGGGGGTGCGGACCGCGTGGACCAGGCGGGAGGCGACGGCCGGGGAGAGCACCGTACGGCCCTCGGCGGCGGCGCGGACGGCGGTGAACAGCTCGTCGCGCGGCGCGTCCTTGAGGAGATAGCCGGTCGCGCCCGCCTCGATCGCGGGCAGGGTGTCGGAGTCGGTGTCGTACGTGGTGAGGACCAGCACCTTCGCGCGGGCGCCGCGCCGGGCCAGTTCGCGGATCGCCTCCACGCCGGAACCGCCGGGCATGCGCAGGTCCATGAGGACCACGTCCGGGTCCAGGGCCGTGGCCCGGGCCACCGCCTCGATGCCGTTCGCGGCCTCCCCGAGCACCCGGAAGCCGGGGGCGGACTCGAACATGCCGCGCAGACCGTCGCGTACCACCGGGTGGTCGTCGACGATCAGCAGGGAGATCACGGTCTCAGCGGTCATCGCGGACCAACGGTACGCGAGCCGACACCGCCGTGCCGTGCCCCGGCTCCGACTCGACGGTGAGCAGGCCCGCGATCCGCTCGGCGCGGGCCCGCATGCCGTCCAGGCCGAAGCCCCCGCTGCGGGTGCGTTCCGGTACGGCGGCCGGGTCGAAGCCGGTGCCGTCGTCGCGGATGTCGAGCGAGACCTCGTCGCCCATGAAGGACAGGGTCACCCCGACCCGGGTGGCGCGGGCGTGCCGGGCCGCGTTGGACAGGGCCTCCTGGGCGATGCGCAGCAGGGTCGCGGACACCTCGTCGTGGAGTTGCTCGGCGGTGCCGGTGACGGTGAACTCGGCGCGCACGCCGGTACGTTCGCCCCATTCGGTGACCGTCTTCTTCAGCGCCTCCGGCAGCCCGTCGGCGGCGAGGGCGACCGGCGCCAGGTTGTGCACCGAGCGGCGGGCCTCGCCCAGGCTGTGCCGGGCCAGCGTGGAGGCGCGCTCCAGGTGGGTGCGGGCGGTGTCCAGGTCGGGGGCGCCCGCGACGACCTGGAGCTGGGCGATGATCCCGGTCAGGCCCTGCGCGATGGTGTCGTGGATCTCGGCGGCGAGCCGGCGCCGCTCGTCGGCCACGCCCGCCTCCCGCGCCTGGAGGAGGAGCTGGGCGTGCAGCGCCGCGTTCTCGTCCAGGGCCTGCTGCAACGCCGTGTTGGTGCGCTCCAGTTCGGCGATGGTGTCGGCCTGGACGCGGGAGCGTTCCTGCTCCTGCTCGGCGTACCGGGTGAACACACTGACCATGCTCATGTTGACGGCCAGGACCAGGAAGAAGCCGACCCACAGGATCAGCCCGTGCGGCGGCCAGCCGCCGATCTCGCTGCCCGCCATGGTGACGGCGGTCAGGAACAGCCCGGGCATCACCAGCCGGCGCGGCAGCTCCCGGGCCGCGGTGTAGTAGCCGGTCACCGCGTAGAAGGCGAAGAACGGGTTGGCCCAGGTCAGGACGAAGGCGATGGCCCAGCGCAGCGCGTAGAGGCAGACACCGGCCCGGCTCGGGCCCGGCCGCCTGTGCCGCAGCCTGCCCCACACCAGCTGGAGCACGACGGCCGCGGGCACCAGGACGGCGCAGAGGATCATCCCGGGCCGGTTCATCCCGGTCAGGGGAGCGGACAGGGCCGCCGCGACGGCACCGGCGGCCAGCAGCGCCCAGGGCCCCCACGTGTCGAAGGAGGCCCGGGGCTGCTGCTGCCCGGCGTGCGTCATTCCCCCAGTGTCCGGCACGGCCCGCTCACTCCCAGCGGAACCAGCGGGCGGCGCCCGCCGTCAGCAGGACGGTCCACAGCGCCAGCACCCCCAGGTGGTCCCAGCCGGGCCAGTGTCCGGCCGCCGCCTCGCCCAGGGCGCGGGCCGCCGCGCCGAACGGGGTGAGCTGCACCACCCGCGCCAGCGTGTGCGGCATCGCCTGGACCGGCAGCCACACGCCCGCGCAGAACATCATCGGGAAGAACACCGCCGAGCCGATCGCGCTCGCCATCTTCGTGGTCCGGGACAGCGCCGAGACCAGGGAGCCGAGCGCGAGCGCCGACGCGGCCGTGAGCAGCAGGGCCAGCAGATACCCGGCCGGCTGCCTCGGCAGCGTCACGCCGAAGGCGAGCCGGCCGACGGCGAGCGCGAGCAGCGCCGAGGCCAGCGCCACCGTGCCCTGCACCGCCATCTGCGCGGTCAGCAGGGCGGAGGGCCGTACGGGGGTGAGCCGCATCCGGCGCAGCACGCCCCGCTCCCGGTGGCCGGTCAGGGCCTGCGGCAGGGACTGCACCCCGGACATGATGAGCGCGATCAGCACGGCGACGGGGACGTAGGCGTCGACCAGCCGCAGCCCGCCGCCGAGCGAGTCGTCCGTCTGGCGGAACGACGGGATCGAGCCGAGGATCACCAGCAGGAGCGTCGGGAAAAGGAAGATCCAGAAGACGGCGCCGGGTTCGCGGCGGAACAGGCGGAACTCGGTGCGCAGGACGGCGGTGTTCATGCCGCGGCCTCCTTCGTCCGGTCGTCGGTCAGGTCGAGGAACGCGTCGTCCAGGGTGGCGTCGAGGACGCGCAGCTGATGGGCGGTGACGCGGTGCCGGGCCAGCAGCGTGACGACCGCGTTCACGGTCTCGTCGGTGCCGGAGAGCGTGATCCGGCCGTCCTTGCGCTCGATCGAGGCGACGGCCGGGAGGGCGGCGAGGTCGTCGTCGTCCAGCGGGGCCGACGGGGTGAAGCTGATGACGGTGGCGCCCGCCGAGCGGCGGATGAGCCCGGCCGGGGTGTCCAGGGCGGCCACCCGCCCCTTGTCGATCACCGCGATCCGGTCGCAGAGCCGCTGCGCCTCCTCCATGAAGTGGGTGACGAGCAGCACGGTGACGCCGCCGGCGCGGACGTCCTCGATCAGCTGCCAGGTGTCGCGGCGGGCACGCGGGTCGAGGCCGGTGGTCAGCTCGTCCAGCACGACGATGCGCGGCCTGCCGACGAGGGCGAGCGCGATGAACAGCCGCTGCCGCTGCCCGCCGGACAGCTTGGCGAACCGGGTGCCGAGCTTCTCGGCGAGCCCGAGGCGTTCGGCGAGCGGCCGCCAGTCGGCCGCGTCCGGATAGAAGGAGGCGTACAGCTGAAGTGCCTCGCGCACGGTCAGCTTGGGCTGCAGCTCGCTCTGCTGGAGCTGCGCGCCGAGGATCCCGGCGACCTCGTCGTGGTCGGCGACGGGATCCAGGCCCGCGACCCGGACCCGGCCGGCGTCGGGGACCCGCAGCCCCTCGACGCACTCCACGGTGGTGGTCTTGCCGGCGCCGTTCGGGCCGAGGATCCCGAAGATCTCGCCCTCCTCGACGGCGAAGGAGACACCGTCGACCACGGCCCGGCCGCCGTACGACTTGCGCAGATCGGTGACTTCGATGACGGATGGCATGCTCCGAGACTCCCGCGGGGCAGGGGCCCGGCACATCGGCCGGCCCGCTCGAAGCGGCATCGTCCGATCGGTTGATGCCGGGCTACGACTCCGCCCGCGACGGCGTCGTACGACGGGTCGAACGCGCAGGTCGTAGGACCAGCGACCGAGCCCGGTCCGGCCAAAACTCGGTGGGCGATGTCAGTGCCGGTCCGTACGCTCGCCAGTGATGCCCACGACACGTGCAACCACCGAGGACCGCTCCGCCGTTCGCACCCTGCTGCGGCTGTGGCCGTACGTCCGCCCCGTGCGCGCGCGGCTGTTCACGGCCGCGTTCGTCGCGATCGTCGCCTCCTGCACCGGGCTGGTGATCCCGCTCGTGCTGAAGTGGATCGTGGACGGGCCGGTCGCCGGCCGGGACCCGGCCGGAGTCTGGCTCGGCGCGCTGTATCTGCTCCTGCTCGGAATCGCCGAGGCGGTGCTGTTCGGCATACGGCGCTGGTTGGTGGCCCGCCCGCTGTCGCACGTCGAGGCGGAGATGCGGGCGGCCCTGTACGGCCGGCTGCAGCGGCTGCCCGTCGCCTTCCACGACCGGTGGGCCTCCGGCCAGCTGCTGTCGCGCGGCACCACCGATCTGATGCTGCTGCGCATGTTCCTGGCCTTCCCGCTGACGTTCCTGCTGGTCAACGGGGTCACCATCCTCGTCGGCGTGATCATCATGCTGCTGCAGGACTGGGTGCTGGGACTGGTCATCCTCGGTCCCGCGATCCCGGTGATGTGGACCTGCGCGGTCTTCGAGCGGCGGTACGCGCTGGTGGCGCGGCGCGCGCAGGACCAGGTGGGCGACCTGACGACGGTCGTCGAGGAGAGCGTGCTCGGCATCCGCATCATCAAGGGCTTCGGCCGGCACCGCAGCCAGGCCCGGGCGTTCCGCGAACTGGCGCTCACCCTGCGCGGCACGGAGCTGCACAAGGCGCGGCTGCTGGCGGTGATCTGGGGCGTCATCGTGACCCTGCCGGAGCTGGCCATCGGGGCGGCGCTGGTGCTGGGCGCCGTCCGGGTGGCCGACGGCGGGCTGTCGGCGGGCACGCTGGTCGCCTTCCTGAGCACCGCCCTCGCGCTGCGCTGGCCGGTGGACTCCATCGGGTTCCTGCTGGCGATGAGCCAGGAGGCGGCCACGGCGACGGAGCGGTACTTCGAGGTGATGGACGAGGCGCCGGAGGACGACTCTCCGCGACCCGGCCGGCACGGGCGGGCGCAACCCACCGACGCCGGCCTGCGGTTCGAGAACGTCTCGTTCCGCTACCCCGACGCACCCCCCGGCTCCCCGCCCCTGCTCACCGGCATCGACCTGCACATCCGCCCCGGCGAGTCCATGGCCCTCGTCGGGGCCACCGGCAGCGGGAAGACGACGCTCACCGCCCTCGTCCCGCGCCTGCACGAGGTCACCTCCGGCCGGATCACCCTCGACGGCGTCGACATCGCGGCGATGCCCCGCGAGGAACTGCGCGCGAAGGTCGCCGTCGCCTTCGAGGAACCCACCCTGTTCTCCACGAGCGTCGGAGACAACGTCCTCATGGGCGCCCCGGACGGCGCCGGGAAGCCGGACCTGGACCGGGCGCTCGGCGTCGCGCAGGCCGAGTTCGCGCACGCCCTCCCGCAGGGCACCGACACCCGCGTCGGCGAACAGGGCCTGAGCCTCTCCGGCGGCCAGCGGCAGCGCCTCGCACTGGCCCGCGCCGTGGTCGGCAGACCGGAGTTCCTGGTGCTGGACGACCCGCTGTCCGCCCTGGACGTGCACACGGAGGCCGCCGTGGAGGCCGCGCTGCGCCGGGTCCTCGCCGACACCACCGCGCTGATCGTGGCCCACCGCCCGTCGACGGTGCTCCTCGCCGACCGGGTCGCCCTGCTCTCCGGCGGCCGGATCGCCGCCGTCGGCACCCACCAGGAACTGCTGCGCAGCAACGCCGAGTACGCACACCTGATGTCCGGCGAACCCGCGTACGCCGGGGATACGGAGGACTCCCGTTGACGACCACGACCGCCTCCACCCCCACCGCCGAAGACGACGAACTCCCCGGCCCGCACCGGGACGGCGACGGCGGCGGTGACGTCTTCGACCGGGACGTCCTGCCCGCCCCGCCCGGCGCCACGGCCGCCCTGCTGCGCTCCCTGCTCGCACCGCTGAAGGCGCGGGTCGCGGTGACCACGCTGGTGCTGCTGTTGCAGCAGGCGGCGGTGCAGGCCGGCCCGCTGCTGGTGGCGTACGCCATCGACAACGCCGTACCGGCGTTCCGGGACCACCGGCACGGCCCGCTGATCGCGGTCGCCGCCGGCTATCTGCTGTGCGCGCTGCTCTCCGGCACGCTGCAGTTCGCGTTCATCGGGGCGTCCGCGCGGGTCAGCCAGGACGTGCTGCTGGATCTGCGGGGCCGGATCTTCCGGCACGCGCAGGCGCTGAGCATCGACTTCCACGAGCGGTACACGTCCGGGCGGCTGATCTCCCGCTCCACCACGGACGTGGAGTCGCTGCGCGAACTGCTCGACGACGGCCTGCAGGAACTGGTGACCGTCGTGCTGTCCTTCGTCTACATCTCGGCGATGCTGCTCTGGCTGGACCTCGGCCTGGGCGCGGTGGCGGTGGCCTCCTTCGTACCGCTGTACCTGCTGGTCCGGCTCTACCAGCGCAGGGCGGCCCGGGTGTACGGGGCGCGGTCCACGGCGATCGCCAAGGTGATCGTGAAGTTCGTGGAGACGATGAACGGCATCCGCCCGGTGCGCGCCTTCCGCCGGGAGGCCGCGAACGACGCCGAGTTCGCCGTGCTCAACCGGCGGCACGAGCGCACGAACGGCGACGCCCTGCTGGAGATGGCCCGCTATGTGGTCGGTTCCCGGCTGGTGGCGAACACGGCGGTCGCGGGCATCGTGCTGTGGGGCGCCTACCGGGTGGCGTCCGGCTCGCTGGAGCTCGGCGTGCTGGCGGCGTCGGTGCTGTATCTGCGGCGGCTGTACGACCCGATCGACCGGCTGGGGATGTTCCTGAACTCGTACCAGTCGGCGGCCGCCTCCCTGGAGAAGATCGCCGGGCTGCTGGCGCAGACCCCGTCCGTGCCGGAGCCGGCGTCGCCACGCGAACTCCCGCCGCTGAAGGGCGAGTTTCCGGGGCGTGAGGTCGTCTTCGAGGGTGTCCGGTTCTCCTACCGCACCGGCGGCGAGGTGCTGCCCCGCTTCGCTCTGACCCTGCCCGCCGGGCAGACGGTCGCCGTGGTCGGCTCCACGGGCGCCGGCAAGTCCACGCTCGCCAAGCTCCTCGCCCGCTTCTACGACCCCACCGAGGGCCGGGTCCTGCTCGACGGGGTCGATCTGCGCGAGCTGCCCGGGCCGGAACTGCGGCGCGGGGTGGTCATGGTGACCCAGGAGGCGTTCCTGTTCTCCGGCACGGTCGCCGACAACATCGCGATCGGCCGGCCCGACGCGGCCCGGGAGGAGATCGAGCGGGCGGCGAAGGCGATCGGCGCGCACGAGTTCATCAGCGCGCTGCCCGACGGCTACGACACCGACGTGCGCAAGCGCGGCGGCCGTATCTCGGCGGGGCAGCGCCAACTCGTTGCCTTCGCCCGGGCGTTGCTCGCCGACCCGGCGGTGCTGATCCTGGACGAGGCGACCAGCTCCCTGGACATCCCTGGCGAACGGGCCGTGCAGCGGGCGATGGCGACGGTGCTGCGGGGCCGTACGGCGGTGGTGATCGCCCACCGGCTGTCGACCGTGGAGATCGCCGACCGGGTGCTGGTGATGGAGCACGGCCGGATCGTGGAGGACGGCCGCCCCGAGGAACTGATCGCCGGCACCGGCCGGTTCGCGGACCTGCACAGGGCGTGGCGGGACAGCCTGGCCTGAGGGTCGGGGCCGCCGCAGTCCGCGGGGCCGTCACACCACGCGCAGCAGCAGCACCGACCGCTCCGGCACCGTGATCCGCGTCCCCGCCGGATGGACCGTGCCCGGCGCCTCCGCCTGCTCCTCGCGGGCGGTGTCCACGACCACCTCGTACCCGTCCGCCCAGGGCTGGCCCGGCAGGACGAAACCCGTCGGGTCCTCGCCCGCGTGCAGGATCGCGAGGAAGCTGTCGTCGGTGACCGGCGCGCCCCGCTCGTCGCGGCCCGGGATGTCCCGGCCGGAGAGGTACATGCCGAGCGTGGCGGCCGGGGCGTACCAGTCGCCCTCGGTCATCTCCGCGCCCCGCGCGGTGAACCAGGCCAGGTCGCGCAGCCCGTCCGCCGAGTGGGCGCGGCCGGAGAAGAAGGCCCGGCGGCGCAGCACCGGATGCCGGTGGCGCAGGGCGATCAGCCGGGAGGTGAGGTCGAACAGGGGCCGCCACGCCGGGTCGTCCAGCAGCGACCAGTCCAGCCAGCTGATCTCGTTGTCCTGGCAGTAGGCGTTGTTGTTGCCGCGCTGGGTGCGGCCGAGTTCGTCGCCGGCCACCAGCATGGGCACACCGGTGGACAGCAGGAGCGTCGTCAGCAGGTTCCGCAGCTGCCGGCGGCGCAGCGCCCGCACCCGCTCGTCGTCCGTCTCGCCCTCCGCCCCGCAGTTCCAGGAGCGGTTGTCGTCGGTGCCGTCGCGGTTGTCCTCGCCGTTGGCCTCGTTGTGCTTGCGCTCGTACGACACCAGGTCGCGCAGCGTGAACCCGTCGTGCGCGGTGACGAAGTTGACCGAGGCGTACGGGCGCCGGCCGCCCCAGGCGTACAGGTCGCTGGAGCCGGACAGCCGGTAGCCCATCTCGCGGACGTCCGGCAGGGCGTGCCGCCAGAAGTCCCGGACGGCGCCCCGGTAGCGGTCGTTCCACTCCGTCCACAGCGGAGGGAACGCGCCGACCTGGTAGCCGCCCGAGCCGATGTCCCACGGTTCGGCGATCAGCTTCACCCGGCGCAGCACCGGGTCCTGGGCGATGACCGCCAGAAAGGGCGAGAGCATGTCGACGTCGTGCATCGAGCGGGCCAGCGCCGCCGCGAGGTCGAAGCGGAAGCCGTCCACGCCCATCTCCGTCACCCAGTAGCGCAGCGAGTCGGTGATCAGGCGCAGCACCTGCGGCTGCACGACGTGCAGGGTGTTGCCGCAGCCGGTGTAGTCGGCGTACCGGCGGGCGTCGTCCTGCAGGCGGTAGTAACCGCGGTTGTCGATGCCCTTCAACGACAGCGTGGGGCCCAGCTCGTTCGCCTCCGCCGTGTGGTTGTAGACCACGTCGAGGATCACCTCGATGCCGGCCGCGTGCAGCGCGCGCACCATCCGCTTGAACTCGCCGACCTGCTGGCCCGTCGTACCGGAGGCGGCGTAGGCGGCGTGCGGGGCGAAGTAGCCGATGGAGTTGTAGCCCCAGTAGTCGGCCAGTCCCCGGCGCAGCAGGTGGTCCTCGTGCGCGAACTGGTGGACCGGCAGCAGCTCCACCGCCGTGACGCCCAGCTTCACCAGGTGCTCGATCGCCGCCGGGTGCGCGAGGCCCGCGTACGTGCCGCGCAGCTTTGGCGGAATCCCCGGGTGCAGCCTGGTGAAGCCGCGCACGTGCAGTTCGTAGATCACCGAGTCCGCCCAGGGCGTCTTGGGCCGCCGGTCGTCGGACCAGTCGTCGTCATCGTGCACGACGACGCCCTTGGGGACGTACGGCGCCGAGTCCCGGTCGTCGCGCACGGTGTCGGCGACGTACTGCTCGGGCCAGTCCCTCACGTGCCCGTACACCTCCGGCGGCAGGCCGAACTCGCCGTCCACCGCGCGCGCGTACGGGTCCAGCAGCAGCTTGGCCGGGTTCCAGCGGGCCCCGGTCCACGGGTCCCAGCGGCCGTCCACCCGGTAGCCGTACCGCTGCCCCGGCATCACGCCGGGCACGAAGCCGTGCCAGATCTCGTGCGTCAGTTCGGTCAGCGGAATCTGCGTCTCCCGCCCCCGCTCGTCGAACAGGCAGACCCGGACCGCCTCCGCCCCGCCCGCCCACAGCGCGAAGTTGGTGCCCGCGACCCCGTCCGGGCCGACCCGGAACCGGGCACCCAGGGGCGTCGGGGCGCCCGGCCACACCACAGGGGCCGGCACCGCGGCGCGCCGCGCGCCGTTCGCCACGGCCGGCCGCTGCCCGGTCCCGGCGGCCGGCTCCCCGGCCGGTGCCCGCTGCTCGGCTGCGCTCGTCACCTGTCGGCCCCTCTTTCAGTGGCTCGGCCCCGGGGCGGCGCGGGCGGGCCGGGCGCGTCCCACGGCGCCCGGCCCGCCCGGTACGGCTGCGCCCCGACGGCCGGGGCGCCCTCCGGATCGCGCTGCGTCCCTTTCAGCCGATCTGTCCGAAGGGCGCCCCTTCCGTGCGGGCGCGGCGGCTCCCCAGCGTGTCGTCCTTCCCTCTGTTCTGCCCAGCGCGTGGGTCGCACTCACGTTTCCCCGGAGCGTGCGTGGTCGTTGAGTCCGCGTGAGGCATCGAGAAGGACGCGCGCGGCGCGCGGGAGCCGCGCTGGCCGCCGTACTGACATGGGCGGCACTGCTGGCAGGCTGCTCGTCGGGGGGCTCGGGACCGCTCGGTCTCGACGCGGCGCCCGGCAAGCACCCGGCACCCGAGGACGTCATCCACATCACCCCCGACGACGGCAGCAGGGCCGTCCGCCCCGGCCGGCCGCTGCGGGTCCGGGTGCCCGGCGGCCGCCTGCAGAAGGTGACCGTCGTCCGGTCCCAGGACGCGCAGGACGCGCAGGCCGTGCCGGTCCCCGGGCGCATCAGCGCGGACGGCACGGCATGGCGGCCGGACGAGGACCGGCTCGCGCTCGCCGCCGAGTACACCGTCGACGTGGTGGCGCTGGACCCCGCGGGCCGCCGCTCGGCCCGGCACACCACCTTCACCACGTTCGTCCCCGACGCGCGCTTCATCGGCTACGTCACCCCCGAGGACCACGCCGTGGTCGGCACCGGCATGATCGTCTCCCTCGACTTCAGCCGGCGGATCACCGACCGCGCCGCCGTCGAACGCGCCGTACGCGTCACCGCGCGGCCCGGTGTGGAGATCCGCCCGCACTGGTTCGGCCGCAGCCGGCTCGACTTCCGCCCCGAGCGGTACTGGAAGCCCGGCACCGAGGTCACCGTCGACCTGAACCTGCGCGACGTCCAAGGGGCGCCGGGCGTCTACGGGCTGCAGGACAAGACGTTCTCCTTCACCGTCGGCCGCAGCCAGGTCTCGCGGGTCGACGCGGCCCGGCACACCATGCAGGTGCGCCGGGACGGCCGGCTGCTCGCCACCGTGCCGATCACCGCGGGCGCCCCCGAGAACCCCACGTACAACGGCAAGATGGTGGTGATGGACATGCTGGAGGTCACCCGCATGGACAGCCGCACGGTCGGGTTCGGCGGCGAGTACGACATCCCCGACGTGCCGCACGCCCTCAGGCTCACCGACTCCGGGACCTTCGTGCACGGCAACTACTGGTCGCCGAACGCCCCCGGACACGTCAACGTCAGCCACGGCTGCGTGGGCCTCAGGGACGTCAAGGGCGGCGGACCGGACACCCCGGCCGGCTGGTTCTTCCAACGCAGTCTCGTCGGCGACGTCGTCGAAGTCGTGGGCAGCGACGAGAGGACCGTCGCCCCCGACAACGGCCTGGGCGGATGGAACATGACGTGGAAGGAGTGGAAGGCGGGCGGCGCGGAGAAGTAACCAGGTGGGGGCCCTCGGTTCGGGCGGCGGTGCGGCGGCGGGAAGTTGCGACGGAACGGTGACATTCGCCTGACACCCCGCTCAGAACCAGGCGGTTAATATGCGCGCACCAGTGTGGTGGGGAGCGGGCCTGACCAGGTCCGGCGAGGGGAGAACAACTTGAACATGCGGCCTGTACCGGGGGCGTCGAAGGCGGGGCCGAGAGAGACGCAGGGGCGCGCCGGTATCGGGAGGGCGAGCGCGCGGAGGCCCGAAGGGGTGAGCACGGTCGCCCTCCCGATACCGGCTGGAGCGCCCCGGAGGCGAACGAGCGACAAGAAGGGGCGGGGCCGTGGGGGGATGGCGCTGATATCCGGTGCCCTCGTGCTCGCCCTCGCCGCCTGTGGCGGTGGCGGCGGCAAGGGGGCCGACGGCAAGGGCAAGGACTCCAGCACCCAGCAGGGCAAGCAGCAGTCCGCCGCCGACGTCACCATCTCGCCCAAGTCCGGTGCCACCGGCGTCGACACCAGCGGCGCGCTCAAGGTGAGCGTCGCCAAGGGCAAACTGACCGAGGTCACCGTCAAGGACGGCAAGGGCCACGCGGTCGCCGGCGCCCTCACCGGCGGCGGCGCCTCCTGGACGCCGTCGACCCATCTCGCCGCGTCCACCACCTACACGGTGCACGCGGTCGCCAAGGACTCCGCGGGCCGCGAGGCCGCCGAGGACTCCCGGTTCACCACCCTGACCCCGAAGAACACCTTCCTCGGCTACTTCACCCCCGAAGACGGCTCCACCGTCGGCGTCGGCATGCCGTTCTCCATCGACTTCACCCGGGGCATCACGCACCCGGACGCCGTCGAGAAGGCCATCAGGATCAGGACCGAGCCGGCCGTGGACGTCGAGGGCCACTGGTTCGGCAACGACCGCCTGGACTTCCGCCCGGAGAAGTACTGGAAGGAAGGCACCAAGGTCACCGTCGACCTCGACCTCGACGGGGTCGAGGGCCGCGACGGCGTCTACGGCAAGCAGCACAAGACGATCACCTTCACGATAGGCCGCAACCAGGTCTCGATCGTGGACGCCAAGAAGCACACGATGAAGGTCACCCAGGACGGCAAGGTCATCAGGACCCTCCCGGTCACCACCGGCAAGCCCGGCTACGACACCTGGAACGGCCAGATGGTCATCAGCGAGAAGCTCACCGTCACCCGCATGAACGGCGAGACGGTCGGCTACGGCGGCGAGTACGACATCAAGGACGTCCCGCACGCCATGCGCCTGACCACCTCCGGCACCTTCCTGCACGGCAACTACTGGGGCGGCGGCGCCTTCGGCAACTACAACGCCAGCCACGGCTGCGTCGGCCTGCGCGACGTGCGCGGCGGCTACGACGGCTCCACTCCGGCGGCCTGGATGTTCAACCACTCGATCATCGGCGACGTGGTGATCGTGAAGAACTCCCACGACCGCACGGTGGACCCGGCGAACGGCTTCAACGGCTGGAACATGCCGTGGGCGGACTGGACGAAGTGAGTCCCGCGTGACGTGCGGGCCCGGTGCTGTGAGCCACTGCACCGGGCCCGCTGCCGTTGATCCCCGTGCTGTGCCTGCCTGGGGGGACAACCCCCGGACCCCCGGCCGCGTGTGATCGACCGCACCCGAGCCCGTGCCGTTAATCCCCGTGCTGTGCCTGCCTGGGGGACAACCCCCAGACCCCCGGCCGCGTGTGATCGACCGCACCCGAGCCCGTGCCGTTAATCCCCGTGCTGTGCCTGCCTGGGGGACAACCCCCGGACCCCCGGCCGCGTGTGATCGACCGCACCCGAGCCCCTGCCGTTAATCCCCGTTAACCTGCCTCCATGACCGTCACTCTCGAAGTCGCCGAAGGCGTCGGAACCCTGCGTCTGGACCGTCCGCCGATGAACGCGCTGGACGTCGCCACCCAGGACCGGCTGAAGGAACTCGCCGAGGAGGCCACGCGCCGCGACGACGTGCGCGCCGTGGTGATCTACGGCGGCGAGCGGGTGTTCGCGGCGGGCGCGGACATCAAGGAGATGCAGAACATGGACCACACCGCGATGGTCCTGCGCTCCCGCGCGCTGCAGGACTCCTTCACGGCCGTGGCCCGCATCCCCAAGCCCGTCGTCGCCGCCATCACCGGCTACGCCCTCGGCGGCGGCTGCGAACTGGCCCTGTGCGCCGACTTCCGCATCGCCGCCGAGAACGCCAAGCTCGGCCAGCCCGAGATCCTGCTCGGCCTGATCCCGGGCGCCGGCGGCACCCAGCGGCTGCCCCGGCTGATCGGCCCCTCCAAGGCCAAGGACCTCATCTTCACCGGCCGCCAGGTCAAGGCCGACGAGGCCCTCGCGATCGGCCTGGTCGACCGCGTCGTACCGGCCGCCGAGGTGTACGAGCAGGCGCACGCCTGGGCCGCGAAGCTCGCGCAGGGCCCGGCGATCGCCCTGCGCGCGGCGAAGGAGTCGGTGGACACCGGCCTGGAGACCGACATCGACACCGGACTCGCCGTCGAACGGAACTGGTTCGCGGGTCTGTTCGCCACCGAGGACCGCGAGACCGGCATGCGCAGCTTCGTGGAGGAGGGCCCGGGCAAGGCCAAGTTCCGCTAGCGCGGGCCGTGTGACCTTCCCCCCAACTCCGCCGGGCGCCCTTGCAGTTGACGCGTCGTCTCATCCGTGTCCCTCGATGGGGCGGTTTATGGGAGCCTTAACGCAGCCTTAAGCCCGCGTTGTCGAGGGAGGCCGACGATTGCCCGGAAGTGAGCCGTCTTCGCAGGTCAACCGGGCCCTACCGGCCGGTGACATGTCGTCGGCATATGCCGGTCGCCCGGCGGAGAGCGGGGGCGTGCAGGGGGCGTATTCCCCCGGAACGGCCCCGAAGACGGCTCCGGGCCGCCATCATGTTGGCATGGCGGGGCTGGAGGGCATCGAACAGCCGCGGGGACACAGCCGTGCGGCCGCGGCGCGCTGGTCGCCCACGGTCGAGGACGAACGGGCGCTCAAGGCGCTCGAACTGTTCGGCGACCCGACGGAGGCGGAGGTGCCGCTGCCGTCCCGCCCGGAGTCCGCGGCCACCGCCCGCCGGCTCGCCCAGGTCGTCGTGCTGCGCACCTGGCGGCTCACCCCCAAGCTCACCGAGGACTGCGTGCTGCTCGTGTCCGAGCTGGTCGGCAACGCCGTACGGCACACCGGCGCCCGGGTCTTCGGCCTGCGGATGCGCCGCCGCCCCGGCTGGATCCGGGTGGAGGTCCGCGACCCCTCACGCGGCCTGCCCTGTCTGATGCCGGTGCAGGAGATGGACACCAGCGGCCGGGGGCTGTTCCTCGTCGACCGGCTCTCCGACCGCTGGGGCGTGGACCTTTTGCCGCGGGGCAAGACGACCTGGTTCGAGATGCGGGTGGCCGACCGGTAGCGGTGGCGTGACCTCCTCGCCGACACGACCCGAAATCATCCTTCTTTCGGGGCAATCGGCGGTTTTCTTACCTGACGCGCCTTAAATGGTGCGGGTGACCACGACCAACCGACGCGGAGTGCTGCGCGCGGGCGCCGGGCTCGTCGCCGGCGGTGCGCTCGCCGCCGGTTGCGGCGCGGACCAGCCCGCCCGGCCCGGCACCCCGGATCCCACGTCCCCGTCCCCGTCCGGTACCCCCTCCGCCCCCCGCCCGGCGGGCGCCCACGCGGTGCCCGCCCCCCGCGCCTACCCCGGGCAGCCCGCCCAGATCACCCACGGCCCGCGCACCCGCCCCCAGGTCGCCCTCACCTTCCACGGCCAGGGCGATCCGCGGCTCGCCCACGCGCTGCTCACCGAGGCCGAGAAGGCCGGGGCCCGCCTCACCGTGCTCGCCGTCGGCACCTGGCTGGACGAACACCCCGACATCGCCCGCCGGATCCTCGACGGCGGCCACGACCTCGGCAACCACACCCAGCGCCACATCGCCGTCAACACCCTGCCCGAGGCGGACGCCCGCAAGGAGATCACCGACTGCGCGGACCGGCTGAAGCGGCTCACCGGATCCATCGGCACCTGGTTCCGCCCCTCCCGCGCACCGGCCGCCTCCCCGCTGGTCGCCCGGCTCGCCCGCGCCGCCGGCTACCCGCACGTGCTGTCGTACGACGTCGACTCGCTCGACTACACCCGACCCGGCGCCGCCGCCGTCACCCGCAAGGTTCTCGCCGACGTGCGCGGCGGGTCGGTGGTGAGCATGCACTTCGGGTACCCGGACACGGTCGCCGCCCTGCCCGATCTCCTCCACGAACTCGACCGCCGCGGACTGCGCGCGGTCACCACCACGGAGCTGCTGAGCTGATGCGAACCACGAAAGCCGCCCGCCTGCTGGCGGCCGGCGCCGTCCTCACCGCCCTGACGCTGCTGTCCGCGTGCAGTACGGGGGCTCAGCACCACGGCAACGACGCCCTGGCCAGCAAGGCGCCGCCCCGGCCCGGCAACGGCAAACGGCAGGTCGACGTGCTGCCCGGGATGCCGCCGGTCGCCAACCCCAAGGACCTCTACTCCGCCGACCGCCCGAACCAACTCTCCCCGGTCGTCAAGGACTTCCCGTCCCGGGTGTACGTCCCCAACACCAACTCCAACACCGTCACCGTCATCGACCCCAAGACCTACGAGGTCATCGACACCATCCGGGTCGGCCGCCAGCCCCAGCACGTCGTGCCGTCCTGGGACCTGAAGACCCTGTGGGTCAACAACGACCTCGGCAACAGCCTCACCCCGATCGACCCGAGAACCGGCAAGGCGGGCAAGCCGGTCGCCGTGCACGACCCGTACAACCTGTACTTCACGCCCGACGGCAAGTACGCCGTCGTGATGGCCTCCCGGGACCGCGAGCTGGTCTTCCGGGACGCGCACACCATGAAGGTCGTCAAGGCGGTGCCGGTCAGCTGCTACGGCGTCAACCACGCCGACTTCTCGCCCGACGGACGCTACTTCATCGTCTCCTGCGAGTTCAGCGGCGAGATCCTCAAGGTCGACACCGCGAAGATGAAGGTCGTACGCCAGGAGAAGCTGCCGTACGCCGGAGCGATGCCGCAGGACGTCAAGATCTCACCCGACGGCAAGCTGTTCTACATCGCCGACATGGCGGCCAACGGCCTGTGGATCCTGGACGGCGACAAGTTCACCCGGCCGACGTTCCTCTACACCGGCAAGGGCGCCCACGGCCTCTACATCAGCCGCGACTCCCGCTCCATGTACATCTCCAACCGGGGCGAGGGCACCATCTCCGTCTTCGACTTCGCCAAGAAGCGGCTCACCGAGAAGTGGCGCCTGCCCGGCGGCGGCAGCCCCGACATGGGCGGCGTCTCCGCCGACGGCACGGTCCTGTGGCTGTCCGGCCGCTACGACGCCGAGGTGTACGCCATCGACACCCGCACCGGGAAGGAACTGGCCCGCATCAAGGTCGGCAGCGGCCCGCACGGCCTCGCCGTCTACCCGCAGCCGGGCCGCTACTCCCTCGGCCACACCGGCATCTTCCGCTGACCGCGGGTCGGGCGGACACGCCGCCGATCGAGTGATGATCCACGCGGGACGGCCGGCCGGCCGCCATCGTGCTGCGCGTGATCATCACCCGTCTGCGGCGCCGTACCGCCGCCGCCCTCCTGTCCCTCGGCGCCGTCCTCGCCACCACGGCCGCCACCGCCCCGGCCGCACCGCACACGGCCCCGGCACCCGCCAGGGCGGCCGCACCGGCCTGCCCCCGGTTCGAGGACAAGCTCAAGGCCGCCGCCGACCACGACGTCGACCTCACCCGGATCACCCCGGCACCCGCGTGGCGCACCACCTGCGGCACCCTGTGGCGCAACGACAACCGCGCCCCGGACGCCATCTTCGAGCAGGGATTCTTCCCCCGGGGCGTGGTGGGCGGCCAGTACGACATCGAGCAGTACGTCCTCGTCAACCAGCCCTCGCCGTACGTCTCCACGACCTACGACCACGACCTCTACAAGACCTGGAAGTCCAAGTACAACTACTACATCGACGCGCCCGGCGGCATCGACGTCAACAAGACCATCGGCGACACCCACAAATGGGCCGACCAGGTCGAGGTCGCCTTCACCGGCGGCATCGCCCGGCAGTACATCGTCGGCGCCTGCCCGGTCGACAAGCAGACCAAGACCGAGATCATGAGCGACTGTGTGAGCAACCCGTACTACCAGCCCTGGCACTGACGGCCGGGAGGCCTTGAGTCTCCAGCCGCTGGAGGGACCAGACTCGCCGACATGACCGAAGACGGCACCGGACTTCTCACCATCGGCGAGCTGGCCCGGGCCACCGGGCTGACCGTGCGCACCATCCGCTACTGGTCCGACGAGGGCGTCCTCACCCCGGTGGCCCGGTCGGCCGGCGGCTACCGGCTCTACGACGCCGCCGCCGTCGCCCGCCTGGAACTGATCCGCACCCTGCGCGAGCTGGGGCTGGGCCTGGACGACGTACGCGAGGTGCTGGCCGGGGAGCGGACGGTGGCCGAGGTCGCGGCCACCCATGTCGCCGCCCTGGACGCACAGATCCGGTCGCTGAAGGTGACCCGTGCGGTGCTGTCGACGGTCGCCCGACGAGGCTCGACCGCAGAGGAGACGGCACTCATGAACAAGTTGGCGCGGCTGTCCGCCGCCGAACGGCAGCGGATCATGGAGGAGTTCGTGGACGAGACGTTCCACGGGCTGGACACGGCGGACTCCGACATCCGGAGCCGGATGCGCGACACCGCCGTCCACCTGCCGGACGACCCGACGCCCGAGCAGGTCGACGCCTGGGTGGAGCTGGCCGAACTGATCCAGGACCCCGCCTTCCGGGCACAGATGCGCCGGGCGGCCGAGTTCAACGCCGCCGACCGGCGGCACGACACGCCACCCGGGGCGTCCATGTGGTTCGTCAAACGGCTCGTCGAGCTGGTGGGCCCGGCCCGGGAGCGCGGCATCGCCCCCGAGGCACCGGAGGCCGGCACGGTGCTGGGTGAACTGCTCGGCGACGCCGACCACGCGGCCGTGCTGGAGCGGATGAAGGCGAGCCACAACGTCCGGCTCGCCCGTTACCGCGAACTGATCGGCATACTGAAGGGAACCCCCGTCTCCGCGCACGAGGAGGACTTCGCCTGGGTGGTCGCCGCACTCGAGGCTCGTGCGGGCCGTTAATCTGACCAGCGTCAGTACGCCAGCACGGCATGAGAAACACGACCAAAAGGGGCGGATCGGTGGCGGACATCGAGGAAGCACGCAAGCAGTTCCAGCGGATCGACGCGGACGGTGACGGATTCATCACGGCCGCCGAGTTCAAGAGCGCCCTCGCGCAGGGCGGTGACTGGAACGTCACCGAGACGGTCGCCGAGGCCATCATCAAGCAGCGCGACCTCAACGGCGACAAGGTACTGTCGTTCGACGAGTTCTGGGCGTACCTGAACAAGTGACGCACGGCACCAAGTGACGCACGGCAAGGGGGCTCTCCCGGAGGGAGGGCCCCTCATGCGTGGTGCCGGCGGGCGGCGCTGGAGTTGCTGCGGGGAAGCGGCTGACCCCCGGCGGCACTGCCGTACCGGCCCTACGCGACACCCCGCCGGTACTGCCCGGGAGGCACCCCGTACTCCCGCTTGAAGGCCTTGGCGAAGGCGAACTCCGAGGTGTAACCGGTGCGTTCGGCGATCTGGCGCAGGGAGAGGTCGTCCGAGCGCAGCAGCCGGCCCGCCGTCGTCATCCGCCACCAGGTCAGATACGTCAGCGGCGGCTCACCCACCAGCGCCGTGAACCGGCGGGCGAACGCCGCCCTGGACAGCCCGCCCGCGGCGCCGAGTTCCGCCACCGTCCAAGGGCGCCCCGGCTCGGCGTGAACCGCGCGCAGCGCCGCCGCGACCGCCGGATCGGCCAGCGCCGCCGCCCAGCCCCGCGCCCGGCCCGCCGCACGCTCGCTCTCCCACCAGGCCCGCAGGATGAACAGCAGCAGCGTGTCCAGCAGCGAGGTGACGATCGCGTCCGTGCCCGGCCGCTGCTCCTGAAGCTCCATCCCGAGCAGTTCCACCGCCGCCCGCAGCGAGCGATGACCGCCGACGGTGGCGGGCAGGTGCACGATCTCCGGCAACTCGGCCAGCAGCCGGTGCGAGCGGTCCCGGTCCAGCCGGTAGATCCCGCACAGCGTGACCGTGTCCGGGCAGCCCTCCCGCGGCTCCTCCGGCGCAGCCCCGCTCCAGGTGCCGTCGGGCAGCAGCCGTACCTCCCGCGTGGGCACGCCCGGCGCGCTCACCAGGGAGTGCCCGAGCCCGTGCGCGAGGAAGACGACGTCCCCCGGCGCCAGCGCCACCGGCTCACCGTCCTGGGGGACCAGCCAGGCCGACCCGCGCAGCACCACATGGAACCCGGCCTCGTCGTCGGTGGCGAACCGCAGCCCCCAGGGCGCGTACTGGTACCGGCGCGCGGAGTGCGGCCGGCCGATGCGCATGGCCGCGACGACATCGCTGAGCACGTCCATGCCCGCCAGCCTAACCACGGGATTTCCGGGCGGGAGACGATCGGACAGGAACCGGAGACCGGAGGACATGGAACGTCTCGTGACCGGCTTCTAGCGTCGACGCCATGACACATTCCGCACGCACAGTGCTCTTCCACGAAACCGGCGGCCCCGAGGTGCTCACCGTCGAGCAGACCGAACTGCCGGACCCCGGGCCGGGCGAGGTGCTGGTCAGGGTCGAGGCGATCGGGCTCAACCGGGCCGAGGCGATGCTCCGCACGGGCACCTACTGGTACCCGCCGGCCCTGCCGGGCTCGCGCAACGGCTACGAGGCCGCCGGCGAGGTGGTGGCGGTGGGCGCGGACGTGACGGCGTTCGCGCCCGGCGACCCCGTGTTCAGCGCGGCGAACTTCAACCTCAGCTCCCGCGGGGTCTACGGCGACCTGGTGCTGCTGCCCGAGACCTCGGTCCTGCCGCGCCCGTCCGGGGTCGACGCGGTCACCGCCGCCGCCGTCTGGCTCACCTACACCACGGCCTACGGCGCCCTGGTCGAGCGGGCGCGGATGGCGGCCGGGCAGCACGTCCTGATCACGGCGGCGGCCGGCGGGGCCGGCACCGCCGCGATCCAGATCGCCCGGCGCTCCGGCGCGATCCCCATCGCGGCCACCCGCAGCGAGGCGAAACGGCAGGCGCTGCTCGACGCGGGCGCGGACCTGGTCGTCGTGGGCGACCACGAAGACGTGATCAAGGAGACCGTACGGCTGACCGACGGCCGGGGCGCCGACATCGTGCTGGACGCCATCGGCGGCCCCGTCTTCCGCGAGCTGGGCCGGGCGGCCGCCGCCGACGCCCACATGGTCAGCTACGGCTGGCTGTCCGAGCGGCCCATCGAACTGCCGCTGAACTGGCCCGTCACCGTGCACGGCTACAGCAACTTCGTGGTGACCGGCACCGCCGAGGGCCGCCACCGCGCCGCCCGCTACCTGGCCGCCGGCCTCACCGACGGCACCCTGCGCCCGGTGATCGCCGAGGTGTACGACGGCCTGGACCGCATCCGGGACGCGCACCGCCTGATGGAGTCCAACCGCCACACCGGCAAGATCGTCGTACGGCCGTGAGGGCGCTCACCCGATCGGCGTGGCGGCGGAATAGCAGCCGTACCGACGAGGTTGTCGCCGGACAGACGCATGCACATGCATGCAATGACCCGGAAGGCGTGTCATGAAGATCGGCATCATCGGCGCGGGGAACATCGGCGGCAACCTCACCCGGCGGCTCACCGCCCTCGGCCACGACGTCGCCGTGGCCAACTCCCGCGGCCCCGAGACACTCAGGGAACTCGCCGAAGAGACCGGAGCGACCCCGGTCCGGGCGGAGGAGGCGGCCAAGGGCGCCGACGTCGTGGTCGTCACCGTCCCCCTCAAGGCGGTCCCCGACCTCCCCTCCGGCCTGCTGGACGGCGCCGCCGAGGGGGCCGCGGTGATCGACACCGGCAACTACTACCCGCAGCAGCGCGACGGCCGGATCGCGGCCATCGAGGACGAGGGCCTCACCGAGAGCCGCTGGACCGAGCAGCACCTCGGCCACCCCGTGATCAAGGCCTTCAACGGCACCTACGCCCAGGACATCCTGGACCGCCCCCGCCCCGCGGGAGACCCCGAGCGCATCGCCCTCCCGGTCGCCGGCGACGACGAGGCGGCCAAGGCCAAGGTCCGCACCCTGATCGACGAACTCGGCTTCGACACGGTCGACGCGGGCGGCATCGACGACTCCTGGCGCCAGCAGCCCGGCACCCCGGTCTACGGCCTCCGCGGAAACACAGAAGCCGTCAAGAAGGCCCTCACCGCAGCCTCCCCGGCCCGCCCGGCGGACTTCCGGGGCTGACACCGGCACTACGGCGTGGCCCACTCCTTCAGAGCGGCCTTGCTGGAGAAGTTGGCCACGTCCTTGTCGTGGGGGGTGCTGGTGTACTGGTGGAAGCGCCACTTGGCCTTGATGCGGGGGTGGCCGGCGGTGACGTAGTCGGCGATCCAGAGGCCGTCGCCGGCGTAGGAGGTCGTGTCGACCGTCAACCAGTAGTTCCTGTTCGTGTAGAGAATGACCCGGTTGTGCGGCCGAAGGCCCTTCAGTGTGTGGATGAAGTGGTCCTTCTCCGCGTTGCTCGCGTGGGTGCCGTCGCCGGTGGTCTCCCAGTCGACCGCGAGGATGTCGCCGGCGCGCTCGGGGGTGTGCTGGACGAAGTACTCGGCCTGGGCGGTGATGTTGCCCGGCCACAGGAAGTGGTAGAAGCCGACGACCAGTCCGGCGTCGCGGCCTCTTTTGGTCTGGGCGCTGAGCCGCGGATTGACGTACGAACGGCCCTCCGTCGCCTTGATGAAGACGAAGGAGAGGCCGTCCGTGTCGTACGCGGAGGACTGGAAGGCGCTTACGTCGATGCCGTGCAACATGTAGGGGTTCTGCCCCTGGCGCCCCTATTCGGAACCTCAGCTTCGGGTGGTCACCTCACCGAGCACCGACGGTGACTTCGCCGACCAGTCGGAGGTGATGATGCTCGCGTGGTCCTTGGCCAACAGGGCCAGCCGGGCGGCGACTTCGGCGTCCGTGGGGTTGGTGGAGGAGATGGCGGGGGAGACGCCGGCGGCGTCGGTCATGATCGAGATGTAGTGGTTCGCGGAGTAGAACGAGGTGTCGTACCCGTTGTTGACGTACGTCGCCGCGTCGCCGTCGAAGAACACGAACCAGGGGCGGATCGAGGTGTCGGAGGTCCAGCGGGTCGCCCTGGGGTCGCCGTTCGCCGCGCCCAGCACCGCCGGGAAGGCCTGGGCCTGTGCGATGTTCCCGGCCGCGTACAGGTCGCGCAGGTGGTCGCCGTACTCCTGGTCGGTCCAGTAGTGGTCGAAGGGGTTGTCCATCTCCACGGTGCCGGGGATGACCTCGAAGAGGAACTTGCCCTTGAGGGCGTCGCGGGAGGGCCAGGCGTCGGCCTTGGCGGCCGCGTCCAGCGTGCTGTAGGTGCCGCCCAGCAGGTCGGCCGGCTTGTAGACGCTGCCGCCGAGCTTCTGGCTGATCAGCGTGTCGAACTCGTCCGGGCCGAGCCCGACGTCGTTGTTGAAGCCGACCTTCATCTCGATCTTGAAGACGATCGGCGGGTGGTCGGGGTGGAGCTGGTTCCAGGCCGCGATGTTGTCCAGGCAGCTGCCGAAGTCCTGGTCGCGGCTCGTGCTGTACAGCTGGCTCGGGGTCTTGGCGGTCTCGCAGTTGTTGTCGTCGCCCCACGGGTTGCTGTGGCTCACCCGCCAGCGCTTGCTGATGCTGTCCGCGTAGATGTCGATCTCGAGCAGTGAGGCGCCCGAGTCCAACGCCTGTGCGAAATAGGTGTACTTGGACTTGTCGTACGCGTTGTGCGTGCCGATCGCCGTCGTCCCGGAGAACTTCGGCGCCGCCGCGTGGGCGTTGCCCGCTCCCGCCACCAGCAGAGCGGCGGCCCCCACGAGTGCCGCCAGCCGTCTCACCGCGCGCATAGCTCAACTCCCCTTTGCTGTCGCCGAGTTGACGGCAGCGTAGGGGTGAGCGGTTACTGCACGGTAGCCCCCGGAGGAACATCAGCCACTCTCGGATGTCGTGTGCTCCGTCTCCGGTGGTGGCTAGGTTGCTAGCATGCTAGCGTCCGGGGTGTGGGTGATGAGGAAGTCAAGCAGTTCAACGTGTACCTGCCGATCGGACTGATCAAGCAGGTCAAGTACCGCGCCATCGAGTCGGGCATGTCGTTGTCGGCGCTGGTCGCAGACGCGCTGCGCGCCTACCTCGACGACGCCCGTGATCCGCAACAGCAGTCGACCGGGAAGGAGACCTGACATGGCGACCGAGGGCATCGAGGCCGTGTTCCTGGAGACCCACAACTGGGGAAAGGCGGCGAAGTTCTTCCAGTCGCTGGGCTATGAGCTGGAGTTCGCGACGGATCACAACTCGGGCCAGTTCCGCAACGGTGAAGGCCCGTACGTGTTCATCGCCGAGGTCCCCGAGCACCAGGAGCCGCGCACGCAGATCGTGTTCAAGGTGCCGGACGCGGACGCCTTCCACGCCGATCCCGCCGTCGAGGTGGTCACGCCCTTCGAGGACACCCACTTCGGGACCCGGATGATGACAGTCCGCGACCCCGACGGGCGGCTGTGGAGCCTCCAGGCCCCGGCGGCGAAGTGACCCAGCGGGAGACGACACGATGACGCGCGAGGTGCACGAGGTTCCGGACAACACCGCCGTGCGGTGCGCCCTGTGGCGGGCGATGCACGTCCAGGTCGACCCGCCGCCGCACGTACTGGAGGACGAGATCGGCCTGCGGCTCGTGGCCCCAGGCGACGGCTGGCGCGACCGCCCGGACATGGACCCGGCCGGTACCCGCGGATTCCGGGCCGCCATGGTGGCCCGCGCCCGGTTCGTCGAGGACCTGGTCGCCGAGCAGGCGGACCGAGGCGTCGACCAGTACGTCCTGCTCGGCGCCGGCCTGGACACCTTCGCCCAGCGCGCCCCGGAGACCGCCTCCCGGCTGCGGGTCTACGAGGTCGACCAGCCCGGCACCCAGAACTGGAAGCGCCGGCGCCTGGCCGAACTCGGCTACGGCGTCCCCGACCGGCTGCACCTGGTGCCGGTCGACTTCGAGACGAGCACCGAGACATGGCCGGAGCAACTCGCCGCGGCCGGATTCGACCCCGGCCGGCCGGCGATCGTCGCGTGCACCGGCGTCACCATGTACCTCACCAGCGAGGCCACGGCGGCCACCCTGCGCCGGATCGCCGGGCTGGCACCCGGCTCGACCCTCGCTCTGACCTTCCTGCTCCCGGAGGACCTGGTGGCCGAGCCCGACCGCCCCGGCCTGCGCGCGAGCCAAGAGGGCGCCCGGGCCTCCGGCACGCCGTTCCTCAGCTTCTACACCCCGGACGAGATGCTCGCCCTGGCCCGCGCGGCGGGCTTCAAGGAGGCCCGCCACGTCCCGGGCACCGCGCTCGCCGACCGCTACTTCACCGGCCGCCCCGACGGCCTGCGCCCGTCGACCGGCGAGGACTTCCTCCTGGCCACCACCTGAGCGCGGTCCGGGTCAGCACTCGATGATGTTGACCGCCAGCCCGCCGCGCGCCGTCTCCTTGTACTTCACGGACATGTCCGCACCGGTGTCCTTCATGGTCTTGATGACCTTGTCCAGGGACACCTTGTGGGAGCCGTCACCGCGCATGGCCATCTTCGCCGCGGTGACCGCCTTCACCGCGGCCATGCCGTTGCGCTCGATGCAGGGGATCTGCACCAGGCCGCCGACCGGGTCGCAGGTCAGGCCGAGGTTGTGCTCCATGCCGATCTCCGCGGCGTTCTCCACCTGCTCGGGGGAGCCGCCGAGGACCTCGGCCAGCGCGCCCGCGGCCATGGAGCAGGCGGAGCCGACCTCGCCCTGGCAGCCGACCTCGGCGCCGGAGATGGAGGCGTTCTCCTTGAAGAGCATGCCGATCGCGCCCGCGGCCAGCAGGAAGCGGACCACGCCGTCCTCGTCGGCGCCCGGCACGAAGTTGATGTAGTAGTGCAGGACGGCCGGGATGATGCCGGCCGCGCCGTTCGTCGGGGCGGTCACCACGCGGCCGCCGGCCGCGTTCTCCTCGTTCACCGCCATCGCGTAGAGCGTGATCCACTCCATGGCGTGCGCCAGCGGGTCTCCCTCGGCGCGCAGCTGGCGGGCGGAGACCGCCGCGCGGCGGCGCACCTTCAGGCCGCCGGGCAGGATGCCCTCGCGGGACATGCCGCGCTGGACGCACTCGCGCATCACCCGCCAGATCTCCAGCAGGCCCGCGCGGATCTCGTCCTCGGTGCGCCAGGCCCGCTCGTTCTCCAGCATCAGGGAGGAGATCGACAGACCCGTCTCCTTCGTCAGGCGCAGCAGCTCGTCGCCCGTGCGGAAGGGGTACTTCAGGACTGTGTCGTCCAGCTTGATCCGGTCCGCGCCGACCGCGTCCTCGTCCACGACGAAGCCGCCGCCGACCGAGTAGTAGGTCTTCGTCAGCAGTTCCGCACCCGAGGCGTCGTACGCCCACAGGGTCATGCCGTTGGCGTGGTACGGCAGGGCCTTGCGGCGGTGCAGCACGAGGTCCTTGCCGAAGTCGAAGGCGATCTCGTGCTCGGCCAGGAGCGAGATCCGGCCCGACTGCTTGATCCTCTCCACCCGCTCGTCCGCGGTCACCACGTCCACCGTGCGCGGCGACGCGCCCTCCAGGCCGAGCAGGACCGCCTTCGGGGTGCCGTGACCGTGGCCGGTCGCGCCGAGGGAGCCGTACAGCTCGCAGCGCAGCGAGGCCACCGAGGGCAGCAGCTCTTCGTTGCGCAGCCGGCGGGCGAACATGCGCGCCGCGCGCATCGGGCCGACCGTGTGGGAGCTGGACGGGCCGATGCCGATCGAGAACAGGTCGAAGACCGAGATGGCCACGGTCACTCCTCAAGAACAGGGGGATGGCGGGGCGCCCTCGCCGGTCCGGCCTCGGGCGCCCCACCGGGGACTTGCTCGGCCGGGCCTACTTGGCCAGGCCCGGGTACAGCGGGTGCTTGTCGGCGAGCGCCTTCACGCGCGCCTTGAGGGCCTCGGCGTCGGCCTCCCCGAAGGGGGAAGGCGCCTTCAGCGCCTCCGCGATCACGTCCGCGACCTCGGCGAAGTCCTCGGCGGTGAAGCCGCGGGTCGCGAGGGCGGGCGTGCCGATCCGCAGGCCCGACGTCACCATCGGGGGCCGCGGGTCGTTCGGGACCGCGTTGCGGTTGACCGTGATCCCGACCTCGTGGAGGCGGTCCTCGGCCTGCTGCCCGTCCAGCTCCGAGGCGCGCAGGTCGACGAGGATCAGGTGCACGTCCGTGCCGCCGGACAGGACGTTCACCCCGGCCGCACGGGCGTCCGCCGCCGTCAGGCGCTCGGCGAGGATGCGGGCACCCTCCACGGTACGACGCTGGCGCTCCTTGAACTCCTCCGAGGCGGCGACCTTGAAGGAGACCGCCTTGGCCGCGATCACGTGCTCCAGCGGGCCGCCCTGGAAGCCGGGGAAGACGGAGGAGTTCAGCTTCTTCGCGAAGTCCTTGCTGCGGGCGAGGATGATGCCGCCGCGCGGGCCGCCGAGCGTCTTGTGCGTGGTGGAGGTCACCACGTCGGCGTACGGCACCGGGTTCGCGTGCAGACCGGCCGCGACCAGGCCGGCGAAGTGCGCCATGTCGACCCACAGGTGGGCGCCGGCCTCGTCGGCGATCCGGCGGAAGGCGGCGAAGTCCAGCTCGCGCGGGTACGCCGACCAGCCGGCGATGATCACCTTCGGGCGGTGCTCCTTGGCGAGCCGCTCGACCTCGGCCATGTCGACCAGGCCGGTGGTGGCGTCCACGTGGTAGGCGACCACGTCGAACTGCTTGCCGGAGAAGTTCAGGCGCATGCCGTGGGTCAGGTGGCCGCCGTGGGCGAGGTCCAGGCCGAGGATGGTGTCACCGGGCTGGGCCAGCGCGAACAGGGCCGCCTGGTTGGCGGAGGCGCCGGAGTGGGGCTGGACGTTGGCGTACTCGGCGCCGAACAGCTCCTTGACCCGGTCGATGGCGATCTGCTCGGCGACGTCGACGTGCTCGCAGCCGCCGTAGTAGCGGCGGCCCGGGTAGCCCTCGGCGTACTTGTTGGTCAGCACCGAGCCCTGCGCCTCCATCACCGCGAGCGGCGCGAAGTTCTCGGAGGCGATCATCTCCAGCGTGGACTGCTGGCGGCCGAGCTCGGCGTCGACCGCGGCGGCGATCTCCGGGTCCAGCTCGTGCAGGGACGTGTTCAGGACGGTCATACGGCTACGACTCCTCAGCCGGCGTTCTGGGCGGTGTACTCGTCGGCGGAGAGCAGGTCGGCCGGCTCCTCCGTGACGCGCACCTTGAACAGCCAGCCGCCCTCGAAGGGGGCCGAGTTCACCAGCGACGGGTCGTTGACGACGTCCTCGTTGATCTCGACGATCTCACCGGTGACCGGCGAGTACAGGTCGGAGACCGACTTGGTGGACTCCAGCTCGCCGCAGGTCTCGCCCGCGGACACCGTGGAGCCGACCTCGGGGAGCTGGGCGTAGACGACGTCGCCGAGCGCGTTCGCCGCGAACTCGGTGATACCGACCGTCGACACGCCGTCCTCGGCGGGCGACAGCCACTCGTGCTCCTTGCTGTAGCGCAGCTGCTGGGGGTTGCTCATGGCCTGAATTCTCCTGTACACGCGGGAGTGCTGATGACGGGGGGACTGGTGAAGCCGCTGGTGGGCAGCGGTGACGTGCGCGGGGTCACAGAGTGGCCGCGCCCAGTGTCTACTTCTGGCGCTTGTAGAACGGCAGCGCCACGACCTCGTACGGCTCGTGGCTGCCCCGGATGTCCACGCCGACGCCCTCGGTGCCCGGCGCCGCGTGCTCCGCGTCGACGTACGCCATGGCGATCGGCTTGCCCAGGGTGGGGGACGGGGCGCCGGAGGTGACCTCGCCGATCACCTCGCCGCCCGCGACGACGGCGTACCCGGCGCGCGGGACGCGACGGCCCTCGGCGATCAGGCCGACGAGCACCCGCGGCGGCTGGGAAGCGGCGCGCTCGGCGGCCTGCCGCAGCGCCTCGCGCCCGACGAAGTCGCCCTCCTTGTCGAACTTCACCACCCGGCCGAGCCCGGCGTCGAAGGGGGTCAGTTCGGTGGTCAGCTCGTGCCCGTACAGCGGCATGCCCGCCTCCAGGCGCAGGGTGTCCCGGCAGGACAGGCCGCAGGGGACGAGACCGACGCCCTCGCCGGCCTTGGTCAGCGCCTGCCACAGCTCGACGGCGTGCTCGGGCTTCACGAACAGCTCGAAGCCGTCCTCGCCGGTGTACCCGGTGCGGGCGATCAGCGCAGGGACGCCGGCGACGGTGCCGGGCAGGCCGGCGTAGTACTTCAGCCCGTCGAGGTCGGCGTCGGTGAGGGACTTCAGGATGCCGGGGGACTCAGGGCCCTGGACGGCGATCAGGGCGTAGGCGTCGCGGTCGTCGCGGACCTGGGCGTCGAAGCCGGCGGCGCGCTCGGTGAGGGCGTCCAGCACCACCTGGGCATTGGAGGCGTTGGCGACGACCATGTACTCGGTCTCGGCGAGCCGGTAGACGATCAGGTCGTCCAGGATGCCGCCGTCGGCCCGGCAGATCATGGTGTAGCGGGCGCGGCCCACGCCGACGGAGGCGATGTTGCCGACCAGGGCGTGGTTCAGGAAGGCGGCCGCCCCGTCGCCGGTGACGGTGATCTCGCCCATGTGGGAGAGGTCGAACAGACCCGCCTTCGTCCGCACGGCGATGTGCTCGTCGCGCTCGGAGCCGTAGCGCAGCGGCATGTCCCAGCCGGCGAAGTCGGTCATCGTCGCACCGAGCGCGCGATGCACGGCATCGAGCGCGGTGTGACGGAGTTCAGTACTGCTCATCGGTCGGTCGTCTCCCAGGGCAAGGCAGAACGGGCGAGGAACGTTCCTCCCCATCTGTCATCGGAACCTGAGAGGTTCGCCGGGACCGCCACAGGGACGATCACGGCTTGCACCTTGGGTGGAGCCACTGGCGTAGAGCGGCCCGCTTTTCAGATGTGCCTCGCCCGCGCGGTAACGGGGCCTGAGAGATTCAAGGGAGGGACTTGCTCCTTCGGCGCCCCGGCGTCAGTGCTGCCAGGGACTCTCCCGCGCGGATTCAAGCGGCCGGTATGCAGTTGGCGGCCACATCATCGCACGGCGAGCGGGCTTTTGTAACCGACCTGTGGCAGGCCCCGGACCTCGCCGACGACATCGCCCATTACCTTCTCTTTACGCACTGCGGGCAGGAAGATTACCGGACCGACAGGGGAGGACGATCACGGTGAACAGGACCTTGGTGTACGCCACCGTCACCACCGGCATCACTGTGCCGAAGCAGCGCCACGCCCCGGCCCCCGTCGTCCGCGACCTGCGCGACCGCGCCGGCCGCGGCCCGCGCACCCTGCTCTTCGGCGCCCGCGACCTGGTCGTGATCACCGGCCTGCCCGGCAGCGGCAAGTCGACTCTGATGCGGCGCGCGGTCACCGGCCCCCGCGTCGACTCCCAGGACACCCGCGACCGCTGGGACGCCCGCACCCCCCGCCTCGTCCCCTACGCCCTGTACCGCCCCCTGGTCCGCCTCGCCCACTACACGGGCCTGCGCCGCGCCCTGCGCACCGGCGAGGGCATCGTCGTGCACGACTGCGGCACCCAGCCCTGGGTGCGCGGCTGGCTCGCCCGCGAGGCCCGCCGCCGTGGCGCCGCCCTCCACCTGCTGCTGCTCGACGTCACCCCCGAGACCGCCCGCGAGGGCCAGCGCGAGCGCGGCCGGGGCGTCTCCGCCTACGCCTTCCGCCGCCACCGCCGTACGACCGCCCGGCTGATCGCCGCGGTCGAGGCGGGCGAGCTGCCCGCGGGCTGCGGTTCGGCGACCCTGCTGGACCGGGCCACCGCGGACGCCCTGCACCGGATCGCGTTCACCGCATGAGGCCGGCGAAAGGGTGTTGGAAGGTGAGGGACTGTCACAGCCACCCGCTAGCCTTCATGGCACAGCAGTGGTTCCCAGCAGGCGGTAGGCAGATGGACTTCCCGGCGGACATTCCCGCGGACTTCCCGGCACAGGCGCACCCCCAGCCGCACGGCGGCTGGCCCGGCAACGAACTGGAGGAGGTGCTCTCGGCCTCCCTCGGCGTGCCCGCCGCGGCCGGCCGGATCATCGAGGTACTGGGCCGCAGCCTGCTGTGGATCCCGCTGCCCAACGGCGGCGGCCCGGACAGCGGCCCGCTGGACCTGCCCTCGCTGGACATCGACGGCCAGGCCTACGTCCCGGTGTTCAGCTCGGAGGAGCAGCTGCGCCAGGCGGCCGGCTCCCACATGGCGTACACCATCGCGCCCGCCGTGGAGTTCGCCCGCGGTCTGCCCCCGCAGATCGGCATCGCCGTGAACCCCGACGCGCTGGTCGGCATCCCGCTGCCGCCCGCGGCGGTGGCCGAGCTGTGCCGGGCCGGCCGCACCCCGCTGGACGGCCAGAACACCGGCGGCCGGGTCCGGCTCTTCGAGCCCGACTGGCAGGACGACCCGGTCGACTTCCTCTCCGCCGCGTCCGCCGAGTTCGCCGGGACCGGCGTGGTCCGCACCGCCCGCCGCTGCCTGGCCGCGATCGAGACCGACGAGCCGGTCATGTTCGTGGGCGTCGAACTCTCCCAGTGGGAGGGCGACCTGCGCACCCTCCCCCTCCAGGCCCTCGGCAGAGCCCTCGGCAAAGTCCCGGTCAAGTGGCCGGTCAACCTGGTCCTCCTGGACGTCACGGACGACCCGGTGGCGGAGTGGATGAAGTCAAAGGTGCGCCCCTTCTACCAGTACGGCCACTGAGGCGCCCGGAAGGGGCGCGGGGAACGGCGCGACCGGCCACCCACAACCCGCACCCGCGCACGCACCCGAGGCGGCACCCCCCTGGGCGCTTAAGCTGTCCCCAAACGCGGGGCACAGAAAAGAGAAGGGCACGACAGGTGAGCGCGAGCCACAGCGGCAGCGTCAGCGTGGAACACGCGCTGCGCCAGGTCACCCCCGGCCGCTACGACGCCTACGAGGCCCTGCTCCGCGCCCTCGCCACCCCCTCCGCCGGCCAGGTCTGGATGCTGCTGTGGCACGGCCACGCCGGCTCCCCGGACGCCCAGTACGGAAACATGGAGGTCGACGGCTTCCACTACGCCCCGTGCGTCACCTCCGCCCAGGAACTGTCGGCCAGCGGCTGGAACCGGTCGTACGAGGTCGTCGACGGGCTCGACGTGGCCCGCACCCTCTACCCCGACCACTACGGCCTCTGGCTGAACCCGCACGCCCCGGGCGGCGGCGTCGGCATCCCCTGGCTGGACCTGCGCCGGATCGCCACCGGGCTGGACCGCCAGCCCGCGGGACCCCTCCGGCTGAGCGAGCCCGGCATCGAGATCCCGCAGTTCTACGCCCTGCTCGCGCAGAACGCCCACCGCACCCCGGCCCTGCGCTCCCTGCGCCGCGCCTGGGTGCAGCCGGCGCTCGGCGCGCCGTACCTCGCCATCGGCCTGGACGTGTACGACACCTCCCCGGCCGCGGTGGACTCGGTGCGCGCGATGATGCAGCAGTCCATCGGGGCGGTCCCGGAGGGCCTGCCGGTGTCGACGGTCGTGATGACCGACGACTACGACCCGGTCGTGATGTGGATGCGGGCGGGCGCCCGCCCGTTCTACGACCGCGAGGCGCACGCGGCGCCGGCGCCCGCGGCCGGCCCCGGGTACGGCTACACGGGACCCCGGTCCTACTGAGCACCCGGCCGCTGTGACGCCGGCCACAACGACGTCGGGCGCCCTCAACTACCCTGTATGTCCGCCCGATCCGGGCGAGGTGCCCCGCGATGCCCGCGTCCGGCAGCCGATCTTCCCTGTTCGGATAACGGATTCCCCTAGGCGGCATCACGTTTACGCATACTTTCTCCATCAGACCTGGCGCGTGATCGAGAGCGCGTTGAAGACTCGCCTCTCAAGACGCGAGGCCATCGATCCTGTGCTCGAACCAGTCACGGGACCAGCTGGCTCTCCGGGGCCGTCACCCATCGTGCGGCCGGCGCAGGTAAGAGAACCAAGCCGCCCACAGCGGCGGACAAAGGCCGGTCACCACCGGCGAGAGGGGTCAGGTCAACTGTGACCGCACCGATCGAGACCACCGGGGAAGAGGCTGCAGCGCCTCCCGAGTCCGTGCTCGCCGGGGCCAAGAAGAGCCAGATCGAAGGGCGTTCACTCAGCCAGATCGCCTGGACCCGGTTCAAGCGGGACAAGGTGGCCGTGGCGGGCGGCGTCGTCGTCATCCTGCTCGTCCTGATGGCGGTGCTCGCCAAGCCGATCGAGTGGATCTTCGGGCTCGACCCGGACAAGTTCCACCAGGACCTGATCGACCCGGCGCTGCTCGCTCCCAAGGGCGGCTGGGGCGGCATGAGCCTCTCCCACCCGCTGGGCGTGGACCCGCAGTACGGCCGCGACATGCTGGCCCGCATCATCGACGGCTCCTGGGTCTCCCTCCTGGTCGCGGGCGGCGCCACCCTCCTCTCGGTGGTCATCGGAACGGTGCTCGGCGTCATCGCCGGCTACTACGGCGGCTGGGTCGACAGCATCATCAGCAAGCTCATGGACACCTTCCTGGCGTTCCCGCTGCTGCTGTTCGCCATCGCCATCTCCGCCTCGGTGCAGGACGGCTTCTTCGGGCTGAACGGCCTGCCGCTGCGGATCTGTGTGCTGATCTTCGTGATCGGCTTCTTCAGCTGGCCGTACATCGGCCGCATCGTGCGCGCCCAGACGATGACCCTGCGCAGGCGGGAGTTCGTCGAGGCCGCCACCAGCCTGGGGGCCCGCGGCCCGTACATCCTGTTCCGCGAGCTGCTCCCCAACCTCGTCGCGCCGATCCTCGTCTACTCGACGCTGATCATCCCGACCAACATCCTCTTCGAGGCCGCGTTGAGCTTCCTCGGAGTCGGTATCGCTCCGCCGCAGGCCTCCTGGGGCGGCATGCTCAGCAACGCCGTGGATCTGTACACCGCAGATCCGCAGTACATGTTCGTGCCCGGACTGGCGATCTTCATCACCGTCCTGGCCTTCAACCTGCTGGGTGACGGGCTGCGTGACGCGCTCGACCCTCGCAGCAAGTGATCCATCGATAGAGGGGGCTTTCCTCAACGTGAAGACCAGAAGGGTTATCGCCGCCGTGGCGTCGGTCACGGCGCTCTCCCTGGGCGCGGCCGCCTGTGGCGGCGGGGGCGGCAAGAGCAGCAGTGGCGGCAGCGGCAGCAAGGACGCGGCGCTGAGCTCCATCGTGAACGCCTCGAGCAAGAAGGGGGGAACGGTCACGCTGGAGGACTCCGACGTGCCGGACTCCCTGGACCCGGGCAACACCTACTACGGCTTCGTGCAGAACTTCTCGCGCCTGTACGCGCGGACGCTCGTCACGTTCAAGCCGGCCGCCGGCAAGGACGGCCTCACGGTCGTCCCGGACCTCGCGGAGTCCCTGGGCACGCCCAGCAAGGACGCCAAGACCTGGACGTACCACCTGCGTCCGGGCCTGAAGTTCGACGACGGCACCCCGATCACGTCCAAGGACGTCAAGTACGCGATCGAGCGCTCCAACTTCGCGCCCGAGGCCCTGTCCAACGGCCCGACGTACTTCAAGTCGTACCTGCAGGGCGGTGACAAGTACAAGGGCCCGTACAAGGACAAGAAGGGCCTGGACTCCATCGGCACCCCGGACGACCGCACGATCGTCTTCCACCTGAACCAGCCGTTCGCCGACTTCGACTACCTGGCGACCTTCTCCCAGACGGCCCCCGTGCCGCAGGCGAAGGACGACGGCGCCAAGTACGTCCAGCACATCGTGTCCTCCGGTCCCTACAAGTTCTCGTCGTACGAGGAGGGCGCCAGCGCCACCCTCGTCCGCAACCCGAACTGGGACCCGAAGACGGACCCGATCCGCAAGGCGCTGCCGGACAAGATCGTCGTCAAGTTCAAGGTCAACCCGGTCTCGATCGACAACGACCTGCTCGCCGACAAGATCACGGCCGACATCGCCGGCGCGGGTGTGCAGCCGCAGACCCAGCCGAAGATCCTGAGCGGCAAGTACGCCAAGCAGACGGACAACTCCTACGCGGGCGCCACCTCGTACATGGCGCTGAACCAGCACGTCGCGCCGTTCGACAACGTGCACTGCCGCAAGGCCGTGCAGTGGGCGGTCGACAAGCAGTCCGCGCTCGACGCCATGGGCGGTGCGCCGAAGGGCGACGTGGCCACCACGCTGCTGCCGCCGTCGGTCAACGGCTACACCAAGTTCGACCAGTACCCGACCGCCGGTCACAAGGGTGACGTCGCCAAGGCGAAGGCCGAGCTGAAGCAGTGCGGCAAGCCGAACGGCTTCTCCACCACGCTGACGGCCCGTTCGGACCGTCCCGCCGAGGTCGCGGCCGCCACGGCCATCCAGAACTCGCTGAAGTCCGTCGGCATCAAGGTCGACATCAAGCAGTTCCCCGCCGGCAAGTACTTCTCCAACTTCGCCGGTGTCCCGAGCTACGTCCACCAGCACAAGCTCGGCATGATGATGACCGCGTGGGGCGCCGACTGGCCCACGGGCTACGGCTTCCTGGACCAGATCATCGACGGCAGCGCGATCAAGCCCTCGGGCGGCAACAACCTCAGCGAGCTGAACGACCCGAAGATCAACGCGGCGCTCAAGGCCGCCATCTCCAACACCGATGCCGCCGCGCGCACCAAGGCGTGGGGCGACATCGACAAGATGGTGCAGGACAACGCCTCGATCGTCCCGCTCGTCTACCGCAAGAACCTGCTGATCAGGCCCACGTCCGCGACCAACGTCACGGTCACGCAGGCGTACCTCGGCATGTACGACTACCTGCTGATGAGCTCCTCGAAGTAACAGCAGGCCGAATACCCTGAAAGGCAGGTGAAGGCACCGGGTGGCCGGGGCGGACAGATCCCGCCCCGGCCACCCGGAGCCGCACAGCTGTGGCTGCGTACATCATCCGACGCGTCTTCGGCGCATTGGTACTGCTGCTGGTGGTCAGCGCAGTCACCTTCGCCATCTTCTTCCTGGTCCCTCGCCTGGGCGGCCAGACAGCCGACCAGCTGGCCACCCAGTACGTCGGCAAGGACGCCAACCCCGCGTCCATCGCCGCGATCAAGCACAACCTGGGTCTCGACCAGCCCATCTACCTCCAGTACTGGGACTACATCAAGGGCCTGTTCGTGGGCGCCGACTACAAGTTCGGCCCCGACGCCACGCACTGCAGCGCCCCCTGCTTCGGGTACTCGTTCAAGAGTCACATCGAAGTGTGGCCCCAGCTCCAGCAGCGCATCCCGGTCTCCTTCTCGCTCGCCGTCGGCGCGGCCGTGATCTGGCTGATCTTCGGTGTGACGACCGGTGTCATCTCGGCGCTGCGCAAGGGCAAGCCGGTGGACCGCATCTCGATGTTCATCGCGCTCGCCGGCGTCTCGCTGCCGATCTTCTTCACCGGCCAGGTGATCAACGCGCTCTTCGTCTACCAGTGGCCCGTCTGGGACAGCACCGACTACGTGCCCTTCACCCAGAACCCGGCCGACTGGGCCTGGCACCTGCTGCTGCCCTGGATCAGCCTCGCGTTCCTCTTCTCCGCCACCTACGCCCGGCTCACCCGGGCGGGCATGCTCGAGACGATGAGCGAGGACTACATCCGCACGGCACGCGCCAAGGGCCTGAAGGAGTCGGTGGTCGTCACCAAGCACGGGCTGCGCTCCACGCTCACCCCGATCGTGACCATCTTCGGCATGGACTTCGGCACCCTCATCGGCACCGCGGTCCTCACCGAGACCGTCTTCTCCCTGCAGGGTGTCGGGGCGTACTCCATCCAGGCGATCAAGGACAACGACCTGCCCATCGTGATGGGCGTGACCCTGGTCGCCGCGTTCTTCATCGTCCTCTGCAATCTCCTCGTCGACCTGGTGTACGCAGCCATCGACCCCCGCGTGAGGTACTCGTGAGCAAGCTCGACAAGGCGGCGGTCGGCGAACCGGCCACCACCGCCCCCTCCGACGCCGACGACGCGTTCCTCTCCGTTCGCGATCTGCGCATCCACTTCAACACCGACGACGGCCTGGTCAAGTCGGTGGACGGCGTCAGCTTCGACGTCAAACGGGGCAAGACCCTGGGCATCGTCGGCGAGTCCGGTTCGGGCAAGTCCGTCACCTCGCTCGGTGTGATGGGCCTGCACCGCGCCGCCAACGCCCGCGTCTCCGGCGAGGTGTGGCTGGACGGCCAGGAACTGATCGCCGCCGACCCGGACGAGGTCCGGCGGATGCGCGGCCGCAAGATGGCGATGATCTTCCAGGACCCGCTGTCCGCGATGCACCCCTACTACACGGTCGGGGCGCAGATCATCGAGGCCTACCGGGTCCACCACAAGGTCAGCAAGAAGGTCGCCAGGCAGCGGGCGATCGAGATGCTGGACCGCGTGGGCATCCCGGAGCCGGCCAAGCGCGTCGACAGCTACCCGCACGAGTTCTCCGGCGGTATGCGCCAGCGCGCGATGATCGCGATGGCGCTGGTGAACAACCCCGAGCTGCTCATCGCCGACGAGCCGACCACCGCCCTGGACGTCACCGTGCAGGCGCAGATCCTGGACCTGATCCGGGACCTGCAGAAGGAGTTCGGCTCCGCCGTCATCATGATCACGCACGACCTCGGCGTGGTGGCCGAGATGGCCGACGACCTGCTGGTCATGTACGGCGGCCGGTGCGTGGAACGCGGTCCGGCCGACGAGGTGTTCGAGGCGCCCCGCCACCCCTACACCTGGGGGCTGCTGGGCTCGATGCCGCGGCTGGACCGGGAGGAGACCGAGCGGCTCATCCCGATCAAGGGCTCCCCGCCCTCCCTCATCAACGTCCCGTCCGGCTGCGCCTTCAACCCGCGCTGCCCGTACGCGGACATCCCGAAGGACAACGTCACCCGCACGGTCCGCCCCGAGCTGACCGAGGTCGGCAACGGGCACTGGGCGGCCTGCCACATGACGCAGGAGCAGCGGGAGCGTATCTGGACCGAAGAGATTGCGCCGAAGCTGTGAGCGACGAAAAAGTGAGCATCCCCGCGCAGAGTGACGGTGCCGACGTGACCGAGGAAGAGGCCGTCTCCGACGGCGAGATCCTGCTGAAGGTGACCGGGCTCCAGAAGCACTTCCCGATCCGCAAGGGCCTGCTGCAGCGGCAGGTCGGGGCGGTGCGCGCCGTCGACGGCATCGACTTCGAGGTGCGCAAGGGCGAGACCCTGGGCGTCGTGGGCGAGTCCGGCTGCGGCAAGTCGACCATGGGCCGGCTGATCACCCGGCTGCTCGAACCGACCGCCGGCACCGTGGAGTTCCAGGGCAAGGACATCACGCACCTCGGCGTCGGCGGCATGCGCCCCATGCGCCGCGACGTGCAGATGATCTTCCAGGACCCGTACTCGTCGCTGAACCCGCGCCACACCATCGGCACGATCGTCGGCGCGCCCTTCAAGCTCCAGGGCGTCGAGCCCGAGGGCGGCATCAAGAAGGAAGTGCAGCGGCTGCTGTCGGTGGTCGGTCTCAACCCCGAGCACTACAACCGCTATCCGCACGAGTTCTCCGGCGGTCAGCGCCAGCGCATCGGCATCGCCCGCGCGCTGGCCCTGAAGCCGAAGCTGGTCGTCGCGGACGAGCCGGTCTCCGCGCTGGACGTGTCGATCCAGGCGCAGGTCGTGAACCTGCTGGACGACCTCCAGGAGGAGCTGGGCCTGACCTACGTGATCATCGCGCACGACCTCTCGGTCGTCCGGCACGTCTCGGACCGGATCGCGGTGATGTACCTCGGCAAGGTCGTGGAACTCGCCGACCGGGACTCGCTGTACAAGGCGCCGATGCACCCGTACACCAAGGCGCTGATGTCGGCGGTGCCGATCCCGGACCCGAAGCGGAAGAACACCAAGAGCGAGCGCATCCTGCTCAAGGGCGACGTGCCCTCGCCGATCGCCCCGCCGAGCGGCTGCCGCTTCCACACCCGGTGCTGGAAGGCGACGGAGATCTGCCGGACCACCGAGCCGGCGCTCAAGGAGCTGCGGCCCGGCCAGCGGGTCGCGTGCCACCACCCGGAGAACTTCGAGGACCAGGCCCCGCAGGACACGGTTCTGCTCTCCGCTGCCAGGGAGGCGGCCGAGCTGGTCTCCGAGGAGGTCCTCGCGGAGTCGGCGGAGACGTCGGCGGCGGTGGCGGCGGAACTGGCCGAGGAGCGCGCCGAGGAGCCGGCCGCTGAGGAGACCCCCTCCGAGGAGGCGGCCGCCGAGGCTTCCGACTCCCAGCCCGAGTCCGAATCCGACGCCGACTCCCAGGAGTCAACCGACAAGTAGCACATGACAGCTCGGCAAAGTCATGTACATGGCTGAGCGGGAGAGTGCACAGTCGTCCGTGTCCGACCACTGATCGGCACACGCTCGAAAGGGACGACGCATGGCACTCTCCCGTTCGGCACGTCTGGGGGCCCTCGCGACCGCGGCGGCCTCCCTCCTCGTCATCGGAGCCTCACCCGCCCCCACTCCGGGCGCCCCCGGCATCGGCGACCCCTACTTCCCCTACCTCGGCAACGGCGGCTTCGACGCCTTGCACTACGACCTCGACGTCGCCTACGCCCCGGACACCGGCCGCCTCGACGGCCGTACGACCCTCACCGCGCACGCCACCCGGAACCTCTCCTCCTTCGACCTCGACCTCCAGCAGCTGCGGATCACCCGGGTCGACGTGAACGGCAGACGCGCACAGTTCACCCGCGACGGCGACGAGGTCACCGTCACCCCGCGCCAAAGCCTGCGCAAGGGGCGCGAGTTCAGGGTCACCGTCACCTACGGCGGCGTACCCCAGCCCCTCAGCGGACCCATCGTGTTCGGCTCCAAGTACGGCTGGATGAAGACCCCCGACGGCGTCTTCGTCGCATGCGAGCCCAACGCCGCCTCCACCTGGTTCCCGTCCAGCGACCACCCCTCCGACAAGGCCACCTACGACATCCGGATCAGGGCGCCGAAGGGCCTGACCGCCGTCTCCAACGGCCGGCTGCTGTCGACGTACGGCAAGGGCGGCTCGACGTACACCCACTGGCGCGAGTCGCGGCCGATGGCGACCTACCTCGCCACCGCCACCATCGGGAAGTTCGACGTGCGCACCGGCCGCACTCCTGGCGGCATCCCCGTCTACGTCGCCATCGACCCGGTGCTGAAGAACAGCAACGGCGTCGACGTGTACGCCGTCACCGCCGCGGCCACCGACTACTGGTCGAAGGTCTTCGGGCCGTACCCGTTCGAGGAGACCGGCGCGATCGTGGACGACATGCCGGAGGCGGGGTTCTCGCTGGAGGTGCAGAGCAAGCCCGCCTACTCGGCCGTGCGCAACGAGACGACCATCGTGCACGAGCTGGCCCACCAGTGGTTCGGCGACTCGGTGAGCGTGGCGCAGTGGAAGGACATCTGGCTCAACGAGGGCTTCGCCACCTACGCCCAGTGGCTGTGGGCCGAGCACCGGGGCACCCGCTCCGCCCACGACTCCTTCCTCGCGGCGTACAACGCCCTGCCGGCCGATTCGTCCTTCTGGCAGACCAAGGTCGCCGACCCGCAGCGCGACACGATGTTCGCCTCCGCCGTCTACCAGCGCGGCGCGATGACGCTCCAGATGCTCCGCGAGCGCATCGGCGACAAGGCCTTCTTCACGCTGCTGCCCGCCTGGACGAATCTCCACCGGTACGGCAACGCGGACACCGCCGGCTTCGTCCGCCTCGCCGAGCGCGTCAGCGGGCAGCAACTGGACGACCTCTTCCATACGTGGCTGTTCACCACAGGGAAACCGGCCCTGTGAGCCTGGCTTTGTAAGGTTCACACCCGCCGCCGGGTGAGAATGTAGGGGTGCAGCTCCAGCCCCTCTTCAGTCACTCCGTCCAGCACACGCTCGATGTCATCGGCATCTTCGTGTTCGCGATCTCCGGCGCGCTGCTGGCCGTCCGGAAGAACTTCGACGTCTTCGGCATCGCCGTCCTCGCCGAGGTGACCGCGCTGGGCGGAGGGCTGTTCCGCGATCTGATCATCGGAGCCGTGCCGCCGGCCGCCTTCACCGACCTCGGGTACTTCCTGACCCCGCTGCTCGCGGCCCTGGTCGTCTTCTTCCTGCACCCGCACGTGGAGCGCATCCAGACGGCGGTGCTGGTCTTCGACGCGGCCGGCCTCGGCCTGTTCTGCGTCAGCGGTACGACGAAGGCGTACAGCTACGGCCTCGGCCTGACCGCGTCGGCGACCCTGGGCCTCGCCACCGCCGTCGGCGGCGGTGTGCTGCGGGACGTGCTCGCCAACGAGGTGCCCTCGCTGCTGCGCTGGGACCGCGATCTGTACGCGGTCCCAGCGATCGTCGGCGCCACGATGGTGGTGCTGTGCATCCGCTACGACGTGCTGACCCCGTTCACCAGCGGGCTGGCCGTCGTCACCGCTTTTGCGCTGCGCCTGCTCGCGATGCGGTTCCACTGGCGAGCTCCGCGCGCGTGGAACCGCCGGTCGACGGTGACCGAGGAGTAGTCCCCGTGGTCCCTGCCGCCCCCGTGGTCCCTGTCCTCCCGGTGGGTCCGGCGGCGGACCCGGTAAGAGAACCCGTGGTTCCGGTAAGAGACCGGTCCTGGCCCCGGGCGCGGTTCTGGCCCATCTGGAGGGTCAGCCAGCGGAACACCGTGTCGACCTGGGGCCGCCACAGCGCCATGTTGTGGCCGCCCGCGCTGTGCGGCAGGAACACCACGTGCACGGTCGTGGGCGCCTTGGCGATGGCCTCGAGGGCCACGCCCGCCTGGTAGCCGTCCCCGGACTCGCCGGAGATGTACAGCGCGATCCTGGGTGGTACCGGGGCCTTCCTCAGCAGCAGGTAGGGGTTGTTCTCGGCGCGCAGGGTGGGGTTCTGCGCGGCGAGGGAGTTGCGCTCGCCGATCGGGTCGTTGTAGCCGGACAGGCTCACGGCGGCCCGGTAGCGGTCCGGGTGGGCCACGGCCAGCTTGACCGCGCAGTGCGCGCCCGCCGAGTACCCGGCCACGGCCCAGCCCTGCGGCGCCGGTTCGGCCCGGAAGTTGTCCATGACCATCTTCGGCACGTCGATGCTGAGCCAGCTGTCCGCGTTGACCTGACCGGGGATGTTGGCGCAGCCGGTGTCGACGCCGGCCAGCAGGTTGGTGCGCGGGGCGACCAGGATGAACGGCGCCACCTGGCCGCTCCGCATCAGCGGCAGCAGCTGCTCGTGGGCCTTCATGGAGCCGAACCAGGCCTTCGCCGAACCGGGGTAGCCGGGCAGCAGCTCCACCACCGGGAACTTCTTGGTGCGGTAGGCCGGCTCGTCGTACTGCGGCGGCAGCCACACGTAGACCTCGGCGTTCACCCCGGACACCCGGCCCCTGAGCTGGGTGACCCTCACTCCGCCGGCCGCGCGCATGCCGGGCCCCTCGGCCGCCGTGAAGGCCTGCCTGACCTTGGGCAACCGTTTCACCGCTATGCCGCCGGTCCCGTCGCTGCCCAGGTCCTGGGCCTGCTGGACGTGGTTGCCGGTGCCGAGCAGGTCGGCCCAGTTGTCGTACAGGTTGTTCTGGTTGTTGACCAGGACGAAGATCAGCGTGACGGCGGTGCCCTGGGCGAACAGCAGCATCGCCAGGCGGGCCGCGGCGCGCAGGGACTTGGGCCCGCGCACCCGCGACCACAGGACGAGCGGCAGTATCAGTGCGACGACCGCCAGCACGACGGTCGTGTAGAGGAACGGAGTCCCGGTGAGGCTCATGTCCCCATAGAGGGAAAACGAAGGCCCGAGGTTGTGGACGTGTCCGGACACTTACTTAGAAATTGCCGGAACCTCACCCGGCAGGCCCATCGCGGCCCGGCGGGGCCCCTGACGTCCGGTTCCGGCGACCGAGCAGAGAAAGCTACCGCTTAGTAGTTACCTGTTGTACCGTTCACCCATGCCAGAAGCAGCTTCCGCAGCCTCCCCGTCGCGGGCCGTGATCGGCGACAGCGAGTTCGACCGCGACACCGCGGTCACCCGGCGCGAGCCCGGTGTCTACGACATCGACCTCTCCGCCGGCTGGACCATCATCAACGCCGTGAACGGCGGGTATCTGCTGGCCGTGCTGGGCCGGGCCCTCGCGGACACGCTCCCGCACCCCGACCCCTTCACCGTCACCGCGCACTACCTGACCGCCTCCCAGCCCGGCCCGGCGGTGGTCCGCACCGAGACGGTCCGCACCGGCCGCACCCTCTCCACCGGCCAGGCCTCCCTCTTCCAGTACGACGACGAGGGCCACGAGGTCGAGCGGATCCGCGTCCTCGCCTCCTACGGCGACCTCACCGCCCTGCCCGACGACGTCCGTACGACGGCGACGCCGCCGCCGATCCCTCCGCTCGACCAGTGCTTCGGCCCCGAAGACGGTCCCGCCCCCGTCGAGGGCAGCTCGGCGATCACCGACCGCCTCATGCTCAAGCTGGACCCGGCGACCCTCGGCTGGGCCCTGGGCGCGCCCTCCGGCAAGGGCGAGATGCGCGCCTGGTTCGGCCTGGCCGACGGCCGCGACGCCGACCCGCTGTCCCTGCTGCTGGCGGTGGACGCCCTGCCGCCCACGGCCTTCGAACTCGGCCTGAAGGGCTGGGTCCCCACCGTCGAACTCACCGTCCACGTCCGCCGCCGCCCCGCCCCCGGCCCGCTGCGCGTGTCCATCACAACCCGCAACCTGGCCGGCGGCTTCCTGGAGGAGGACGCCGAGATCTGGGACAGCTCCGACCACCTGGTCGCCCAGTCCAGGCAACTGGCCAGGGTCAGACTCGGCTGAGCGGGGAGGCCGGCGGCCGGGTCGTGCGGCAGCGTCCGCCGGCCGACTGGCACGCCGGTCACCCGGGCCGGGCGGAATCGCGTGGGGCCAGGCCCGCGCCAGCGGTGAGCGGACCGGCCGGGCCGTTCTGTGGCTTCCCCTACGTGGTCCCGGCGTGTCGCGGCACTTCGCCCGGTGGCGAGTCGGAGCGGTTGCCCCTCGGCCTCCCGGCCCGCGTCAGGCCCGCGCCAGCGGGGCGCGGCCCAGCCAGGCCGCCAGCTGCTCGTAGGTGTCCGCGTCCTCGGCGGCCTCGCGGGGGGCGTCGAAGGGGGTCTCGGCGTCGCGGGGCCGGGAGGCCGGGAGGACCCTGCGGGCGGTGGTGAGGGCGAACTCGGCGAGTTCGGGGTCGAGTCCCAGGGGGTGGCGGAGGGCTTCGGCGAGGTCCCAGGTGTGGGTCACGATCTCCATGACGTAGCCCGACAGCGCCGCGTGGCCCGGCACCTCGCCCCACGGCACCCGCACCGGGGACGTCATCCGCTCGTCGCTCTCCCACGCCTTCAGCACCCGGACGCGCACCTCCTCGTAGGCCGCGGCCCAGCCGTCGTCCGCGACCCCGTGGGCGACCGGCTCCACCGCCAGTCCGTCGCCGCCCTCGCCGACCACCGCGATCCGCCGGGTGGCGCCGACCACGTGGCTCAGCAGGGCCCGTACGTCGAACTCGGTACAGGGTGTCGGCGCGGTGAGGTGTTCCGGGCGCACGGTCTTGATCAGGGCCGCGGCCTGCTCGGTGGCGCGGGCGTAGACGGGGCGCGGGTCGGTGAAGCCGGTGGTGGTCATGAGATGCCTCCGTGTCCGTGTCTTCCGTGGGTCGGTGGGACCAGGATCGCGGGATAACCTGACAACTCCCGTCAACATTTGCGGGAAGCCCGCGCCCGGCGCGATCCTGGCCGCGTGAAGTCCGACCGGCTGCTGTCGATCCTGCTGCTCCTGCAGACCCGGGGCCGCGTCCCGGCACGCGAACTCGCCGACCGGCTGGAGGTGTCGGTCCGCACCATCTACCGGGACGTCGAGGCGCTGTCGGCCTCCGGCGTCCCGGTGTACGCCGAGCGCGGCCGGCACGGCGGCATCGAACTCCTCGCCGGTTTCCGCACCGACGTCACCGGTCTGACCGCCGACGAGTCCCGCGCCCTGTTCATCCTCGCCGCCCAGGGCGCCCACGCCGCGCTCGGCCTGGACGCGGCCCTCGGCTCGGCCCTGCGCAAGGTGATGGCCGCGCTGCCGGCGCCGTACCGGCCCGCCGCAGAGGTGACCAGCCGCCGCATCCTGGTCGACGCCACCCGCTGGAAGAGCGGCCCCCAGCAGGCCGTCGACCTGCAGGTTCTCCAGGACGCGGTGTTCTCCGACCGGCGCCTGAGGCTGCGCTACCGGCACAGCGGGTCGCGGGAGGCGCGGACGTACACCGTGGACCCCTACGGCCTGGTCGCCAAGGCCGGGACCTGGTATCTGGTCGCCGACCGGCGCGGTGCGCCCCGGCTGTTCCGGGCCGACCGGATCCGCTCGGCCCGGCCGCTGGACGAGCCCGTACGGCGTCGCCCGGGCGTCGAACTCGCCGACGTCTGGGAGGTGTTGCGCCGGCAGGTGGAGGAGCAGCCGCACGGGATCGAGGTCACCGTGCGGGTACGGCGCGAGCGGCTGGACATGTTCCAGCGGATCGCGGCCGCCCACCTGACCGCCCCGCCCGACGACGACGGCGAGAGCGACTGGGTCACCGCCCGGCTGGCCTACCCGATGCCGGGGGCGGTCCGTCAACTCCTGGCGTTCTCCGACCAGGTGGAGCTGCTGGACCCGCCCGAGGCGCGCGCGGAGCTGCTGGCGGCGGCCCGTTCCGTCACGGCCCTGTACCAGGGCGGCCCCGGCGCCGGGGATTGACAGCGGGCGGACAGCGGGAGCCCAAGCCCCTCCCAGGCGGCCTTGGTTGAGTGCGGCTTCTCAGGACTTCCTCATCCTCATCGGAGCCGACTCTCATGAAGCGTGTCTATCTCGCCCCCGCCGTCGCCCTGCTGGCCCTGTCCCCGCTGCTGCTGACCGGGTGCGGCTCCGGCGACTCGTCGTCCTCCTCCGGGGGCGGCAACTCCGTCCGGCAGCAGGGCTGCAAGGCGCCGTCCGGCATGCCCACGGGCGGCACCAAGGGGCACCGGCCGAGCGGTGCGCCTTCGGGCGCGCCGTCGAAAGCGTCCACCGCGCGGCCGAGCGGCGCACCCGGCGGCAGGCCCTCCGGCATGCCGAGCGGCGCGCCCGGCGGCCAGGGTGGTCCCGGCGGCCGGGGCGGCTGCCGCGGCGGCCAGGCTCCGGGGCGGTCCGGCGGGCAGGCGCAGCAGGGCTGAGCCGGGGGCGGGGCCGCTCAGTCCAGCCAGTGGCCGCGGCCCACGGAGATGAGCCGCAACTGCCGGGCGGCGAGCCGGGTGACGCGCTCGCGTTCCTCCGGCGGGCCGTCCAGGGCCTCCAGGAACAGGGAGGCGGTGATGAGCATCTGGTCGACGTAGAGATGCGCGAGCATCAGCAGGTCGTCGTCGCTCCAGCCCACGGCCTCCGGGTCCTTGGCCAGCTCGGCCTTCACCTCCTCGGCGAACCGGACGAGTTGGGCCTTGATGGCCTCCCGCACCGGCTGCACCCCGCCGTGCCGTTCCCGGGCGATGAACCGGACATGTGCGGGGTACTCGTCCACGTGACGGGCGATCAACTCGATGGCGCGCGCGATGCGCTCCTCGCTGTCGCCCGCCGCGGACACCGTCGTCCGCACCATCGGATGCAGGCTGCCCAGTGCCTCGTCGACCAGCGCCACCCCGAGGTCGGCGGTCGAGCGGAAGTGCCGGTAGAAGGCCGTCGGGGCGACGCCGACGGCCCGGGTGACCTCGCGCAGGCCCAGGCTGCTCAGGCTCTGCTCCTCCAGCAGCGCGAGCGCCGCGTCGAGGAACGCCTGGCGGGTCTTCTGCTTCTGGGCCTGCCGGATGCCGAAGGTGTGACTCATGTCATCCAGTTAACAACTGTTCTCCGGAATTGGAAACCGCCGGGCGCGGTACAGTAGAAGTCAGTGAACAAGTGTTACTACAACTGTTCACCCAAACTTCACACCGGCTCGATTCACGAGGCAACTCGGAGGGGGGACCCGTTCCCATGCTGTTCCTCGTCGCCGCACTCATGCTGCTCGGTGTCGTACTGGGCACCGTCGCTCACGCACCGCTGACCGTCACCGCCGTCATCGCCGCCGGCATCGCCGTCTGGCTCGGCGCCTTCGCGATCCGCGAGCGCCTCGGCCGCCGGCGCCGTACGCCGGCCAACTGACCGTCCGCACCGACTTCCAGGAGCTGAGCACCATGCATCTCACCGCACCGGTCACGAGCGGCAACGAAACCCGTCCGGCCGCGCGGGACGCCGACGGCATGGCCGTGGCGTCCTTCATCCTCGGCCTGCTCGGCCTGCTCGTCCTCAACATCTTCCTCGGCCCGATCGCCATCGTCCTGGCCGCGGTCTCCCTCTGGCGCGGCACCGCCCGCCGCGGCCGGGCCCTGCTGGGCCTGGCCCTGGGCGTGGCCGACCTGGCCGTCCTGGCCATCGCGATGGAGGTCTCCCACACGCTGTCGTGGAGCCTGTGAACCGGCAGCGCCTCACCTGACGCAGAAGGCGCCCCGAGGACGACGGGGCAGCCGGCCGGCATACGGCGCGGAGGCGAGCGCGGGCCCGGCGCCCGGGGCCTGCGGCGACCTCGCAGCCGAGGCAGGCGGCGGGGGAGCCGTAGAATCAGGGCACCATGGCTTACCTCGACCACGCCGCGACCACCCCGATGCTCCCGGAGGCGGCGGAGGCACTCACCGCCCGGTTGAGCATCACGGGCAACGCCTCGTCCCTTCACGCATCCGGCCGGCAGGCACGCCGCACGGTCGAGGAATCCCGCGAGACCCTCGCCGAAGCGCTCGGCGCCCGCCCCAGCGAGGTCGTCTTCACCTCCGGCGGCACCGAGGCCGACAACCTCGCCGTCAAGGGGCTGTACTGGGCCCGCCGCGACGCCGATCCGGCCCGCACCCGCGTCCTGTCCAGCCCCGTGGAGCACCACGCCGTCCTCGACGCCGTCCACTGGCTCGGCGAGCACGAGGGCGCGACGGTGGAGTACCTCCCCGTCGACTCCTACGGCCGCGTCCACCCCGAGGCCCTGCGCGAGGCCATCGCCCGCAACCCCGGCGACGTCGCGCTGGTCACCGTGATGTGGGCCAACAACGAGATCGGCACCGTGCTGCCGATCCGTGAACTCGTCGAGACCGCCGCCGAGTTCGGCATCCCGGTGCACTCGGACGCGGTCCAGGCCTTCGGTCAGGTCCCGGTCGACTTCGCCGCCTCCGGCCTCGCCGCGATGACCGTGTCGGGCCACAAGATCGGCGGTCCCTACGGCATCGGCGCGCTGCTGCTCAGCCGCGACCAGAGCCCCGTACCCGTCCTGCACGGCGGCGGCCAGGAGCGGCACGTCCGCTCCGGCACCCTCGACGTCCCCGCCGTCGCCTCCTTCGCCGTCGCCGGCCGGCTCGCCACGGAGCGCCGCGCGTGGTTCGCCCGGGAGATCGGCGCCCTGCGCGACCAGCTGATCGACGCCGTCCGAAGCGCCGTCCCGGACGCGATCCTCGGCGGCGACCCGGCGCCCGAGGGCCGCCTGCCGGCCAACGCGCACTTCACCTTCCCCGGCTGCGAGGGCGACTCCCTGCTGCTCCTGCTGGACGCGCAGGGCATCGAGTGCTCGACCGGCTCCGCCTGCACCGCGGGCGTCGCCCAGCCCAGCCACGTCCTGCTCGCCACCGGCACCGACCCGGACCTGGCCCGCGGCACCCTGCGCTTCTCCCTCGGCCACACCTCCACGCGGGCGGACGTCGAGGCGGTCGCCAAGGCGATCGGCCCGGCGGTGGAGCGCGCCCGCGCGGCGGGCCTCACCTGAGGCGCGGGGCGGCAGAAGCGGGCCGGGACAGCAAACGGCCTACGAGGCGGGTTCCCTTCGCCGGCATTGTCCGGATCAGGTTCTGGGGGTCGCCTTCCGGTCCTCGCGGACCTTCCGGCCTCTCAGCCCGAGCGTCGATGTCGGCATCAGCGGAGATTTCCTGTACCTCTCCTTGAAGAGATCGATCTTTCTCTCGCTGAAGTCGGCTACTCCGCTTGGGCTCCCTCACTCGTCTCGTAGACCTGTAAATAGGATAGAACCGTGCATACCGGATGAAAAAGGGCCTGGGCCTTGATTTTTTTCACCGATTTCCCGGTCCCCGCGGCCCCGTACCCTGAAAGGGTTATGACTGAGACCCCGCAGCGCCCTCTCCGCGTCCTCGCCGCCATGTCCGGTGGAGTCGACTCCGCCGTCGCCGCCGCGCGCGCCGCGGAAGCCGGCCACGACGTCACCGGCGTCCACCTCGCGCTCTCCGCGAACCCGCAGTCCTTCCGGACCGGCGCGCGGGGCTGTTGCACCATCGAGGACTCGCGCGACGCCCGCCGCGCGGCCGACGTCATCGGCATCCCCTTCTACGTCTGGGACCTCGCCGACCGCTTCCGCGAGGACGTGGTCGAGGACTTCGTCGCCGAGTACGAGGCCGGCCGCACCCCGAACCCCTGCCTGCGCTGCAACGAGAAGATCAAGTTCGCCGCGCTGCTCGACAAGGCGCTGGCGCTCGGCTTCGACGCGGTGTGCACCGGGCACTACGCGAAGATCGTGCGCAAGGAGGACGGCTCCCGCGAGCTGCACCGCGCCTCCGACATGGCGAAGGACCAGTCGTACGTCCTCGGTGTGCTCGACGAGAAGCAGCTCGCGCACGCGATGTTCCCGCTCGGCGACACGGTCACCACCAAGGAGGAGATCCGCGCCGAGGCCGAGCGCCGGGGGCTCGCGGTCGCCAAGAAGCCCGACTCGCACGACATCTGCTTCATCGCCGACGGCGACACCCAGGGCTTCCTGGCGAAGCGGCTCGGCAAGGCGGAGGGCGACATCGTCGACGAGTCCGGCGCCAAACTGGGCACGCACGAGGGCGCGTACGGCTTCACCATCGGCCAGCGCAAGGGCCTCAGGATCGGCACCCCGGCCCCCGACGGCAAGCCCCGCTACGTCCTGGACATCTCCCCGGTGAACAACACCGTCACCGTCGGCCCCGCCGAGGCCCTGGACGTCTCCGGGCTGACGGCGATCAAGCCCCGCTGGTGCGGCACCGCCCCCACCGGCCCGGGCACCTACACCGCCCAGCTGCGCGCCCACGGCGGGGAGACCGAGGTCACCGCGGAGCCGGTCGGCGGCGAACTGCGCGTCACCTTCGCCGAGCCGGTCCGCGGCGTCGCCCCCGGCCAGGCGATCGTCCTGTACGACGGCACGCGCGTGATCGGCTCGGCGACGATCGCGACGACCACGCGCGCGAGCGCAGCGACGGTGTAGCCCGCGCAGGACCTTCGTGGACCGGGCGGGAGCCCTTCGGGACCGCTCAGCGGGCGAAGAACTCCGTCAGCACCGGCCCCAGCACGTCCGGTTCCACCATGTGCGTCTGCCCCGGAAGCACCCGGTAGGTGCCCTGGGGCACGGCCTCGGCGACGGCCTGGCTCGCCCGGTGCATCCACTCCGGGCTCGCGCCGCCCGCGACCGCCAGCACGGGCACGGAGATCGCGGTCAGCCGGTCCCGGGGGAGCAGGCCGTCGCCCATGACCGCGTCGTCGTGGGCGAGACTCGGCGCGACGGCCTCCATGCCGGCCCACATCGGGGACTGGCGGGCGCCCTGGATCATCTCCTCGGCCAGGCCCGTCAGCCGCAGGAACAGCTCCACCGCGTCGCCGCGCCGGCCCTGAGACAGCGCCTTGGTCAGCTGCTCCTTGTAGACGGCCTCCCGCTCGGCGCCGCCCTGCAGGAAGTCGGCGTACGGCACCTCGTACACGGCGGCCCGGCCGGCCGGCAGCCCGCTCGCCACCGCCTGCAGCACCAGCGCGCCGCCCGAGGACACCCCGAACAGCGCCGCCTCGCCTCCCACCGCGTCGATCAGCGCGGCCAGGTCCTCGACCTCACGCTCGACCGCGTAGGGCTCCGTGTCGCCGCTCTCGCCGCGGCCGCGGCGGTCGTAGACGACGGCCGTGCAGTGGTCCGCGAGCCGCTCCGCAAGAGGCGCCAGAGTGCCACCGGTGGACATCGCGCCGCTCACCAGGACCACCGTCGGCCCCTGACCGGTCACTCGGTACGCGAGCGGGGTTCCGTCCCGCGAAGTCGTCTTCTTGTCCATGTCGGTCGAGACTGCCGTACCGGCACGGACTCATCGCTCACGACACGTCGGCGTCGTAGAAGCAGAAGTGGTCCTTGATCTCCGCCACGCCCGGCTTCGGGTCCGGGTACGCCCACACCAGGTCCGGGGCGTCCGGCAGCGACCAGTAGGACGCCGTGCCCTTGAAGGGGCACACGGTGTGCGTCTCGGAGGGCGTCAGCAGATCGAGGCGTACGTCCTCGGCGGGGATGTAGTACCGGTCCGGAGAGCCGGTCTCCCGCAGCACCAGCGGCCGGTCGGTCTCCGCCAGCACCTGGCCGCCGCGCACCACGCGCACGTGCCGCTCGCTCTTGTCGATGGTGATCGTGTGTCCTCGCGTCATACCTGGACAGCACCGGCGGGACCGCGCTTCTTCCCGTCTTCGGCGGGGCCGTACGGTAGAGGTCATGAACATCTGCGTCTTCCTGTCCGCCGCCGACCTCGACGAGCGTTACACGCGCCCCGCGCGCGAGTTCGCGGAACTGATCGGCAAGGCCGGTCACACGCTGGTGTGGGGCGGTTCCGACGTGGGCCTGATGAAGGTCGTCGCGGACGGGGTGCAGGACGCGGGCGGCAGGCTGCTGGGCGTCTCCGTGGAGTTCCTCGCCAACAAGGCGCGGCCCGGCGCCGACGAGATGATCGTCGCCGCGGACCTGGCCGAGCGCAAGAGGCTGCTGCTGGAGAAGGCCGACGCGGTGGTGATCATGGTGGGCGGCACCGGCACGCTGGACGAGGCCACCGAGATCCTGGAGCTGAAGAAGCACGGCCGCACCGACAAGCCGGTCGTCCTGCTGAACACGGCGGGCTTCTACGACGGCCTCAAGCAGCAGTTCCGCCGCATGGAGGACGAGGGCTTCCTGCCCCGTCCGCTGTCCGAGCTGGTCTTCTTCGCGGAGGAGCCGGTCGGGGCGCTGGCCTACCTGGAGGAGCAGCTCGGCGTGCAGTGATGCGAGCATGGCGGGCATGGCTACTCATGTGATCACCGGGGCCGGTTCCGGCATCGGCGCGGCCGTCGCCCGCCGTCTGCACGCGCGCGGGGACGATCTCGTGCTGCACGCGCGCGACGCGGGCCGCGCGAAGGAACTGGCGGCCGAGTTCCCCGGCGCCCGCACCCTGGTGGGCGACCTGGCCGACCCGGACCGGCTCTCCTGGGCGTTCTCCCACCAGAGCCTGCCGGACCGGGTGGACTCCCTGCTGCACATCGCCGGCGTCGTCGACCTGGGCGAGGTCGGCGAGCTGACCACCAAGTCCTGGCACCACCAGCTCAACGTCAACCTGATTGCCCCCGCCGAGCTGACCCGGCACCTCCTGCCGCAGCTGCGCGCGGCCCGCGGCCATGTGATCTTCGTCAACTCCGGCGCCGGCCTGAGCGCCCACGCCGGCTGGTCCGCGTACGCCGCCTCCAAGCACGGCCTGAAGGCCCTCGCCGACTCCCTGCGCCACGAGGAGCACGCGAACGGCGTCCGGGTCACCTCCGTCTACCCCGGCCGCACCGCCAGCCCCATGCAGGCCAAGGTCCACCAGCAGGAGGGCAAGGAGTACGACGCCTCCCAGTGGATCGACCCCGAGTCGGTCGCCACGACGATCCTCATGTCCCTGGACCTGCCCGGGGACGCGGAGGTCAACGACCTGACGGTACGGCCGGGCCGGTGATCCCCGAAACCGCGGACGCCACCACGATCCGGGCCTGGCTCGCCGGCGCGTGGTCCCGGACCGAGGCGGCGCTGATCCTCGGCGGCACCGCCCTCGGCACTCCGCTCGCCGGCCGGCCGGTCGTGGGCGAGGTCTTCGACCGGGCCGGCCTCGCCGAACTGCGTGCCCTGACCACCACCGGCGCGTTCCTCGGCGACCTCTGCCGCTGCCCCGGCAGCCCGACGGTGGCCCTGCTGGACGCCGACGGCGCGTTCATCGGCTCGGGCGCACTCCACGGCGGCCGTGACATCTCCTGGGAGCGCGGCCGCTTCCGCAACAACCTGACGGTGGCCGACCCCGACGGCCTGCTCGCCTTCCTGGAGCGGCACCGCACACCGGGAAGCTGACCCCCTGGGCCACTTCCCGGGCGGCCGGGGCGGGCCGTGGGTGGGGATGGGGACCGGAGGTTCGGCATACGCTGCCGGGGTGAGTGAGAAGAGCCAGTTCACCTTTCCGGGGGCCACCGGTGTCGGGTCCATGCCCGGCGTCGACGCCAGGGAAGCCGCCAAGACAGTCACCGGCAGCTTCGAGGACTTCCCCTTCCTGCCCGAGCTGCCCGCACGCGGGCCCGGCGCCGACATGATCGGCCGTACCGCGGGCATGCTCGTCGAGCTGTACGCGCGCGTGGAGCCCAGCGGCTGGCGCATCGGGGACCGGCCCGGCCGGGACACCAAGCGGGCGCGGTCCTGGCTGGGCCAGGACCTGGACGCCCTGGAGGAGTTCACCCAGGGGTACGAGGGCGACCTGAAGGTGCAGGCGGTCGGCCCGTGGACGCTGGCGGCCTCGCTGGAGCTGAAGAACGGCGAGGCCGCCCTCGGTGACCCCGGCGCCTGCCGCGACCTCGCCGCCTCCCTCGCCGAGGGGCTGCGGCTGCACCTCGGCGAGGTACGGCGCCGTGTTCCCGGCGCCCGGCTCGTGCTGCAGCTCGACGAACCCTCCCTCACCGCCGTCCTGCGCGGACAGGTCCGCACCGCCAGCGGCTACCGTACGCACCGCGCCGTCGACCGGCAGGTCGTGGAGGCCACCCTGCGGGACGTCGTCGGGGTGCACGGCGACGGTCCGGTGATCGTCCACTCCTGCGCCCCGGACGTGCCCTTCGCGCTGCTGCGCCGGGCCGGCGCGGCCGGTGTCTCCTTCGACTTCTCGCTGCTCACCGAGCGTGACGACGAGGCGATCGGCGAGGCCGTCGAAGGGGGCACGCGGCTGTTCGCCGGCGTCGTGCCGGGCACCGAGAGCCCATTGTCAGACCCTGCCGGTAGCGTCATGGGTGTCAGGACGCTGTGGCGCAGGCTGGGCCTGCATCCGGGACTGCTCACCGAGGCGGTCACGGTCACCCCGGCGTGCGGTCTGGCGGGCGCTTCCCCCGCCTACGCGCGCCAGGCCCTCGCCCACTGCGTCCGGGCGGCGAGATCCCTCGCGGACAACCCAGAGTAACGGGAGGAAACACGGTGGCCGGCGACAAGCAGCAGGCGGAGACGGCAGTGCCCGCCGAGGCACGCGACAGGCACGCGCAGCTCGCTGAGCAGATCGAGGAGCACCGCTTCCGGTACTACGTGAAGGACGCTCCCGTCGTCAGCGACGCCGAGTTCGACAAGCTCCTGAAGACTCTGGAGGCGCTGGAGGAGCAGTATCCGGAGCTGCGCACCCCGGACTCCCCGACCCAGAAGGTCGCGGGGGCGTACGAGACGGAGTTCACCGCGGTCGAGCACCGCCAGCGCATGCTCTCGCTCGACAACACCTTCAACGACGACGAGCTGGCCGCCTGGGTCGAGCGGATCGCGCGCGAACTCGGCGACCAGGAATACCACTTCCTGTGCGAGCTGAAGGTGGACGGCCTCGCCGTCAACCTCACCTACGAGAAGGGCCGCCTCACGCGCGCGGCCACCCGTGGTGACGGCCGCACCGGCGAGGACATCACCCCCAACGTCCGGACCATCGCCGAGATCCCGGACCGCCTGGCGGGCGACAAGGTGCCCGACCTCGTGGAGATCCGCGGCGAGGTCTACTTCCCGATGGAGAAGTTCCTCGAGCTGAACGAACGCCTGGTCGCCGCCGGCGACAAGCCGTTCGCCAACCCCCGCAACGCCGCCGCCGGTTCGCTGCGCCAGAAGGACCCCCGGGTCACCGCCACCCGCCCGCTGCACATGGTGGTCCACGGCATCGGCGCCCTGGAGGGCTTCACGGGCCTGACCCGCCTCTCCCAGGCCTACGACCTGCTGAAGACCTGGGGCCTGCCCACCTCCCCGCACAACAGGGTGGTCGACGACCTCGACGGCGTGCGCGAGTTCATCGCCCACTACGGCGAGAACCGCCACTCCGTGGAGCACGAGATCGACGGCGTCGTCGTCAAGCTGGACGAGATCCGCCTCCAGGGCCGCCTCGGCTCCACCGCGCGTGCGCCGCGCTGGGCGATCGCCTACAAGTACGCACCGGAGGAGGTCAACACCAAGCTCGTCGACATCAAGGTGGGCGTCGGCCGCACCGGCCGGGTCACGCCGTACGCCCAGGTCGAGCCGGTCACGGTGGCGGGCAGCGAGGTGGAGTTCGCCACCCTGCACAACCAGGAGGTCGTCAAGGCCAAGGGCGTCCTCATCGGCGACACGGTCGTGCTGCGCAAGGCCGGTGACGTCATCCCGGAGATCCTCGGCCCGGTGGTCGACCTCAGGGACGGCAGCGAGCGGGAGTTCGTGATGCCGGGCGAGTGCCCCGAGTGCGGCACCCCGCTGCGGCCCATGAAGGAGGGCGACGTCGACCTGCGCTGCCCCAACGCCCGCACCTGCCCTGCCCAGTTGCGCGAGCGCGTGTCGTACCTCGCGGGCCGTGAGTGCCTGGACATCGAGCACTTCGGCGCGGTGGCCGCCGCCGCGCTCACCCGCCCGCTGGAGCCGGCCGACCCGCCGCTGGTGGACGAGGGCGACCTGTTCGACCTGACGGTGGAGAAGCTGCTGCCCATCAAGGCCTATGTCCTCGACCCCGACAGCGGCCTGCCCAAGCGGGACCCCAAGACCGGCGAGGAGAAGGTGGTCACGGTCTTCGCCAACCAGAAGGGCGAGCCGAAGAAGAACACCCTCGCCCTGCTGGAGAACATCGAGGCGGCCAAACAGCGCCCGCTGGCCCGGTTCCTGAACGGCCTGTCCATCCGGCACGTCGGACCGGTCGCCGCGCAGGCCCTCGCCCGCGAGTTCCGCTCCATCGACCGCATCGAACAGGCCACTCAGGAGGAGCTGGCCACCACCGACGGCGTCGGCCCCATCATCGCCGCCGCGCTCAAGGAGTGGTTCGCCGAGGACTGGCACCGCGAGATCATCCGCAAGTGGAAGGCCGCCGGAGTCCCGCTGGAGGACGCCTCGACCGGCGAGGACGAGGGCCCGCGCCCGCTGGAGGGGCTCACGGTCGTCGTCACCGGCACCCTGGAGCACCACACCCGGGACGGCGCCAAGGAGGCACTGCAGAGCCGGGGCGCGAAAGTGACCGGATCGGTGTCGAAGAAGACCTCGTTCGTCGTGGTGGGTGACAACCCCGGATCGAAGTACGACAAAGCCATGCAATTGAAGGTTCCGGTGCTGAACGAGGACGGTTTCGGCGTCCTGTTGGAGCAGGGTCCCGAAGCGGCGGCCGAAGTCGCGCTTTCGACCGGGGAGTAGCGGTTGAAGGCCACCCGATCGGCGCATATCAGTTGCATACGGGTGGCCCGGGCGCATTCGGGCAACCGTCGACGACCGGTGCCCGTGGAAGCCTTCCGCGGCCTACTGTTGAGGTGTGCACCTGCCGTGCCCGGCTGCGGTTGGGGCATCCCCGTGCGCTTCCGGCGTGCGGGGAAGGGTTCTTCAACGCGGAGCTGCTGATGGCTGTCGGACATCGGACCGCGTGGCGTGGGCACCGCCGGCTGTGAGAGGGACGGGAATGGAACCGACCGAGAGCGTCGCCCCGGACTCACGGCTGCGCCTGCGCCGTCGCGCGGGCACAGAGCGGACGACCCGATGGACGGGTACCCGGTGGGCGGGAGCCCGATGGACGACAGGGACCCGCTGGACAGCGCGGACCCACGGACGCACCCCCGGCCAGGCCCGTACGGCCCGGCCGGGCGCCGCCGCCGACACCCACCCGCCGATACCCGTGGCCCTCGAGCCCGCCCCCGGCCTGACCGATGCCGGGCCCGGACGGCGCCTGTCCCGGCCCACCCTGCCCGCGGCCGTCACGGCCGCCGCCGCGGTCGTCCTCGGCGCCGGTTTCTGCCGCGCCTTCACCGGCCACCACGCCCTTTTCCCGAGCGGCACCGCCGGCTGGTCGCTGGCCCTGCTCACCGGTGTCATCGTCGGCCACCTCGTCATGCTGGGCCGCGCCCGCTGGTGGGGCGGCACCGGCTCCGGCGCCGCCCTCACCCTCGCCGTGCTGCTGCTGTACGGCTGGGTGCCCGCCGGCATGGTCAGCCTCACCGTCGTCGTCCTGGTCGGCATCGCCCGGCGCCACCGCTGGCGGCAAGGAGTGCTGCACGGCGCGGTGGACATCCTCGGCATCGGCGCCGGCGCGCTGCTGCTGCGCGCGTTCGGCCGCGTCCCCAGCGTCGAGACGCCCTGGCGGCCGGACGGCTGGAGCGCCGCCACCGCCCTCGAGATCGTCCTCGCCGCGGGCGCCTACCTCGCTGTCAGCCGCGGCCTGCAGTGGTACCTGCACGCCCCGCCCGGCGGCAGAAGGCCCAGCGTGACCCGCACCGCCGTGATCAGACACGGCCTGGTCGCCGTCGCGCTGCTCGGCATCGCACCGCTGCTGTGCGTCGTCGCCGTCGCCCAGCCGATCCTGCTCCCGCTGTTCGCCATCCCTCTCATCGCCCTGGACTCCACGCTGTGGATGGCGCGCGCGCGTGCCGAGGAGCAGCTGCGCGACCCGCTGACCGGGCTGCCCAACCGGCAGTGGCTGCTGGAGCGGATCTGGACGGCCCTCGACGACGCCGAACGCATCGACGCCCGCTCCGCGCTCATGCTGATCGACCTCGACCGTTTCCGGTCGGTGAACGACACGCTCGGTCATCTCGCCGGTGACCGGCTGCTGCTCCAGATCGCCGACCGGCTGCGGCTGGCCCTGCCGCGCGGAGCGGAGGCCGCGCGGCTCGGCGGCGACGAGTTCGCCGTGTTACTGCCCGTCGCCGACTCCACGACCTCCGCCACCCGCATCGCCCGTGGCCTGGTCGCCGAGCTCAGCTCGCCGCTGGACCTCGACGGGCTCACCCTCGTCCTGGAGGCCAGCGCCGGAGTCGCCGTCTTCCCCGACCACGCGCTGGACGCCGAAGGGCTGCTGCGGCGCGCCGACGTGGCGATGTACCAGGCGAAGAGGGACCGTACGGGCGTCGAGGTGTACGAGTCCAAGCGGGACTCCAACACCCCGGACCGGCTCGGCCTCCTCGGGGACCTGCGCCGGGCGCTGGACGCGCACGAGGTGCAGCTGCACTACCAGCCCAAGGTCCGCTTCGACGGACAGGTCGCCGGCCTGGAGGCGCTGGTCCGCTGGGTGCACCCCGAGCGCGGGAAGGTTCCGCCGGACGAGTTCATCGCGATCGCCGAGTCCTCCGGGCTGATGCCCCATCTCACCGAGTACGTGCTGGAGACCGCCCTCGGGCAGGTCGCCAAGTGGCGGGCGCAGGGGCTGCGGGTCCCGGTCGCCGTCAACGTCTCCCCGCGCGACGTCCACACGCCCGGGTTCGCGGGCTCGGTCGCCGCGCGGCTGGCCCGGCACGGGGTTCCCGCCGGGGCCTTGCAGCTGGAGATCACCGAGCATGTGCTGCTGGAGGACCCGCAGCGGGCCGCGGACACCCTCGCCGCGCTGACCGGGCACGGCGTGAAGATGTCCCTGGACGACTTCGGCACCGGGTATTCGTCGCTGGTGCATCTGCGGCGGCTGCCGGTGAGCGAGCTGAAGATCGACCGGTCGTTCGTGGCGCGGCTCGCGGTCGACGCGGAGGACGCGGAGATCGTGCGGTGCACCGTGGATCTGGCGCATTCGCTGGGGCTTCTCGTCGTCGCCGAAGGGGTGGAGGACGACGAGACGTGGGAGCGGCTGCGGGACCTGAGGTGTGACGCCGTGCAGGGGTGGCTGGTCGCCGCGGCGATGCCGCCGGAGGAGACGACGGCGTGGCTGCGGGCGCGGGGGTCCCGGGGGTGGCAGCGGCCGCGGGCCGCGTTGCCGGCCGCCGAGTAGTTCTCCCACCGTGGCTCGGCGCCGTCGGCGGGTGGCGGTGCGTCGTGGCTGGTCGCGCAGTTCCCCGCGCCCTTTTCAGGGCGCGACCTCGGCGTCGTGTTCGGGATTCATCCCGCCCCCTTGATCGTTGTACTGATCGGCGCCGGACTTCTCTTCGCGGTCCGGCCAGTACTCGAGGGCTCAAGGGGGACCCCAGCCATGTCACTGTTCGTGCCGAAGTTCGAAGAGTCCGTGATCGTCCGCGAGGCCGAGGCCGAAGTCGTCGGCGCCGCGCCCGCCACCATCCGCCTGCTGGCCGACAGCAGCGCGACCGGGGGCGCCCTGTCCACCCAGCGCGTCACCCTCAAGGCCGGCGCGGACGGCGCCAAGCCGCACTGGCACGACAACTCCGCCGAGATGTTCTTCCTGCTCGACGGCGCCGCCGACATCCTCTCCGGCGAGGACGTCGTCACCGCCGGGGCCGGCGACCTGGTCATCGTCCCGCCCGGCAAGCCGCACGCCTTCGCGGCCGTACCGGGGGCCGACGCCGATCTGCTCATCGTCATCACCCCCGGCGTCGAGCGCTTCGAGTACTTCCGGCACCTGCAGCGCATCCGCCTGGGCGAGGCCACTGCGGAGAGCATCCTGGAGGTCCAGGACCTGTACGACAACCACTTCCTGCGCAGCGAGGCCTGGGAGACGCGCCGGGCCTGACCGGCCGGGCGGGAAACCGTTTCACGGCCACCCGGCCCGGCCCCATAGGATTGGGGCTAGTCGTCCCGTTCCCGTCTGCCGTGCGACGCCCGGCCCGCCCTTCGGGCGGACGACGGGAACGGGACGACTGGCCCCCGCCCCAACCACACACACTCACCCCAGAGGATCGCTGCATGCCTGGCATCACGCGCGAGGAGGTCGCCCACCTCGCCCGGCTGGCGCGTCTGGAGCTGAAGCCCGAAGAACTCGACCACTTCGCGGGACAGCTGGACGACATCATCGGCGCGGTCGCCCGCGTCAGCGAGGTCGCCGACCAAGACGTACCGCCGACCTCGCACCCGCTCCCGCTGACGAACGTCATGCGCCCGGACGAGGTCCGTCCCTCGCTCACCCCCGAGCAGGCGCTCTCCGGCGCCCCCGCACAGGAGCAGCAGCGTTTCAAGGTGCCGCAGATCCTGGGGGAGGAGTGACCGCCATGACGGACAACAACATCATCAAGCTCACGGCCGCGCAGATCGCCGAGAAGATCGCCTCCGGCGAGCTGACGGCCGTCGAGGTCACCGAGGCCCACCTCGCCCGGATCGAGGCCGTCGACGAGAAGGTGCACGCCTTCCTGCACGTCGACCGCGAGGGCGCCCTCGCCCAGGCCCGCGCCGTGGACGAGAAGCGGGCCCGCGGCGAGAAGCTCGGCCCGCTGGCCGGCGTCCCGCTCGCGCTCAAGGACATCTTCACCACCGAGGGCGTGCCCACGACGGTCGGCTCGAAGATCCTCGAGGGCTGGATCCCGCCGTACGACGCGACGGTCACCAAGAAGCTGAAGGCCGCCGACGTCGTCATCCTCGGCAAGACCAACATGGACGAGTTCGCCATGGGGTCCTCCACCGAGAACAGCGCCTACGGCCCGACCGGCAACCCGTGGGACCTCACCAAGATCCCCGGCGGCTCCGGCGGCGGCTCCTCCGCCGCGCTGGCCGCCTTCCAGGCCCCGCTCGCCATCGGCACCGACACCGGCGGCTCCATCCGCCAGCCGGCCGCCGTCACCGGCACCGTCGGCGTGAAGCCGACGTACGGCGGGGTGTCGCGGTACGGCATGGTGGCGTTCTCCTCCTCCCTCGACCAGGGCGGCCCCTGCGCCCGTACGGTCCTGGACGCGGCCCTGCTGCACGAGGTCATCGCCGGGCACGACCCGCTGGACTCCACCTCCATCGACGCCCCGGTCCCGCCGGTCGTCGAGGCGGCCCGCAACGGCAGCGTCCAGGGCATGCGGGTCGGCGTGGTCAAGCAGTTCCGCGGCGAGGGCTACCAGGCCGGTGTCATCCAGCGCTTCGACGAGTCGGTCCAGCTGCTCAAGGAGCTGGGCGCCGAGATCGTCGAGCTGGACTGCCCGTCCTTCGACCTCGCCCTGTCGGCGTACTACCTGATCGCGCCGTCCGAGTGCTCCTCCAACCTCGCCCGCTTCGACGGCCTGCGCTACGGCCTGCGGGTCGGCGACGACGGCGGCCACTCGGCGGAGGAGGTCACCTCCCTGACCCGCGAGGCCGGCTTCGGCCCCGAGGTCAAGCGCCGCATCATGCTCGGCACGTACGCCCTCTCGAGCGGCTACTACGACGCGTACTACGGCTCCGCGCAGAAGGTCCGCACGCTCATCACGCGTGACTTCGAGAAGGCCTTCGAGCAGGTCGACGTGATCGTCTCGCCGACGACCCCGACCACCGCCTTCCCGATCGGCGAGCGTGCCGACGACCCGATGGCGATGTACCTCGCGGACCTGTGCACCATCCCGACCAACCTGGCGGGCAACGCGGCCATGTCCCTGCCCTGCGGTCTCGCCCCGGAGGACAACCTCCCGGTGGGCCTGCAGATCATCGCCCCGGCGCTGCAGGACGACCGGCTGTACAAGGTGGGCGCCGCCGTCGAGGCCGCCTTCGTGGAAAGGTGGGGTCACCCGCTGCTGGAGGAGGCACCGTCGCTGTGACCAAGCTGTCGAAGGCCAAGGACTTCAAGAAGTCCAAGTCCGGTACGTACCTGTCCATGGCCACCACCGCGTTCGGCGCGATCGGTGTCGCCAAGCAGATCAAGAAGGCCCGCGCCGAGCACGACACGCTGCGGCTGATCGACGCCACGGTCTCCGCCGTGGCGATCGTGACCGGTCTCGCGATCCTCTGCCGCGAGCTGAAGCGGCTGGGCGACGACGACGTCCTGCTGGGCTGAGAGGGAAGTTTTCACCGTGACCACCACGACCGACCTGGTGTCGTACGAGGACGCTCTGGCGTCGTACGACCCCGTCATGGGCCTCGAGGTCCATGTCGAACTCGGCACCAAGACCAAGATGTTCTGCGGCTGTTCGACCACGCTCGGCGCCGACCCGAACACCCAGACCTGCCCCACCTGCCTCGGCCTGCCCGGCGCGCTCCCGGTCGTGAACAAGACCGGCGTCGAGTCGGCGATCAAGATCGGTCTCGCGCTGAACTGCGAGATCGCCGAGTGGTGCCGCTTCGCCCGGAAGAACTACTTCTATCCGGACATGCCGAAGAACTTCCAGACCTCCCAGTACGACGAGCCGATCGCCTTCAACGGCTACCTCGACGTGCAGCTGGAGGACGGCGAGACCTTCCGCGTGGAGATCGAGCGCGCCCACATGGAGGAGGACACCGGCAAGTCCACCCACGTGGGCGGTGCGACCGGCCGTATCCACGGCGCGTCCCACTCCCTGCTGGACTACAACCGCGCCGGCATCCCGCTGATCGAGATCGTCACCAAGCCGATCACCGGCGCCGGCGAGCGCGCCCCCGAGGTCGCCAAGGCGTACGTCCGTGAGCTGCGCGAGGTCATCCGTTCCCTCGGCGTGTCCGAGGCCCGCATGGAGATGGGCCAGATGCGCTGCGACGTGAACCTGTCGCTGATGCCCAAGGGCGCCGACAAGTTCGGCACCCGCTCCGAGACCAAGAACGTCAACTCGCTGCGTTCGGTGGAGCGCGCGGCCCGTTACGAGATCATGCGCCACGCGGCCGTGCTCTCCGGCGGCGGCACGGTCGTCCAGGAGACCCGCCACTTCCACGAGGACACCGGCTCCACCACCTCCGGCCGCGTGAAGGAGGAGGCCGAGGACTACCGGTACTTCCCGGAGCCCGACCTGGTCCCGGTCGCGCCCCCGCGCGAGTGGGTCGAGGAGATCCGCGCGGCCCTGCCCGAGCTGCCCCTGGTGCGCCGCAACCGGCTGCGCGAGGAGTGGGGCGTCTCCGGCACCGACATGCAGGCGATCCTCAACGCCGGCGCGCTGGACCCGATCGTCGCCACGATCGAGGCCGGCGCCGACGCCGCCTCCGCCCGCAAGTGGTGGATGGGCGAACTGGCGCGCAGCGCCAACGAGTCCGGCAAGGCGCTCGACGAGCTGCCGATCACCCCGGCGCAGGTGGCCCGGGTGACCGAGCTGGTCGCGAAGGGCGACCTGAACGACAAGCTGGCCCGGCAGGTCATCGAGGGCGTCCTCGCGGGCGAGGGCACCCCGGACGAGGTCGTCGACAAGCGCGGCCTGAAGGTCGTCTCCGACGAGGGCGCGCTGACCGCCGCCGTCGAGGAGGCCATCGCCGGCAACCCGGCCGTCGCCGACAAGATCCGCGGCGGCAAGGTGGCCGCGGCCGGCGCCCTGGTCGGCGCGGTCATGAAGGCGACCCGGGGTCAGGCCGACGCGGCCCGCGTGAAGGAACTGATCCTGCAGAAGCTGGGCGTGAGCGAGGGCTGAGACCCCGCCGACCCGTTCGTACGGCCCCGGAAGGCGCGCCCTCCGGGGCCGTACGCATGTCCAAGTCTCCTGCGGCGCGACAGAGTTCGCGGGTCTGTCCTGTGATGTCGCTCCCACTGGTGTGAATAAGCCCACGAACGCATCAAACGATCACGTTCGCCTGCAAGAGTGTCCTCTGATTGCACATGCGTTCTTTGCGGGCTGTTCAGTTTATGGACGATCATTCCCGGCCAAAGATCAACAAATCGTACTTCTGGGAGCTCGTCCGTGGCAGACCTCGCGCGTTGGTGTGTCCGGCATCGGCTGATCGTCGTGCTGCTGTGGCTCCTCGCCTTCGGCGGGGTCACCGCGGGCGCCGCCGTGGCCGGTTCGTCGTACTCGAACGCCTATGACGTTCCCGGCACCGAGGCCGGCCGCGCGACCCAGCTGCTCAAGGAGGGCTTCCCCGGCCTGGGCGGGGACAGCGACACCGTCGTCTGGCACACCGACGCCGGCAGCGTCCGCGCCGCCGGCGTCGAGCAGACCATGACCCGCGCCCTGGACCGGATCGCCGCGCTGCCCGGCATCGCCTCGGTGGACGGCCCCTACGGCCGCCAGGGCGCCCACCGGATCAGCGACGACGGCCACACGGCCTACGCCACCGTCACCTTCACGCAGGAGGCCGAGCACATCGGCAAGGCGGAGGCGGAGGCCGTGGTGCACACCGCCGAGGCCGCCGAGGGCCACGGGCTCCAGGTGGAGCTGGGCGGCAGCGCCATAGGCCTCACCGCGTCCCCGCGCGAGCACACCGCCGAGGTGGTCGGCGTCCTCGTCGCCGCCGTCGTGCTGTTCCTCGCCTTCGGCTCGCTCGCCGCCTCGGCCCTGCCCATCGCCACCGCGCTGGTCGGCGTCGGCACCGCCTACTCCGGCATCGGGCTGCTCGGGCACGCCATGACGGTCGCCGACTTCGCGCCCATGCTCGGCATGCTCATCGGCCTCGGCGTCGGCATCGACTACGCGCTGTTCATCGTGACCAGACACCGGCGCGGACTCAAACGCGGCCTGGGCGTCACCGAGGCCGCCGTGAACTCCGTCGCCACCACCGGACGCGCGGTGGTGTTCGCGGGCGCGACGGTGTGCATCGCGCTGATGGGCATGCTGATCCTGCGCCTGAGCTTCCTCAACGGGGTCGCCGTGGCCGCCTCGTTGACCGTGCTGCTCACGGTCGCGGCCTCGGTCACCCTGCTGCCCGCCCTGCTGTCGTACATCGGCTCGCGGGCCCTCAGCCGCCGCGAGCGGCGCCGGCTCGCCGAGCACGGGCCGCGCCCGGAGCTGCCCACCGGGCTCGCCGCCCGCTGGTCGGCGCTGGTCGAACGCCACCCCAAGCTGCTCGGCTCGCTCGCCGTGGTCGTCATCGCCGTGCTCGCCCTGCCCACCTTCTCCCTCCACCTCGGCACCTCCGACCAGGGCAACGACCCTCGCACCTCCACCACCCGCAAGGCCTACGACCTGCTCGCCGAGGGCTTCGGGCCCGGGGTGAACGGGCCGCTCACCCTGGTCACCCGGGTCGACGGCGCCGACGGCGGGCTGGCCCTGGACAACCTCGACACGACCCTGCGCGCCACCCCGGGCGTCGCCTCCGTGACCCCGGCCACCTTCGACGCGAGCGGCACCACCGCCTACCTCACCGTCGTCCCCACCTCGGCGCCGCAGTCGCAGCAAACCAGCGACCTCGTGCACCGGCTGCGCACCAAGGTGCTGCCGCGGGCCGAGACCGGCACCTCCCTGCACATCCAGGTCGGCGGGGTCACCGCCGGCTACGACGACTTCGCGGCCGTGATCGTCGGCAAACTCCCGCTGTTCGTCGGCGCGGTCATCGGGCTCGGCTGTCTGCTGCTGCTCGTCGCGTTCCGCTCGCTCGGCATCCCGCTGAAGGCCGCGGTGATGAACATCGCCGCCGTGGCCGCCGCGTTCGGGATCGTCGTCGCCGTCTTCCAGTGGGGCTGGGGCAGCGAACTGCTCGGCCTCGGCCGGGCCGGCCCGATCGAGCCCTTCCTGCCGGTGATCATGGTCTCGGTGCTCTTCGGGCTGTCCATGGACTACCAGGTCTTCCTGGTCAGCCGGATGTACGAGGAGTGGCTGGAGACCGGTGACAACCGGCGCGCCGTCCGCGTGGGCCTCGCCGAGACCAGCCGGGTCATCAACTCCGCGGCGATCATCATGATCTCGGTCTTCCTCGCCTTCGTACTCAGCGGCGACCGCGTGATCGCCATGTTCGGCATAGCGCTCGCCTCGGCCGTCGCCCTGGACGCCTTCGTCCTGCGCACCCTGCTCGTGCCCGCGCTGATGCATCTGCTGGGCGCCGCCAACTGGTGGCTGCCCGCCTGGCTGGAGCGCCGCCTGCCGCATCTCAGCATCGAGCCGCCCGAGTGCCGTGCCGCGCATGAGAGGCTCGGCGACGTCTCTGTGGCGGATCTGCGGGAGGACGATCAGCGCGATGTACGCGATATCCCTGGGTGACGACGGCGCGGAACTGCGGCCCCTGGAGGTGTGGCACGCCGAGGAGGTGCTCGCAGGCGTCGACCGCGGACGGGAGTTCATCGGCCGGCACATCGGACTGGCCGATGTGGTGCACGACCTGGACGGCGCGCGTTCGTGGCTGAGGTCGTACGCCGACAAGCGCGCCGCCGACGCCGGCAGCGTGCACGGCATCTGGCTGGACGGGAAGCTGGTCGGCGGTGTGCTGTTCCGGGTGTGGGACACGCCGAGCGGGGTGTGCGAGGCCGGGTGCTGGCTGGAGCCCGCGGCGACCGGGCGCGGACTGGTCACCCGGGCCATGCGGGTACTGCTGGACTGGGCCTTCGAACAGCGCGGCATGCACCGCGTGGAGTGGTATGCCTCCTCCGCCAACGAGCCCAGCATCAACGTGGCCCGCCGGCTCGGCATGACGCGCGAGGGCGTGCTCCGCGAGAACCACCCGCACCACGGGGTGCGCGCGAGCACCGAGATCTGGTCGCTGCTCGCCCCCGAGTGGCGCGCGGCACGCGCGCGTGGCGCACAAGACGATCATTAAGGGGCCTCTCAGACAGGGTCCGTACGGTGCCGGGCATGGCTACGAAGACACAGGAAGGCGCCACGGCCGGCACCGAGGCGCAGGACGACGACACGGCGGTGGAGGCCGCCGGCACCGAGGAGGAGACGGCGCGGGCACAGACCCGTGAGGACGGCTCCGGGCACACGGACGCCGTCGAGGACGTGACCGCGGAGGAGAAGGCCGCCGAGGAACAGGCCGCCGAGGAAGTGGCCGCCGAGGAAGTGGCCGCCGCGGAAGGGGCCGCCGAGGAGGCGGCCGGGCGGGAGAAGGCGCCCTCCGGGGTCGGGCAGGGCGCCGGTGCCGTCGTCTCCGCCGCGCTGGGGTTCGTCTCGCTCAGCGGCGGCTGGATCGGCACCGTCGCGGGCGCCCGGGAACAGCTCGTCGGCCAGCTGCGGACGTCGTCCACCGCGACCGTCGCCACCCAGATCAAGGCGGTGTACGGCAACGCCTGGCACAGCACCGCCCTGTGGGCCGGCCTGTTCGCGCTGGCCGCGCTGCTCACCGGTGTCGTCGTGCTGGCCCGGCCCGCCTTCGGCACCCCCGGGCGCCCGCAGGCCCACTGGATCAAGTCGGTCGCCTGGGGCGGTGTCTCGCTCGCTGTCATCGGCCTGCTGCTGGCGGTCCTGAAGTACTCCGACGCCCTGCTCGCCCTGCCCTCGACAAGCTGAGAAAGCCGCAGGTCCCAAGGGGCCTTAGGGAATCCATGAGCACCTTACGGACTCCCTGAGGCCCCTTACGCGCGCGTGCGGCCCGTACGACGCCCGAAGATGCGGAACTCTCCCGATGCGGCGCACCCGGCTGGGAGACGAAGGTGGAGGCATCGCAGAACGCGACGCACCACACCGGCCCTCCGCGAAGGGACACGTCATGATCGAGTTCGACTACCACAAGATGCGCTCCGCCGAGCTGATCCGCGAGGCCGAGCGGGCACGGCTGGCCCGCGCGGCCGTCCGGGCGCACCGCGCCGCCCGCCGCGCGGGCTCGGCCGGCCCCGAGGGCGCGGCCGCCGAGTCCCATACCGACCGGCCCCGCCGGCACCGGATCCCACGCACCGCGTGACCGCCGGAGCGGCGGAGGGGGCCGGGACGGAGGGCGGCCGTACGGGGGTCGGCCGCCTTCCGGACCACCCGGGCCGGGGTCGTACGACTGCCCGTCCCGGCCGTGCGACCCGTCCGTCCCCGGGTACGCCCCTTCCGGCCATGGGTACGACGATCGCACCGGACCTGTGGAAAACCGCTGCCCCGCCGTCCCGATCCCGTGCGATGCTCGGGCCCGTGGAGACCAGGTCCGTCAGTCCCGTGTTCGTCGGCCGCACCGACGAGCTGGACACGTTGAACGCCGCGCTCGCCCGCGCCCGCGCCGGCGAGCCCCAGGCGCTGCTGCTCGGCGGTGAGGCGGGGGTCGGCAAGACCCGCCTCGTCGAGGAGTTCGCCGCGCTCACCGGCCGGCACGCGGTCGTGGCCGTCGGCGGCTGTGTGGAGATCGGCGCCGACGGGCTGCCGTTCGCCCCCTTCGCCGCCGCGCTGCGCACCCTGCGGGACGCCCTGCCCGAGGAGTTCGCCGCCGCCGCGCGCGGTCAGGAGGAGGAGCTGGCCCGCCTGCTGCCCGACCTCGGCGAGGCCGGCGCCGGCCACCACGACGAGCAGGGCATGACCCGGCTGTTCGAGCTCACCGTCCGGCTGCTGGAGCGGGTCGCGGCCGAGCGGCCGGTCGTGCTCGTCCTGGAGGACCTGCACTGGGCCGACGCCTCCACCCGCCACCTCCTCGCCTACCTGTTCCGCACCCTGCGCACGGGCAGGCTCCTCGTCCTCGCCAGCTACCGCTCCGACGACATCCACCGCCGCCACCCGCTGCGCCCCCTGCTCGCCGAGCTGGACCGGCTGCGCACCGTCCGCCGCATCGAACTGGCCCGCTTCACCCGCGCGGAGGTCGGCGGCCAGATCGCCGGCATCCTCGCCGCCGAACCCGACCCCGCCCAGGTCGACGACATCTTCGAACGCTCCGACGGCAACGCCTTCTTCGTGGAGGAACTCGCCGTCGCCGCCCGCGACGGCTGCTGCGCCGGCCTCACCGACTCCCTGCGCGACCTGCTCCTGGTCCGGGTCGAGGCGCTGCCCGAGAGCGCCCAGCGGGTCGCCCGGATCGTCGCCGAGGGCGGTTCCACCGTGGAGTACCGGCTGATCGCCGCCGTCGCCCAGCTCGGCGAGGACGACCTCATCGAGGCGCTGCGGGCCGCCGTCGGCGCCAACATCCTCACCGTCACCCCGGCCGGCGACGGCTACCGCTTCCGGCACTCCCTGGTCCGCGAGGCCGTCGCCGACGACCTGCTGCCCGGCGAACGCTCCCGCCTCAACCGCCGCTACGCCGAAGCGCTGGAGGCCGACCCCACGCTCGTCCCGGCCGACGCGCGCGTGATGCGCCTGGCCAGCTACTGGTACCACGCCCACGACCCCGCCAAGGCGCTGCCCGCCGTCCTGGACGCCTCCGTCGTGGCCCGCCGCCGGCACGCCTACACCGAGCAACTAGGGCTGCTGGAGCGGGCGATGGAGCTGTGGGACGGCGTCCCGGAGGAGGTGCGCTCGGCCCTGCGCCCGGTCGACTACACCGAGGTCTACCCTCCCTGCGGCTGCGACCCGGCCACCACCCCGCTGCGCTACCTGGACCTGATGGCCGAGGCCGCCGTCGCGGGCCGCTTCGGCGGTGAACGCGAACGGGCCCTGAAGATCACCAAGCGCGCGCTGCGCCTCCTGGAGGACGAGCCGGACCCCCTGCGCGCCGCCTGGTTCTGGATCCAGCGCTCCCGCCTGGTGCAGGCCCAGGCCCGCGGCGACGGCCGGCAGGAACTGGCCACCGCCCAGGACCTGGTGCGCGGCCTGCCGCCGTCCGAGGTGCACGCCGAGGTGCTGGCCCTCGCCGCCAACTGGTCCATGCTGCACCGCCCCGGACCCGAGGCCTTCGCCGCCGCCGAGCGTGCCGTGGAGTACGCGCGCATGGTCGGCGCCCGCGAGATCGAACTGCACGCCCGCCTCACCCTGGGCTGCCTGGAGGTCGACGCCGGCGACACGGACACAGGGCTGGACCGGATGCGGCAGGTGCTGCGGGACACCCTCGCCGAAGGCGTGCACCAGGTGGCGGGCCGCACCTACGTCAACCTGCCGTCCCAGCTGCAGGGCATCGGCCGCGACCGGGAGGCCGTCGTCCTCCTGCGCGAGGGCATCGCCTTCGCCCGCGCCCAGGGGCTGCTGGACTCCGAGTCCTGGATACGCGGCAACCTGGCCGAGGCCCTGTACGCGCTCGGCGACTGGGCGGAGGCCGCCGAGGCCGCCGCCCACGCGTCCCGGGCCGGGCACAGCGCCAAGACCCGTGGCACGGGCGCCCTGCACCTGGCCCACCTCGCCCTGGCCCGGGGCGACCTCGCCGAGGCCGGCCGCCAACTCGCCGCCGCCCGCGCCCACTACGGCACCCACGACCCCATGCCCCAGCACTCCCTGCCGCTGGCCCGGGTGGTCCTCGGTGTCGCCGCCGAGGAGGGCCGCACGGCCGACGCGCGCGCCGAACTGCTCCGGGCCCTGGACGACGGCTTCCCGCCCGGCACCCAGCGCTACGGCTGGCCACTGCTGCGGGCCGCCGCCGGCGCGGAGGCCGAGGCCCGCGCCCTGCCCGCCGCCGAGCCCGGCCGCGCCGAGATCCTCGACCGCCTCGGCGAGGCCGTACGGCACCTCGCCACCGGCGCCCCGCTCTGGCGGGCCTACGAGCAGTGGACCCGCGCCGAACTGCGCCGCGCGCAGGGCGCGGACACCGCCGACGACTGGTCGCCGGTCGTCACCGCCTTCGAGTGCCTGGACCGCCCCTACGACCTCGCCCGGGTCCGCCACCGCCTCGCCGCGGCCCTCCTGGCCGACGGCGGCGACGACGAACGCGACCGCGCGCTGGAACTGCTCCGGCTGGCCGCGGCGGTCGCCGCCCACCTCGACGCCCGCTCCCTCGCCGACGCCGTCGCCCGGCTCGCCCAGCGCGCCCGCCTCACCCTGACCGGTCCGCCCCGGCAGGCCCTCGCCCCGGCCGACCCGGCCGCGGCCCTCGGGCTCACCAGCCGGGAGCGGGACGTGCTGCGCCTGGTCTCCGCGGGCCGCACCAACCGCCAGATCGCCGAGGAGCTGTTCATCTCCCCGAAGACCGCGAGCGTCCACGTCTCCAACATCCTCAGCAAGCTCGGCGTCTCCGGCCGGGGCGAGGCGGCGGCCCTGGCCCACCGGCTGGGGCTGTTCCCGCTGGAGGACGGGGACCGGCTGGTGGCGGGATGACGACGGCGCACCTCACCTCACCGCGGCTCACCTCACCTCCACCTCCAGCACCCGGTCGTCGCCCTTCTGGGGCCGGCCCCGGCCGTCGGTGTTGCTCGTCACCAGCCACAGCTTGTCGCCGCCCGCCGCGACCACCGTGCGCAGGCGGCCGTACCTGCCGGTCAGGAAGGCCTGCGGCGGCGCCGAGGCCCGCGTGCCGTCGAGCGGGACGCGCCACAGCCGCTCGCCCCTGAGGGCCGCCATCCAGATCACGCCGTTCACGTAGGCGATGCCGCTGGGGGAGGCGTCGTCGGGGTGCCACTGGGCCAGCGGGTTCTGGAAGGCGGGGTCGGAGGACCGGCCCTCGGCCTTCGGCCAGCCGTAGTCGCCGCCCGGCTTGATGGCGTTCAGCTCGTCCCAGGTGTCCTGGCCGAACTCCGAGGCGAACAGGCGCTGGTGGTTGTCCCAGGCCAGGCCCTGGACGTTGCGGTGGCCGTACGAGTACACCGGCGAGCCGGGGAACGGGTTGCCCGGAGCGGGCTCGCCCTCCGGGGTCAGGCGCAGGATCTTGCCGCCGAGGGACTTCCTGTCCTGCGCCAGACCCCGCTCGCCGCTCTCCCCCGTGCCCACGTACAGCATGCCGTCCGGGCCGAACGCGATCCGGCCGCCGTCGTGGATGAAGCCCATGGGAATGCCCTTGAACACCGTGTCCGGGGCGCCCAGCTGCTCGCCGGCCGGCTTGTGCGCGTCGTACAGCATGCGGACGATGCGGTTGTCCGAGGCCGAGGTGAAGTAGGCGTAGATCATGTGGTCCGAGGCGAAGCCGGGGGAGAGGGCGATGCCCAGCAGACCGCCCTCGCCGGCCGGGGACACCCCGGAGACCGTGCCCAGCTCGGTCGTACGGCCCGTCCTGTCGTCGATCCGGACGATCGTGCCGTCGTCGCGGGACGAGACCAGCAGGCCGCCGCCGGGCAGCGGGGCCAGCCCCCACGGCGTCTTCAGGTTCCGGGCCACGGTGCGCAGCACCTTCACCGAGCCCCTCGCCGGCGGGGGCGAGGCGGTGGCCCGGCCGGAGGGGGCCGTGCCCGGCGCCGCACCCGTGGCCGTCGTCCGCCCGGCACCGGCCGGGGGCCCTCCGCCGTCGGAGGAGCAGCCGGCCGCCAGCAGCAGGGCGGCCGCGGCCAGCACGGCCGGCACAACGCGTCGTCGCACGATCATGGTCCCTTCGAGGCGGTGGTCCAGCGGCGGGTGCTCGTTCTCGTACACCGCCAGCCTCCCCGGGTTCCCGCTCCGGCACCACCGATCCCGCACACCCGTCAGTCCCAGGATCCCTGCGCCGCCGGCAGCCGTGCGATCTCCGCGAAGTCCTCCTCGGTCAGGCGCAGTTCGCTCGCCGCCGCGTTCTCCGCCGCCCACCGCTCCTGCTTGGCGCCGGGCAGGGCGATCACATGGCGGCCGTGGGACAGCACCCAGGCCAGCGCCACCTGGGCCGGGGTGACGTGCTCGCCGTGCCGGCGGGCGATGCGGCGCAGGCCCGCGACGATGGGCTGGTTGGCCGCCATCATCTCCGCCGTGAAACGGGGATGCCGGGCGCGTACGTCGTCCGGCTCGAAGCCCTCGCCGGGAGTCAGCGTGCCGGTCAGGAAGCCGTTGCCCAGCGGCATCGCCGCGAGGAAGCCCACGCCCCGCGCCTCGCACCACGGCAGCAGCGCCCGCAGCGCCTCCGGCGACCACACCGACAGCTCCGCCTCCACCGCGGCCACCGGGAACACCTGCTGCACCCGCTGCAACTGGCGCAGGGTGCCGTCGTGCAGCCCGGCGCCCGAGCGCCGTCCGCCGCGCGCCCCCACCGCGCACAGGCCCAGCGCCCGCACCTTGCCGGCCCGCACCAGGTCGGCCATCGCGCCCCAGGTCTCCTCCACCGGCACCTCGGGGTCGGCGCGGTGCAGCTGGTAGAGGTCGATCACGTCCGTCTGCAGGCGCCGCAGCGAGGCGTCGCAGGCCCGCTTCACATATCCGGGGCGGCCGTTGGCCACGATGTGCTGCTCGCCCACCAGCAGCCCCACCTTCGTGGACACGAAGGCCTCCGCGCGCCGCTCCTTCAGCACCCGGCCCAGCAGCAGCTCATTGGTGAAGGGGCCGTACATGTCGGCTGTGTCCAGGAGGGTCGAGCCCAGGTCCAGCGCCCGGTGCACGCATCTGAGCGACTCGTCGCCGCGCTGCCGGGAGGTGCTGTACGCCCAGCTCATCGGCATGCACCCGAGGCCGACGGCCCCCACCGCGAGCGCCCCCGCGCCGATCGTCCTGCGCTCCACCTGCTCGTGAACCTCCCTCTGCCCGGCCCCCAACCTAACCTCTGCACGCGCGCGTGCCTGACATAGCCTCCTTGCCATGAGTGCTGACGTGTGGCTTCCCATCGCGCCCGAGGAGATCGAGGGGCTTCCCGCCGGACCCCGGTACCTGTTCTGGGACGGGGGCGAGGACGGCGAGCAGCCCTTTCCCGGCGACCCGGCGGACTGCGTCGTGTACGTGGTGCCCTACATGAAGCGGTGGCCGGTCAAGGTGCGCCCGCTGGAGCATCTGACGAACGTCAGGGTGGTCCAGACGCTGACGGCCGGCGTCGACGACGTCACCGCCCGGCTGTCCGTCATCCGGCCGGGCGTGCAGCTGTGCAATGCCCGCGGCGTGCACGAGGCGAGCACCGCCGAACTCGCGCTGGCCCTGACGCTCGCCTCCCTGCGCGGCATCCCGGACTTCGTGCGGGCCCAGGACCGCGGCGAGTGGCTGGGCGGATTCCGGCCCGCCCTCGCCGACAAGTCCGTCCTCATCGTCGGCTACGGCTCCATAGGCGCCGCCATCGAGGACCGGCTCGCGGCGTTCGAGGTCGCGCGGGTGGCGCGCGTCGCGCGCTCTGAGCGCACCACGGCGCGCGGTCCGGTGCATCCGCTCACCGAATTGCCCTCTCTGCTTCCACACGCCGACGTCGTGATCCTCTCCACGCCCTTGACGGAGCAGACGCGGGGCCTGGTGGACGCCCAGTTCCTGGCGCGGATGAAGGACGGCGCGCTGCTCGTCAACGTCGCCCGCGGCCCGGTCGTCGACACCAAGGCGCTGCTCGCGGAGCTGGAGAGCGGCCGGATCACCGCGGCCCTGGACGTCACCGACCCCGAGCCGCTGCCGCCGGGACACCCGCTCTGGCAGGCCCCCGGCGTGCTCATCAGCCCCCACGTGGGCGGGCCGACTTCGGCGTTCCTGCCCCGCGCGAAGCGGCTGCTCGTGGAGCAGTTGACCCGGTTCGTGAACCAGGAGCCGCTGCGGAACGTGATCCTGACGACAGGGGTCTGATCCGCTTCCGGCACCCTCCGCAACCCCCCGGACGCGGGCCGTACCCGCATCCCCCCTGGTCGTCACGGAGCGTAGAGAAGCTATGTCCCTGAGTGACGATCCTGGTGTATCGTCCCGGAAGGGGCAGCGCCGCCGACCGTTGGGCGCCGGGGATGGACATTTCAGATTTGTGAGGGGGGCGACGGGCGATGCACGGCCTATGGACGAACGATCCGACGCGGCGGAGCCGCCGACGGCGACCCTGGCGCACGGCCGCGCGCAGACGCGGTCACCACACCGGCCACCACAGCCATCACCAGCGCCGGCACAGCGGCCGCAGGAGGCACGCGCACCCGGCGCACCGGCACCGCGGCCCGGGAGCGGCGCGGACCGGGAGGCCCCGGTGAGCGCGCCGCCCTCGCTGACGACCGCCCTCGACTCAGCGGTGCGCGCACCGCACCCGCAGCAGGCGCCGCCGCCGGGCCGGCCGGCCGCCGGTGAGGGCACCCGCACGCGGGAGCAACTCGTCCTTGCCCTCGTCTGCGCGGCCTACGCCGTCGGGGCCGCGTTCGACTGGGGCACGGACGAACTGGCGTTGATCATGGGCGACTTCGGACTGAGCGCCGCGGCCGGCGCCGCCGCCGTGTCCTGCTTCGCGTACGCCCGCAGCCCGCGCGTCCGCTTCCGCTCGGCCTGGCTGCTGTTCGCGCTCTCCTCGATGATGGCGTCCCTCGGCAACGCGGTCTGGGGGTGGTACGAGGTCGTCCTCGGGCGGTCCGTGCCGAGCCCCAGCTACGCCGACCTGTTCTTCCTGTGCTTCGCGCCGCCCGCCATCGTGGGCCTGCTGGTGCTCGCCAAACGGCCGGTGACCAAGGCCGGCTGGATCTGCCTGGCGCTGGACGCCTGGCTGATCGGCGGCTCGCTGCTCACGCTGTCGTGGAGCCTGGCGCTCGCCCAGGCGGCCCGGTTCGACGGACCGAGCGTGGCGCACACCGCGCTGTCGCTGGCGTACCCGCTGATGGACATCGCGCTCGTCAGCATGGTGCTCGCGCTGCACTTCCGCCGCAGCCCGGGCAACCGCACGGCGGTGAACACCGCGATCGGCGCGCTCGCGCTGACCGTGATGTGCGACGCGCTGTTCACCTCGCCGCTGCTGCACAGCAGTTACCACTCCGGGCAGCTGCTGGACGCCGGCTGGTTCTCCGGTTCGCTGCTGCTCGCCTACGCCCCCTGGGCGGCGCCCCGCCGCAAGGGCGCGCGGGAGAGGCACGTACCGGACGGGCACACGCGCGTGGTGCACGAGCACCTGCCCGGACAGCGCGGCACCGGCCACCACCACGTGCCCGTGCCCACCCCGGGAGGTGATCACAGCCGGTATCCGGCCGGACGGCCGCTCACCGGCTCCCTCGCCGCCCTCACCCCGTACCTCGCCGCGGCCGTGTGCACCCTGGGCATCCTGTACAACGTCCTCAACGGCCGCCGGCCCGACCACGTGGTGCTGATCACCGCGGGCGCCGTGGTGCTCGCGCTCGTCATCCGGCAGGGCATCATGCTGCTGGACAACATCACCCTGACCCAGGAACTGGCGCAGAAGGAGAACCACTTCCGCTCCCTGGTGCAGGGCTCCAGCGACGTGATCATGATCGCCGCGCCCAACGGCGTCCTGCGGTACGTCTCCCCGGCCGCCGCCGGGGTCTACGGCCGCCCCGCCGAGGAACTGGTGGGCACCGAGCTGGCCGCCCTCATCCACCCGGAGGACCTGGGCTGCGTGGTGCACGAGGTGCGCCGCTTCCTCGCCGCCAGCCCGCTGGAGGAACCCACCACCCGGATCGAATGCCGCTTCCGGTCCGGCGACGGCGGCTGGCTCAACGTGGAGTCGACCGTCAACCGCCACCACGGCGGCCTGATCTTCAACAGCCGGGACGTGACCGAGCGGGTCCGCCTGCAGGCGCAGTTGCAGCACAACGCCGAGCACGACCCGCTGACCGACCTGCCCAACCGCGCCCTGTTCACCAAGCGCGTCCAGCAGGCCCTGTCCGGCCGCCGCGCCACCGACCGGGGCGCCGCCCTGCGCGGTACGGCCGTGCTCTTCATCGACCTGGACGGCTTCAAGGCCGTCAACGACACGATCGGGCACCAGGCCGGCGACGAGCTGCTCGTCCAGGCCGCCCGCAGACTCCAGGACGCGGTCCGGCACGGGGACACCGCGTCCCGGCTGGGCGGCGACGAGTTCGCGGCCCTGATCGTCGGGGACGGTACCCGGGAGCGTGCCGCCCGAGAGCGGAACATCCTGGAGCTCGCCGACCGCCTCAGGGTGACCCTCTCCCAGCCGTACGCCATCGACGGCCGGGACGTCCGGGTCAACGCCTCCATCGGCGTCGCCTTCGCCGAACCGGGCCTCGGCGCGGGCGAGCTGCTGCGCAACGCCGACCTCGCGATGTACCGCGCGAAGGCGGGCGGAAAGGGCCGGGTGGAGCTGTACCGGCCGCAGATGCAGCAGGACGTCGTACGCAAGGCGGAGCTGGCCACCCGGCTGCGCGCCGCGCTGCACGACGGCGAGTTCGCGCTGCTGCACCAGCCGGTGGTGCGCCTCGACGACGGCCGGATCACGGCGGTCTCGGCGCAGGCGCGCTGGCGTTCCTCGCAGGGGGTGCTGTTCACCCCCGCCGAGTTCCTGCGGATGGCCGAGGACGGCGACAAGACGGCCGAGCTGGACCGCTGGATCCTGCGGGAGGCGGTCGAGCAGGCCGCCGAGCGGGCGGCGAGCGGGACCGTCGTCCCGGTGGCGGTGCGGACCAGCGCCCGGCGGCTGCTGGACCGCTCGATGCCGCCCGGCTCCGTGGAAACGCTGCTGACCCGGCACGGGCTGCCGCCCGGCGCGCTGGTGCTGGAGCTGTCCGACACCGATCCGCGGGTCGGCCTGGACGAGCTGGAGCGCCGGCTGACGGCGCTGAGCCGGCTCGGGGTGCGGATCGCGCTGGACGGCTTCGGCAGCGGCCACGCGGCCATCACCGCGCTCAGAAGGCTGCCCGTGGACATCCTGAAACTCGACCGAAGCCTGGTCGAGGGCGTCGTGGAGTCCGCACGGCTGTACAAGATCACCAGTGGTCTGCTGCGGATCGCCGGCGATCTCGGGCTGCAGTCCGTGGCGGAGGGCGTGGACCTGCCGGAGCAGGTCGTCGCGCTGCGCGCGATGGGCTGCACCCACGGGCAGGGGATGGCCTTCGCGGGCCCGCTGGACGAGTACCGGCTGCGCCGGGCGCTCGCATCCGGCCACTGCCCTGTGCCGCACCCGCCGGCCGAGCCGGCGTTCGCGGGCGCCCCGGAGGTGAACGAGCCGTGGAAAGGGGTGAGCGAGCCGCAGGGGCGCTCGGGGGTGTACACCGGGGGTGTGACGGCCGTCGTCGGAGGCGGCGGCGGCCTTCGTTCACATTCTGAGACTCCCGTCCCACCTACTTGACATGTGGTGCGCGTCGGGGGGAGGGTCAGTGCCATGCGCACCCGAATTCTCGTACTTGGACAGCGCGTCGGCTGAGCTGGGACCCACCGGAGAACCTTCCGGAATCCCCAGCGACCTCACCGGCGCGCTCCCCTCGCTTGCCTTGCGGCACGAGGGGTTTTTTGTTGCACGAGTGCCGTTCGTGCAGCGCTTGAACTCCGCTCAAACCTCGCAAAAACCCTCAGCATCGAGAAGAGAATGCCGATGACCGAGCAGGCCACCGGGGCCCATCCGCAGCCGCGGCCCCGATCCGGAGGACAGCAGTCCGCCCCCGTCGAGCACGTCACGGGTGCGCAGTCCCTCATCCGCTCCCTCGAGGAGGTCGGCGCTGACACGGTATTCGGCATTCCCGGCGGCGCGATCCTGCCGGCGTACGACCCGCTGATGGACTCCACGCGGGTGCGCCACGTGCTGGTCCGCCACGAGCAGGGCGCCGGCCACGCGGCCACCGGCTACGCCCAGGCCACCGGCAAGGTCGGCGTCTGCATGGCGACCAGCGGCCCCGGTGCCACCAACCTGGTCACGCCGATCGCCGACGCGCACATGGACTCCGTCCCGCTGGTCGCGATCACCGGCCAGGTCGCCTCGAAGTCGATCGGCACCGACGCCTTCCAGGAGGCGGACATCGTCGGCATCACCATGCCGATCACCAAGCACAACTTCCTGGTCACCAAGGCCGAGGACATCCCGCGGGTCATCGCGCAGGCGTTCCACATCGCCTCCACCGGCCGCCCGGGCCCGGTCCTGGTCGACATCGCCAAGGACGCCCTGCAGGCGAAGACCACCTTCTCCTGGCCGCCCACCATGGACCTGCCCGGCTACCGCCCGGTGACCAAGCCGCACGCCAAGCAGATCCGCGAGGCCGCCAAGCTGATCACCTCCGCCAAGCGGCCCGTCCTCTACGTCGGCGGCGGCGTCCTCAAGGCCCACGCGACGGCCGAACTGAAGGTCCTCGCCGAACTCACCGGAGCGCCCGTCACCACCACCCTGATGGCGCTCGGCGCGTTCCCCGACAGCCACCCGCTGCACGTGGGAATGCCGGGCATGCACGGTGCGGTCGCCGCCGTCACCGCGCTGCAGAAGGCCGACCTGATCGTCGCCCTCGGCGCCCGCTTCGACGACCGCGTCACCGGCAAGCTGGACAGCTTCGCCCCGTACGCCAAGATCGTCCACGCCGACATCGACCCGGCCGAGATCGGCAAGAACCGCGCCGCCGACGTGCCGATCGTCGGAGACGCCCGCGAGGTCATCGCCGACCTGGTCCAGGCCGTGCAGAAGGAGCACAGCGAGGGCCACAAGGGCGACTACAGCGCCTGGTGGAGCGACCTGAACCGCTGGCGCGAGACCTACCCGCTCGGCTACGACCAGCCCGAGGACGGCTCCCTGTCCCCGCAGCAGGTCATCGAGCGCATCGGGCAACTGGCGCCCGAGGGCACGATCTTCGCCGCGGGCGTCGGCCAGCACCAGATGTGGGCCGCGCACTTCATCCAGTACGACAAGCCCGCCACCTGGCTGAACTCCGGCGGCGCCGGAACCATGGGCTACGCCGTCCCGGCCGCGATGGGCGCCAAGGCCGGACAGCCGGAGCAGACCGTCTGGGCGATCGACGGCGACGGCTGCTTCCAGATGACCAATCAGGAACTGACCACCTGCGCGCTGAACAACATCCCGATCAAGGTCGCCATCATCAACAACGGCGCCCTCGGCATGGTCCGCCAGTGGCAGACCCTGTTCTACAACCAGCGCTACTCCAACACCGTGCTGCACTCCGGCCCCGACGACATCAACCCGGAGGCCAAGGGCACGCGCGTGCCGGACTTCGTGAAGCTGTCCGAGGCGATGGGCTGCGTGGGCCTGCGCTGCGAGCGCCCGGAGGATCTGGACAAGGTCATCCAGGAGGCGAACTCCATCAACGACCGTCCCGTCGTCGTCGACTTCGTCGTCCACGAGGACGCGATGGTGTGGCCGATGGTCGCCGCCGGCACCTCCAACGACGAGATCATGGCCGCCCGGGACGTCCGCCCCGACTTCGGCGACAACGAAGACGACTGAGCGAGAGAGACGTAAAAAGACCATGTCCAAGCACACGCTCTCCGTCCTGGTGGAGAACACCCCGGGCATCCTGGCCAGGATCGCCGCCCTGTTCTCGCGGCGCGGCTTCAACATCGACTCGCTCGCGGTCGGCGTCACCGAGCACCCCGACATCTCCCGCATCACCATCGTGGTCGGCGTCGAGGACCTGCCGCTCGAGCAGGTGACCAAGCAGCTCAACAAGCTCGTCAACGTGCTGAAGATCGTCGAGCTGGAGCCGGGCCAGGCCGTGCAGCGCGAACTCGTCCTCGTGAAGGTCCGCGCCGACAACGAGACCCGCTCCCAGATCGTGGAGATCGTCCAGCTGTTCCGCGCCAAGACCGTCGACGTCTCCCCGGAGGCCGTCACCATCGAGGCCACCGGATCCGGCGAGAAGCTGTCCGCGATGCTGAAGATGCTGGAGCCGTTCGGCATCAAGGAACTGGTCCAGTCGGGCACGATCGCGATCGGCCGCGGCGCCCGTTCGATCACGGACCGTTCGCTGCGCGCGCTCGACCGATCCGCGTAAGGCTGGAAACGGGCGGTCGGCGCGCCGCCGCCCGCCCGTATGCCGAGACCCCCAGACTTCCTTCCCACCCACCGTCATACGGTGGGACGCACAACCTGCACACCAAGGAGAGAACCCAAAGTGGCCGAGCTGTTCTACGACGCTGACGCCGACCTGTCCATCATCCAGGGCCGCAAGGTCGCGGTCATCGGCTACGGCAGCCAGGGCCACGCCCACGCGCTGTCGCTGCGTGACTCCGGCGTCGACGTGCGTGTCGGTCTGCACGAGGGCTCCAAGTCCAAGGCCAAGGCCGAGGAGCAGGGCCTGCGCGTGGTCACGCCGGCGGAGGCCGCCGCCGAGGCCGACGTCATCATGATCCTGGTCCCGGACCCGATCCAGGCCCAGGTCTACGAGGAGTCCATCGCGCCGAACCTGAAGGACGGCGACGCGCTGTTCTTCGGCCACGGCTTCAACATCCGCTTCGGCTTCATCAAGCCCCCGGCCGGCGTCGACGTCTGCATGGTCGCCCCGAAGGGCCCGGGCCACCTGGTGCGCCGTCAGTACGAGGAGGGCCGCGGCGTTCCGTGCATCGCGGCCGTCGAGCAGGACGCCTCCGGCAACGCCTTCGCGCTCGCCCTGTCGTACGCCAAGGGCATCGGCGGCACCCGCGCCGGCGTCATCAAGACCACCTTCACCGAGGAGACCGAGACCGACCTGTTCGGCGAGCAGGCCGTCCTCTGCGGTGGTACGGCCGCGCTGGTCAAGGCGGGCTTCGAGACCCTGACCGAGGCCGGCTACCAGCCGGAGATCGCCTACTTCGAGTGCCTGCACGAGCTGAAGCTGATCGTGGACCTCATGTACGAGGGCGGTCTGGAGAAGATGCGCTGGTCCATCTCCGAGACCGCCGAGTGGGGCGACTACGTCACCGGCCCGCGCATCATCACCGACGCCACCAAGGCCGAGATGAAGAAGGTGCTCGCCGAGATCCAGGACGGCTCCTTCGCCCAGCAGTGGATGGACGAGTACCACGGCGGCCTGAAGAAGTACAACGAGTACAAGCAGCAGGACGCCGAGCACCTGCTGGAGACCACCGGCAAGCAGCTGCGCAAGCTGATGAGCTGGGTGAACGAGGAGGCGTAAGCCTCACGTCAGGGGGCCGGGGCAATCTGCTTCGGCCCCCTTTCGGTCACCCCGGACGGCGCCGGGTCGAGGGCGACCCCGAGCGTTGTCCACCCCGTCCAGCCCCGGACGGGTGATACTTCCGCAGCGGCGCAAACCGACGCCCGCGGCGCAACTAGACTGCTGCACAACAAGCGCGTCAGGCCCACAGCGTCGTGCGTCTTCCACGCGGCTAGCACCCCTCCACCGCCAGCGGCCGTCGGGACGGCCGTCCGCATTGGACTTGTGAGGACCTCACGTGAGCTCGAAACCCGTCGTACTCATCGCTGAAGAGCTGTCGCCCGCGACCGTGGACGCACTCGGCCCGGACTTCGAGATCCGGCACTGCAACGGAGCGGACCGAGCCGAACTGCTCCCCGCCATCGCCGACGTCGACGCGATCCTGATCCGTTCCGCCACCAAGGTCGACGCCGAGGCCATCGCCGCGGCGAAGAAGCTCAAGGTCGTCGCCCGCGCCGGCGTCGGCCTGGACAACGTCGACGTCTCCGCCGCCACCAAGGCCGGCGTGATGGTCGTCAACGCCCCGACCTCCAACATCGTGACCGCCGCCGAGCTGGCCTGCGGTCTGATCCTGTCCACCGCCCGCAACATCCCGCAGGCCAACGCCGCGCTGAAGAACGGCGAGTGGAAGCGCAGCAAGTACACGGGCGTGGAGCTGGCCGAGAAGACCCTCGGCGTCGTCGGGCTCGGCCGCATCGGCGCCCTGGTCGCCCAGCGCATGTCCGCCTTCGGCATGAAGGTCGTCGCCTACGACCCCTACGTGCAGCCCGCGCGGGCCGCGCAGATGGGCGTCAAGGTGCTGTCCCTGGACGAGCTGCTGGAGGTCTCCGACTTCATCACCGTCCACCTGCCCAAGACCCCCGAGACCCTCGGCCTGATCGGCGACGAGGCGCTGCGCAAGGTCAAGCCGGGCGTGCGCGTCGTCAACGCCGCGCGCGGCGGCATCGTCGACGAGGAGGCGCTGTACGCGGCGCTGAAGGAGGGCCGGGTCGCCGGCGCCGGCCTCGACGTGTACGCCAAGGAGCCGTGCACCGACTCCCCGTTGTTCGAGCTGGACCAGGTCGTGTGCACCCCGCACCTGGGCGCCTCCACCGACGAGGCCCAGGAGAAGGCGGGCATCGCCGTCGCCAAGTCCGTCCGCCTCGCCCTCGCCGGCGAGCTGGTGCCGGACGCGGTGAACGTCCAGGGCGGTGTCATCGCCGAGGACGTCAAGCCGGGCCTGCCGCTCGCCGAGCGCCTCGGCCGTATCTTCACCGCGCTCGCCGGTGAGGTCGCCGTCCGCCTCGACGTCGAGGTCTACGGCGAGATCACCCAGCACGACGTGAAGGTGCTGGAGCTGTCCGCGCTCAAGGGCGTCTTCGAGGACGTCGTCGACGAGACCGTGTCGTACGTCAACGCGCCGCTGTTCGCCCAGGAGCGCGGGGTCGAGGTGCGGCTGACCACCAGCTCCGAGTCGAGCGAGCACCGCAACGTGGTCACCGTGCGCGGCACGCTCGCCGACGGCGAGGAGGTGTCGGTCTCCGGCACGCTGGCCGGCCCCAAGCACCTGCAGAAGATCGTCGCGGTCGGCGACTACGACGTCGACCTCGCCCTCGCCGACCACATGGTGGTGCTGCGCTACGAGGACCGTCCCGGTGTCGTCGGCACCGTCGGCCGCATCCTCGGCGAGGCGGGCATCAACATCGCCGGCATGCAGGTCGCCCGCGCCGCGCAGGGCGGCGAGGCCCTGGCGGTGCTCACCGTCGACGACACGGTGTCCCCCGGCGTGCTGGCCGAGGTCGCCTCCGAGATCGGCGCCACGTCGGCCCGGTCGGTGAACCTCGTCTGAGACGTGCTGTGAAACGCCGGGCGGGCTGACGAAGGTCGGCCCGCCCGGCGTTCTTTTCCGCCCTACTTCTCCCTGACCTCGATCCTCCGCAGGCTCACCGCCGCGCCCACCGCGGCCAGGGCCAGCAGCACCGCCCCGGCGACCGCCGCGCCGTGCATCCCGGTGGTGAACGCCTCCCGGGCGCTGGCGAGCAGGGACGCACCGGTCCGGCCGGGCAGGTGGGCGGCCGTGGCGAGGGCGTCGCCCAGGGTCTCGCGGGCCCCGGCCGGGGCGCCGGCCGGCATCTCGTGGCGGTAGACCGCCGTACCGATCGAGCCGAGGACCGCCATGCCGAGCGCCCCGCCGAACTCGGCGCTGGTCTCCAGCAGGGAGGAGGCGGTGCCCGCCCGCTCCACCGGTGCGCCGCTCATGGCCAGGTCGGTCAGCTGGGACATGATCGCGACGACCCCGCAGGCGAGGACGCCGGCCCCGGCCAGCGTGGGCCAGAGCGAGTCGGTGCCGACGAGGGCGAGCATCGAGTAACCGGCCGCCATGGCCGCGAAGCCACCGGCGACGACGTATCCGCGGTTGACGCCCCGCTGGACGAGGTGTGCGGTGACCGGGCCGGCGAAGCCGATGAACACCGAGGGCAGCAGGCTCCACAGGGCCGCGGCGAGCGGGCTGTAACCGAGGACCGACTGCAGGTACTGCGTGGTGAAGACGGCCGAACCCATCATGCCGAGGCTGCCGATGAGGTTCAGGACCAGCGCCGGGGTGAAGCCGTGGCTCTTCAGCAGGGCCGGCGGGATGAGCGGCGAGGCGGCCGTGCGCTGGCGGTGGACGAACAGAGCCGTGAAGAGCAGGCCGACGGTGACGGAGACGACGTACAGCGGGTGCCAGCCCTCGGAGGGGATCTCCTTCAGGCCGTAGATCACGGGGAGCACGGCGGCCATCGACAGCGGGACGCTCGGCCAGTCGAAGCGCCCGGGGTCCGGGTTCTTCGACTCCGGCAGCAGCACCGGGCCGAGGAGCAGCAGCAGCGCCATCGCGGGCAGGTTGACCAGGAAGACCGAGCCCCACCAGAAGTGCTCGACGAGGATGCCGCTCATCACCGAGCCGAGCGCGATGCCGCCGGTCATCACGCCGGACCACAGGCCGATCGCCTTCGCCCGCTGTGCGGGGTCGGTGAACATCGTGCGCAGCAGGGCCATCGTGGACGGCATCAGGGTCGCGCCGCCGATGCCGAGGACCGCGCGGGCCGCGATCAGGGTCTCGGCGCTGCCGGCGTAGGCCGCGAGGAGCGAGGCTCCGCCGAAGGCCGCGGCGCCCGTCAGCAGGAGCTTGCGGCGGCCGATGCGGTCGCCGAGGGAGCCCATCGTCATCAGCAGGCCGGCCAGGACGAAGCCGTAGATGTCGAAGATCCACAGCTGCTGGGTGCCGCTCGGGTGCAGGTCGGCGCTGATCGCGGGGGTCGCGAAGTACAGGACGGAGACGTCCATCGAGACCAGCAGCAGCGGGAGCATCAGCACGCCGAGAGCGGTCCACTCGCGGCGCCCGGCGCGGGCGGGTACGGAGTTGCCGGCGCCGACCGGGGCGTTCGTGCTCGTCGAGTTCGTCATGCCGATGACTGTACGGCCGTCTTACACAACTGTCTAGAACGATTGTGTAATTCAGCCGTATAGGACGGCTGTATGGATCGGCGCTAGGGTGGGCCCATGGGACACCGCGAGGATCTGCTCGAAGGCGCCAAGCGCTGCCTGCTTCAGAAGGGGTTCCTGCGCACGACCGCGCGGGACATCGTCAAGGAGTCGGGCACCAACCTGGCGTCGATCGGCTACCACTACGGGTCGAAGGCCGAGCTGCTGGTGCAGGCGTACGTCTCGCTGATCGAGGGCGTGGGGGAGCGGTTCGACCCCAGGCTCGGCGGAAAGGTGACGCAGCCTCCCGGATCGCTGGAGCGCTTCCAGGAGGTGTGGACGAGCATCATCCGCACGGTCCCCGAATCGCGGCCGATCTGGCTGCTCAGCTTCGAGCTCATGTTCCAGGACGAGCGACTGGAGCAGGTGCGCAAGCTCCTGGCCGAGGCGCAGAAGGAGGGCCGGGCCGGACTCGCCGCCCTGTTCAGCGGTGTCCCCGAGGCGGACCTCGACCAGGAGGCGGTCGAGACCGAGGGCCGCCTCTACCAGACCCTCCTCAACGGCCTCATGGTCCAGTGGCTCTTCGACCCGGACTCGGCGACCACCGCGGAGCAGCTCACCGAGGGGCTGCGCCGGGTGCTCGACGGAGTCGGCAAGAGCTGACCGCCGGGATCAGCCGGCACCCGGAACCGGCCGACGCGGCGGGTCCCGTGAGGTGCTCCGAGGGGGACTTCGAGGGCGGGGGATCCGGGACCGCTAGAGCCGGGCCCGCTTCAGGGCCATGTGCAGCAGGAGCCGGTCCTCGCCGTCGTCCAGGTCCAGGCCCGTCAGCTGCTCGACGCGGGACAGGCGGTAGTACAGGGTCTGGCGGTGGATGCCGAGTGCGGCGGCGGTGCGGCCGGCCTGGCCCGCGCAGTCGAGGAAGACCTCCGCGGTGCGGGCCAGCTCACGATGGGCGGGGACGAGCAGCGGGCCGACCACCGGATCGTGCGCGGCCTGCGCCGGCAGCGCGGTCAGCAGCCGGTACGGCCCGATGCGCGCCCACTGGGCGACCGGCCCGAACCGCGGCTCGGCCAGCGCGGCGCGCGCCGCGGCGGCGGCCTCCTGCCACACCGTCCCCAACTCGGCCAGCCCGAGACGGGGTTCCCCGATCCCGGCGGCGCACCGGGGGCCCGCGGCGTGCCGGGCCACCGCCGCCCCGGCGAGTCCCGCGGCGGCCGCCGCGGCCGCCCGGGCCCCGGCCCCGCGCGCGGCGCCGTCCGGCGCACCTCCCGCGCTCCCCGGGACCCCGCGCACCGCTTCCGCCTCCTTCAGCAGCCGCATGGCCGCCGCCGTCGCGGGGGCGCTCACGTCCGAGGCCCGCAGACGCACCAGCAACGCCAGACTCTGCGCCGCTGCCCCCCAGGGCAGCGTGCACAGCGCCGTGGCGTGCGGGATCGTACGGGCGGCGGGGGCGTCGTCAGGGTCGGCCGACGGCCAGGGGGCGACGCACACCAGGGTCACCGGGCCGTCGGCGCGCGGGCCGAGCGCGGTGCGGAGTTCGGCCACCGCCATGTCCTGCTGCCAGCCGCGTTCCGCGGTGAGCACCGCCCGCAGCTCCCGGCTCAGCCCGGCCCCGGCCTCCGCCTCGTCCGCGAGCAGCGCGCCGATCCGGCCGGCCACCTCCATCGCGGCGGCCAGCTGGGCGTCCGTCGGCCCGGGGTCGCCCTCCAGCAGCCAGACGTAACCGAGGACCACGCCCCGATGGCGGACCGGCAGGCAGATCCGGCCGCGGTAGACCCCGGCCTCCGGGCTCGGCGGGATCCGCACGGGGCCGGTCGCGCGGGTGATGCCGAAGCCCTCGAACCACGCGCGCACGGTCGCGGTGGAGCGCCGGGTGAGGATCGAGCGGGTGCGCACCGGGTCCAGCGCGGAGGGATCCAGCTCGTCCTCGCTGTCGTACGCGCCGAAGGCGATCAGCTCGAAGTCGCGGTTCTCCAGGGTCGCCGGGACGCCCAGCAGCTCGGAGATCTCGTCGACCAGCTCCTGGTAGTCGCCCTCGGGGCCCTTGAAATCCGCCGCCACTCCGCCATTCTCCCTCATTTTCCGGCGGCCTTCATACATCTGTCTGAGATCCCGCGCACGGATGCGTGACAGCTGTCGATGGCCCAGGATCAAAGAGATCCTTAGGTTTCACGGTGGTTCTCCGTGCCGTACCCGAAGCGTCGGGAAACGGCCTATTCGGTGCTTGTCTGTGGAGGTGCCCCGTGCTGGGTCCCGTGATTCTCGCCGCGTCGCGCAGCGACCGGATGCGACGCCTGATCTCGGCGGCCCCGGTGACCAAGCAGGTCGTCGACCGCTTCATCCCCGGTGAGACCGTCGACGACATCGTGCCGATCATCAAGGACCTCACGGCCAAGGGCCTGGAGCTGACGATGGACGTCGTCGGCGAGGACATCACCACCCCCGGGCAGGCCGCCGCCGCCCGCGACGCCTACCTGCAGCTGATCGACCGGCTCAAGCCGCTGGAGCTGGGCGAGAAGGTCGAGATGTCGGTGAAGCTGTCCATGTTCGGCCAGGCGCTGGAGAGCGGCCACGAGCTGGCCCTCGCCAACGTCCGCCCGGTCGTCGAGGCCGCCGCCGCCATCGGTACGACCGTGACGCTGGACGCCGAGGACCACACCACCCTCGACTCGATGTTCGCCATCCACGAGGAGCTGCGGAAGGACTTCCCGAAGACGGGCTGCGTCATCCAGGCCTACCTCTTCCGCACCGAGGCCGACGCCCGCCGGCTCGCCGCCGCCGGCAGCCGCGTCCGTCTGGTGAAGGGCGCCTACAAGGAGCCCGCCGAGGTCGCCTACCAGCAGAAGCAGGAGATCGACAAGGCGTACGTCCGCATCCTGCGGATCCTGATGGAGGGCGAGGGCTACCCGATGATCGGGTCCCACGACCCGCGCCTCATCGCCATCGCGCAGGAGCTGGCCCACCGCGCCGGCCGCAAGCCGGCCGAGTACGAGTTCCAGATGCTGTACGGCATCCGCGGCGAGGAGCACCTGCGACTGGCCGCCGAGGGCCACCGCATGCGCGTCTACACCGCCTACGGCACCGACTGGTACGGCTACTTCATGCGCAGGCTCGCGGAGAAGCCGGCCAACCTCCGGTTCTTCCTGCGCAGCATGGTCAGCAAGGGCTGAGCCAGCCAACACCCGCTCACGTACAAGGAGTTACGGATCTCATGGACGCTGTGACCCAGGTCCCCACCCCGGTCAACGAGCCGGTGCACGGCTACGCCCCCGGTTCGCCCGAACGCGCCCGGCTGGAGGCCAAGCTCAAGGAGCTGGCCGAGAACCCGATGGACCTGCCGATGACCATCGGCGGCGAGAAGCGGATGGGCGGCGGCGAGCCCTTCGAGGTGGTCCAGCCGCACAACCACAAGTCCGTCATCGGCACCGGCCGGCACGCCACCCAGCAGGACGCGCGGGACGCCATCGACGCGGCGCTCGCCGCCGCCCCGGCCTGGCGCGCGATGTCCTTCGACGACCGTGCCGCGATCATCCTGCGCGCCGCCGAGCTGCTCGCCGGCCCCTGGCGCGAGACGCTCGCCGCCTCCACCATGCTCGGCCAGTCGAAGACCGCCCAGCAGGCGGAGATCGACACCCCCTGCGAGCTGGTCGACTTCTGGCGCTTCAACGTCCACTACGCCCGCCAGATCCTCGCCGAGCAGCCGCCGGCGAACTCCCCGGGCGTGTGGAACCGCCTCGACCACCGCCCGCTCGAGGGCTTCGTCTACGCGATCACGCCGTTCAACTTCTCGGCGATCGCGGGCAACCTGCCCACCGCCCCAGCGCTCATGGGCAACGTGGTCGTGTGGAAGCCGTCCCCGACGCAGACCCACGCCGCCGTCCTGCTGATGCAGCTGCTGGAGGAGGCCGGTCTGCCCAAGGGCGTCATCAACCTCGTCACCGGCGACGGCATCGAGGTCTCCAAGGTCGCCCTGGAGCACCGCGACCTCGCGGGCATCCACTTCACCGGCTCGACCAAGACCTTCCAGTACCTGTGGAAGACGGTCGGCGCCAACATCGAGAAGTACCGCTCCTACCCGCGGCTCGTCGGCGAGACCGGCGGCAAGGACTTCCTGGTCGCCCACCCGAGCGCCGACCGCGCGGTGCTGAAGACCGCCCTGACCCGGGGCGCCTTCGAGTACCAGGGCCAGAAGTGCAGCGCGACCTCCCGGGCGTACATCCCGGCGTCGATCTGGAACAGCGGCTTCAAGGAGGAGTTCGCGGCCGAGGTCGACCACCTCACCATGGGTGACGTCACCGACCTGTCGAACTTCATCGGCGCCGTCATCGACGACCGCGCGTTCGCCAAGAACAAGGCCGCGATCGACCGCGCGAAGTCCGACCCGGCCTGCGAGATCATCGCGGGCGGCAGCTACGACGACTCGGTCGGCTACTTCGTCCGCCCGACGGTGATCGTCTCCACCGACCCGGAGAACGAGATCTTCCGCACCGAGTACTTCGGCCCGGTCCTCGGCGTGTACGTCTACGAGGACGACACGTACGACGAGATGCTGACCCAGATGGAGTCGGTGTCCGACTACGCGCTCACCGGGTCGGTCATCGCCAACGACCGCGCCGCGGCGGCGTACACGATGGAGAAGCTCCGCTACGCGGCGGGCAACTTCTACATCAACGACAAGTCGACCGGCGCCGTCGTCGGCCAGCAGCCCTTCGGCGGCGGCCGCGCCTCCGGCACCAACGACAAGGCCGGCGCCCCGCAGAACCTGCTGCGCTGGACCCTGACCCGGGCCATCAAGGAGACGCTGGTCCCGCCGACCGACTACTCCTACCCGCACATGGGCTGACCTTCGGCCCTCCCCGAACACGGGCCGGGAAGCCTGCCACCGAGCAGGCTTCCCGGCCCGTTTCCATGAACCGCCCATCACACGGCGCGGACCGCGGGACAGTGGGCCCATGACGGTCCGACTGCGCATCGCCCACACCGCCGACCTCGCACCCGGCGAACTCCGCGCCGCCCGCGCCCTCTTGGACCAGGCGTTCGACGGGGGCTTCTCCGACCAGGACTGGGACCACGGGCTCGGCGGGACGCACGTGCTCGTGCACGACCGGGCCGGGCTCGCCGCGCACGGATCCGTGGTGATGCGGCGCATCCGGCACCGGGGGCGCTGGCTGCGCACCGGGTACGTCGAGGCCGTCGCCGTACGGCCGGACGCGCGGCGTACCGGGCTCGGGGGGCGGGTGCTGGGCGAGCTGGAGCGGATCATCGGCCGGGCGTACGACCTCGGTGCGCTCTCCGCGAGCGAGGACGGGGCCCGGCTGTACACCGCCCGGGGCTGGCAGCGGTGGCCCGGTCAGGTGCACGCCCTCTCGCCGGACGGGATCGTACGGCTGCCGGACGAGGAGGGGGACGTGTTCGTACGGTCCGCGCTCGCGGGGCCCCTCGACCCGGCCGGCGAGCTGGTCTTCGACTGGCGGGACGGGGACGTGGCCTGATCGGTCGTCAGGCGACTGCTCGCACCAGGATCTTGCCCGTGTTGCCGCCCCGCAGCATCAGCAGGAACGCCTCCACGATCCGCTCGAAGCCCTCCACCACCGTCTCGTCCGCCGCCAGCGCCCCGCTGCGCAGATGCGGCACGGCGAAGTCGTACAGCTCCTCCTGGGCGTCCAGGTGGTCCTTCACCAGGAAGCCCTCGATGCGCAGGCTCTTCTCCACGACATCGGCGTGGTTGAAGACGACCGGCGGGGCGTCCGGGGTGTTGTACTGGCTGATCGTGCCGACCCGCACCACCCGGCCCCGCTCGCGCAGCGCGCCGATCGCCGCGCCGAGCTGCTCGCCGCCGACGTTGTCCACGAAGACGTCGATGCCGGTGGGGGCGGCCTGGGCCAGCAGGCCGGCGACCGGGCCGGAGCGGTAGTCGAAGGCCGCGTCGTAACCCACCTGTTCCGTCAGGTACTCGACCTTCTCCGCGCCGCCCGCGCTGCCGGTCACGCGGCCCGCGCCGAGCAGCCGGGCGAAACGGCCGGCCGCCGTGCCGACCCCGCCCGCCGCGCCGGAGACGAACACGTCCTCGCCCTCGCGCAGCCGGGCGATCCGGGTCAGGGCGACGTACGCGGTCAGGCCCGTGCCGCCCAGCACGCTGAGATACGCCGTCAGCGGCACGCCCGGGTGGTGGGGGAGCCGCCTGACCTCCTCGGGGCCCACCACGGCGTGGGTGCGCCAGCCCCGGCGGTGGAAGACCACCTCTCCCTCGGGCAGGGCCGGGGTGCGCGAGGCGACCACCCTGCCCAGGGTGCGGCCCTCCAGCGGGGCGTTCAACGGGAAGTCGCCGTCCATCATTTCGCGGTGGTACGGGTCCACGGACCACAGCAGGTTCTCCACCAGGGCCGTGCCGGGCGCCGGCTCGGGCACCGGGGACTCGGCGAAACGGAAGTGACCGGCGGTGGGGAAGCCGGCGGGGCGGGCGGTCTGCTGCACGGTGAGCGCGGTCTCGGTCATGGCAGGGGACGGTAGGGAGGAATGCCGGGCGGGGGCAGCCAGTTGGGCTCATGGAACGCGCCGGTCCATGAAACGTCCTCATACCCGCAGGCAGGAGCCCCCGAGTGACAGCAAGCGACCTCAGCCCGCAGGAGCTGCGGATTCTCGTCGCCGTGGCCGAGGAGGGCGGCTTCTCCGCGGCCGCCGCCCGGCTCGGGGCCACCCAGTCCGCCGTCTCCCACGCCGTGCGCGGCATCGAAAGGAAACTGGGCGCCGTGCTGTTCGAGCGCGGCCGGTTCGGCGCCCGGCCGACGCCCGCGGGGGAGCGCGCGTCGGCCCACGCCCGGCGGGTGCTGCGCATGCTCGGGGCCATGGCCGACGACGTGCGGGGCGCGGACACCGGCGAGCCGTCCGGGCCGCTGCGCATCGCCGCCTTCCGCAGCGCGGCCCTGCACCTGCTGCCGCCCGCCCTGGAGCGGCTCGCCGAGCAGCACCCCGGCATCGACGTGACGGTCACCGTCGTACGGGAACTGGGCGCCGGCGCCGCGGGCGAGGTCGCCGCCGGACGGGCCGACCTCGGGATCGCCACGCTGAGCGGACCGCCGCCGGCCGGGCTGGTCGGCGCACGTCTGCTCAAGGAGCCCTACTCCCTGGTCCATCCGGCCGGGCACCCGGCGCCGCGCACCCTGCCGCTCGTCGACTGGGCGGAGAACTGCGGCTCCTCCACCCGGGCCTGGTGGGCCGCCCAGGACTGGATCCCGGCGGCGCGGATCAACGCCGAGGACGACGGGGCGGTGCTGTCCATGGTGGGCAGCGGTCTCGGCATGGCGATCATGCCGGAGCTGTCGCTCACCGGGGCGCCGGCCGGCGTCGAGATCACCGGCCTCGGCCCGGAGCGGCCCTACCGCGCCGTCGGCTACGTCACGACCCCCGAACTCGCCGCCACCGCCGCCGTACGGGCCCTGATCCGCACCCTGCGCTCGCTCGGCGCGGTGTCACCCGGACGCACGAAAGCCCAGCTCAGGGCGGTGTGACGCGGGTCGCCGTCTCAGATAGTAGGAAGTCCGAGTAATTGTGCAGACAGGACCGGGTCGCTCCCTTACGTTTGTAGAAGCCGAACGTCTCGCTCGATCAAGCGAATGGCGGTCGTGAGCCGGGCACCGGTGCAGGCAACCCCTGCGGCCCGTCAGCTCCCCGCCCCTTCCGGCGTCTCGCAATCTCTCATTGCCGTGCTCCGTTTGACGAAGGAGTCGATTCCCATGGCCGAGACGACCGTCCGCCGCCGAGTCCGCCACGTGTCCCGCACGAGTGAGTCCGACCGCAAGAACGCCGCCGCCGCCCTCCAGCGCGCCCTAGACCGCCGCGACAACGGCGGCGAGACCGGACACTGACGCCTCGTCCGATGCCGTCCGCGTTCGTCCACATGGTGGACGGGCCGTGTCATCACCTGGGACGAGGAGTAGGGTGCCCGCATGTCTCGCAGCATCGATCTCGCAGTGATTCCCGGGGACGGCATCGGACAGGAAGTCGTGTCCGAGGGTCTCAAGGTCCTCTCCGCCGTCCTGCCGCAGGATGTGAAGCTGGAGACCAAGGAGTACGACTTCGGCGCCAAGCGCTACCACGCCACCGGTGAGACCCTCACCGACGCCGACCTGGAGCAGCTGAAGCAGCACGACGCCATCCTGCTCGGCGCCATCGGCGACCCGTCGGTGCCGTCCGGCGTCCTGGAGCGGGGCTTCCTGCTCAAGCTCCGCTTCGCCTTCGACCACCACGTCAACCTGCGCCCGTCCAAGCTCCTCCCCGGTGTCGCCACCCCGCTCGCCAGCCAGCCGGAGATCGACTTCGTCGTGGTCCGCGAGGGCACCGAGGGCCCCTACACGGGCAACGGCGGCACCATCCGCAAGGGCACGGAGCACGAGGTCGCCACCGAGGTCTCCGTCAACACCGCCTTCGGTGTCGAGCGCGTGGTCCGCGACGCCTTCGCCCGCGCCCAGGCCCGCCCGCGCAAGAAGCTCACCCTCGTCCACAAGAACAACGTGCTGACCTTCGCCGGTCACCTGTGGACGAACATCTTCAACAAGGTGGCCGAGGAGTTCCCCGAGGTCACCACCGACTACATCCACGTCGACGCGGCCACCATCTACCTGGTCGCCGACCCGGCCCGGTTCGACGTCATCGTCACCGACAACCTCTTCGGCGACATCATCACCGACCTCGCCGCGGCCGTCTCCGGCGGCATCGGCGTCGCGGCGAGCGGCAACATCAACCCCTCCCGCGAGTTCCCCTCGATGTTCGAGCCGGTCCACGGCTCCGCGCCGGACATCGCCGGCCAGGGCAAGGCCGACCCCACCGCCACGGTCCTGTCCGTCGCCCTGCTGCTGCGCCACCTCGGGTACGACGCCGAGGCCGACCGCGTCGACGCCGCGGTCGCCGCGGACCTCACCGAGCGCGCCGCGCTGGGCACCCGCAGCACCTCCCAGATCGGCGACGCGCTCGCCACCCGAGTAGCCGGCTGACCCGGCGCTCCCCACGAGAAGCCGCCGGGTCGGACGACCGCCCGGCGGCTTTCCCCTGTCCCCGCCGGGTGCCACCATCGACCCCGGGCCGCTTTCACCCCCGTTCCTTCCGCCGCCGGCCCCGCGCGATAATCGAACGCGGAGCCGCGGTATGAGGGAAAGCTCGGACGTCCTAACACCGGTCTGACCAGGCCGATGACGGGCGTGAGCGCGGCCCGTCACTACAACCGGTGAAGGACAACCACTCATGACGACGCCCACGATCGAGCTCAAGCCCTCCGCCAGCCCCCTCGCCGCCGCCGAGCGCGAGGCGATCCTGGCCGACCCCGGGTTCGGCCGCCACTTCACCGACCACATGGTGACGATCAGGTGGACCGAGGGCCGCGGCTGGCACGACGCCCAGCTCGTCCCGTACGGCCCGATCTCCCTCGACCCCTCCACCCACGTCCTGCACTACGGCCAGGAGATCTTCGAGGGCCTCAAGGCCTACCGCCAGCCCGACGGCTCGATCGCGCTGTTCCGCCCCGAGGCGAACGCCCGCCGCTTCCGCAACTCCGCCCGCCGCATGGCCATGGCCGAGCTGCCCGAGGAGCTGTTCATCGCCGCGCTGGACGCGCTGCTCACCCAGGACGCCGACTGGGTGCCGCCGCACGGCGGCGAGCAGTCGCTGTACCTGCGTCCGTTCATGTTCGCCACCGAGGCCGCGCTCGGTGTGCACCCGGCGAACGAGTACCTGTTCATGCTCATCGCCTCGCCCTCCGGCTCGTACTTCGCCGGCGGCGTCAAGCCGGTCACCATCTGGGTCTCCGAGGACCACGTCCGCGCCGTCCCCGGCGGCACCGGCGACGCCAAGACCGGCGGCAACTACGCCGCGTCCCTGCTGCCGCAGGCCGAGGCCGCCGCGCACGGCTGCGACCAGGTCGTCTACCTCGACGCGGTCACCCGCACCAAGGTCGAGGAGAGCGGCAGCATGAACGTCGCCTTCGTCTACGGCGACCGGATCGTCACCCCCGCCCTGACCGGCTCGATCCTGGAGGGCATCACCCGCGACTCCCTGCTCCAGGTCGCCCGCGACCTCGGCTACACCGCCGAGGAGGGTGTGATCACCCTCGAGCAGTGGCGCGCGGACGCCGCCTCCGGCGCCCTCACCGAGGTCTTCGCCTGCGGCACGGCCGCGGTGGTCACGCCGATCGGCCACGTCAAGACCAAGACCGACCAGTGGACCCACGGCGACGGCACCCCCGGCGAGGTCACCCTCCGCCTGCGCGAGGCCCTCCTCGGCATCCAGCGCGGTGTGACCGAGGACAAGCACGGCTGGATGCACCGCGTCGGCTGACAACGCCCCACTTCTCACCGCGGCGACAGCGCTCGACCACGACGGCGCGGACCGTACGGGCTGAGCGCCGTCGCGGCGGATCATCCGTGAGCGGGGCGGCGGGGAACAAGCGAGCGGTTGGCGGACGGAGCACCTGGGTATCTCACCCATCCCACGGGGGGGGCGCGTGGCCCCCGCGTGCACGGGATCGGGGGGAGACGTCGCAGGGTGAACGCATGGTCACCGATACCTCGGCTGCGCTGGTTATGGCGGGCGTTGCGCACCCCGCGCCGCCCGCAGAGCCTCACCGCGCTGCTCGCGCTGGCCGGCTGTGCGGGCCTGCTGCTGTGGCGGGCCGCCGCCATGGACGCCTACGAGCAGAACCTCGCCCTCAACCTGGGCACCGACCTCGTCGGCGTGGTCATCACCGTCTTCGTGATCGGCCCGCTGATCTCCCGCGCCCAGGAGGGCCGGGTCCGTGAGCACACCCGGCTCGACTACGAGTGGTTCGCCTCCCAGGTGCACGGCGCGACGGCGTGCGTGAAGGTGCTCGACACCTTCTCCAACCTGTTCGGACCGCAGTTCTCCGAGCGCCTGTTCCGCGGCGTCAAGGCGGCCACCGCGCACGGCGCACGGGTGCAGATCCTGCTGCTGGACCCCGACTCGCTCGCCGTCATCCTGCGCGGCCGGGAACTCGGCGAGCAGAGCGCCGACATCCGCCGCGACATCATGCGCAACCTGCGCACCCTGGACCGCTTCGCGCGCCGCCTGGACGCCGGCTCCCGCGCCCTGCTCGAGGTCCGCCTGTGCCAGACGTCCCCCGGCGTCACGCTCTACCGCTGGGACGAGCGCTGCCTGGTCTCCTTCCTGACGGTGGGCCGGCTCTCCGGCGAGGGCGTCCAGCTGGAGGTCGCCGTCCGCTCCCCGCTCGGCACCTTCGTGGAGCAGCGCTTCGACGAGCTGTGGGGGCAGAGCAAGCCCATGGAGCACTTCACCCGGCTGCCGCTCACCCTGGTCGACGCCACCGACGGCCGCAGGGACTTCCGCTGCCCCTTCGTGTCCGTCGAGGACCGCCTGTACGTCGCCGGGTCCGACCTGGTGTCGTACATGGCCCGGCACCGCCTCGACCAACTCTCCGCCCACAGCGAGGCCTTCACCGTGCCGGGCGCCCACGAACTGATCGTGGTCGACGACGAAAGTCCCCTGCACGCGCTCCTCATCCAGCACTTCGCGGAGAAGTACGATGCGTCGGCGGCCGCCTTCGTGGAGTTGCGGCCGCCGGTCCTGGTCACGGAATAGAGGCCCTGGCACACATGAGCTCAGCGCACCACCCCGCTCCGCACGCGAACCCCCGGTTCCGCGCCTTCACCCCCCGTGACCTGGACGGCCTGCTGGACCGGGTGTCCCTGTCGCCCGCCGAACGGCTCGCCCTGCGGGCCGTGTCCGCGGTCCTGCCGTTCCGCACCAACTCCTACGTGGTGGACGAGCTGATCGACTGGTCGGCCGTCCCCGACGACCCGGTCTTCCGGCTGACGTTCCCGCAGAGCGGCATGCTGCCCGCGCACGACCTGCGCCGGATGGCGGACCTGCTGGCGCGGGACGCGCCCCAGGGGGAGGTCCGGCGGGCCGCGCACGAGATCCGGATGCGGCTCAATCCGCACCCTTCCGGCCAGCTCGACGCCAACGTCCCCGTGCACGAGGGCCGCCGCCTGACGGGGCTTCAGCACAAGTACCCCGAGACGGTGCTGATCTTCCCGCGGCAGGGCCAGACCTGCCACGCCTACTGCACGTACTGCTTCCGCTGGCCGCAGTTCGTCGGCGAGTCCGAGCTGCGCATCGCCACCGACGACATCGCCGCCACCAGCGCCTATCTGCGCGCCCACCCCGAGGTGAGCAGCACGCTCATCACCGGCGGCGACCCGCTGGTGATGAGCACCGAGGTGCTGCGCCGCTATGTGGAGCCGCTGCTGGAGATCGACACCGTCCGCTCGGTGCGGATCGGCACCAAGTCCCTCGCCTTCTGGCCGTACCGTTTCCTCACCGACCGGGACGCCGACGACCTGCTCCGGCTCTTCGAGAAGGTGGTGGCGAGCGGCCGCCATCTGGCGCTGATGGCCCACTTCACCCACCCGCGGGAACTGCGCCCGGCGGTGGTGCGGGAGGCGATGCGCCGGGTGCGGGACACCGGCGCGGTGATCCGCTGCCAGGGGCCGCTGGTCGCCGGGATCAACGACAGCGCCGAGGCGTGGGCGGAGCTGTGGGAGGAGACGACCGCGCTGGGGGCGGTGCCGTACTACCAGTTCGTGGAGCGGGACACCGGACCGCAGGGGTACTTCGCGGTGCCGCTGGCCCGCGGTCACGCGATCTTCCGGGACGCCCACGCCCGGGTCTCCGGGCTCGCCCGCACGGTGCGCGGCCCGGTGATGTCCGCGATGCCGGGCAAGGTCTGCGTGGACGGCGTCGCCGAGGTCGCGGGCGAGAAGGTCTTCGTGCTGCACCTCATCCAGGCCCGCGACCCCGCACTGGTCGACCGGCCGTTCTTCGCCGCGTACGACGAGGCCGCGACCTGGTTCACCGACCTGAAGCCGGCTTTCCACGCCCCCTCCTTCCTGCCGGGTCTGGAGGTGGGGTGAATGCCCGCCTCGGCGTCGCAGCCGACGGGCTGACGCACTCCCGGCCGCGGCGGCGGTCTTCGTGGCCACCATGGGCCTGAGCCCGACCAGTCGTGCGAGTGCCGGGCTACCGAGGAGTTAGCTGGATAGCTAGCGCCCGCTCTCCGCGCCGACCGGTTCCTGCTCCGGCTGGGCGGGGGACGGCGCCGGGCGGGTGGTGAGGAGCAGGTAGGCCAGCCCGCCCACCGCGCCGGACAGCAGGAAGCTGCAGTCCACCCCGCCGGTCAGCCGCAGCAGCGGGCCCTGGTACGACGGCAGGGACACCGCGAGCAGGCCCACACCGGCGCCGACGGCCCAGGAGGCGGTGGCCCGCACGTTCCAGCCGGCCCGGTACCAGTAGATCCCGCCCCGCGAGCGGCGGTTGAAGACCTGCAGCGCGTCGGCGTCGTAGACCCCGCGGCAGCGGGCGAAGCCGATGAGGGTGATGACGGCCCACGGGGTGCCGATGGCGGTGAGCAGGAGCACGAAGGACGTCATCGCGGACTGGGCGTTCCAGGCGTAGTGGCCGGCGAAGACGCAGGCCGTGGCGACGATCGCGACCGTGTGGGTGGCGCGGGCGCGGGACGCCCTGGGCAGGATGGCGTCCAGGTCCAGGCCCATGGAGTACAGCATCAGACCGGCGTTGCCGACCGAGCCGGCCGAGGCGGACAGCAGGAGCGGGACCAGGTACCAGGCGGGGGAGGCCTGCACCAGCGGACCGGCGTAGTCGAGGGCCGCGTGGGCGCCGTACGCCGTGAACGTGCCGAACAGCTGCGGCACCAGCAGGCCCAGGATCAGCCCCAGCCAGGTGGCCCGCAGAACGCTGCGGTCGCAGTGGCGGGCGGGGGAGATGTAGCGGGTGTAGTCGCCGAGCAGGGTGATGAAGGCGATCGGGCCGGACAGGCCGGCGGCCACGGCCGACAGGAACCAGGTCGGCCAGAAGGAGCCCAGCAGATAGCCGCCCGTCTGCGGCAGCGCGGCGGTGGTGAAGTGCGGGGCGTAGGCGAGGACGCCGAGCGCCAGCAGGACGGTCATGCCGAGGGACAGCACCTTCGACATGTTCAGCAGCACCCGGTAGCCGTACACCGCGCCCGCGACGGTCGCCGCGGCGAGCAGCGCGTAGACGACGGCGTACGACACCCCGTCCGCGGGCAGCCCGAACAGCCTGCCCAGCACGCTCACCATCACGTCGCCGCCGATCCAGACCGTCAGCGCGGTGTAGCCGAGGGCGAGCAGCAGTCCCACGACCGAGCCGACCAGCCGGCCCCGGACGCCGAACTGGGCGCCCGAGGAGGTGGACAGGTTGGTCGCGGTGCGCAGGGAGACGAGGGCGAGCGGCGCCGTGACGGCCGTGCCGACCACCGTGCCCGCGACGATCGCGCTGACCGACGCCCACCAGCCGAGCCCGAAGGACGGCGGCAGCCAGCCGAAGATGATCACTCCGAGGCAGAGGTTGGAGCCGAGCAGGATCGAGACGAGATCGCGTGGACCGCTGGTCCGCTCCTCGTCCGGGATGGTGTCGACTCCGCGCTGTTCTATCGGCATGGCATGGTCTCCTTCGACTGCCGCCCGTCAGTTTGAGCGACGTTCAATGTGACGTGTGGCCTCGTCTCCGGTCAATGCTTCTGTTTCACGAATTCGACGTTTAGAGTGTCGTTCTAAACTATGGAAGGCAAGGAGGTGCCGCGTCGTGAGACTGACCCCCACGGAACGTGACCGGCTGCTGCTCTTCGGGGCCGCTGAGCTGGCCCGTGCCCGCCGGGCGCGCGGGCTGAGGCTGAACGTGCCGGAGGCGACCGCGCTGATCGCGGACACCGTGTGCGAGGCGGCGCGCGACGGCAGGCGGCTCGCCGAGGCCATCGAGGCGGCCCGGTCCGTGCTCGGCCCCGACGACGTGCTGCCGGGCGTCGCCGACGTCGTCACCGAGGTGATGGTCGAGGCGGTCTTCGACGACGGCTCCCGGCTCGCGGTCGTCTCCGACCCCATCGGCGGCGGCCTGGGGCAGGACGCCCCGGGCGCGCTGCTGCCCGGCCCCCAGCACGCCGACCCCGAGCCGGCGCTGCGGCTCACGGTCACCAACACCGCGACCGTGCCGGTCTCCGTCACCTCCCACTTCCACTTCTTCGAGGCCAACCCGCGCCTCGCCTTCGACCGCGCCGCCGCCTACGGCATGCGGCTCGCGGTGCCCGCCGGGTCGTCCGTGCGGTTCGGGCCGGGGGAGAGCGAGGAGGTCGGTCTCGTGCCGATCGGCGGCGAGCGGGTCGCGATCGGCTTCGCCGGCCTGGTCGACGGGCCGCTGGACGCGCCCGGCGCCAGGCAGGAGGCCCTGCGCCGGGCCGCCGCCTGCGGATACCTCGGTGTCACGGAAGGAGACGAGGAGCGATGAGCCGCTCGAAGGGACGCGAGGTCAGCCGGGCGATCCACATCGACCCGCACGCCTACGCCGCCACCCACGGTCCCCGCGCCGGCGACCGCATCCGCCTCGGCGACTCCGGGCTCACCGTACGGGTGGAGTCCGACTCCCAGCGCTACGGCGACGAGTTCCTGGCCGGTTTCGGCAAGACCGCCCGCGACGGACTGCACCTGAAGGCCGCCGCCGTCCGCGAGACCTGTGACGTCGTCATCAGCAACGTGGTGGTGATCGACGCCGTCCAGGGCATCCGGAAGGTCTCCATCGGCATCCGGGAGGGCCGCATCCACGCCGTCGGCCGCGCCGGGAACCCGGACACGCTCGACGGTGTCGACGTCGTCGTCGGCACCGGCACCTCCATCGTCTCCGGCGAGGGGCTGATCGCCACCGCCGGGGCCGTCGACACCCATGTCCATCTGCTGTCGCCGCGCATCATGGAGGCCTCCCTGGCCTCCGGCGTCACCACGATCATCGGGCAGGAGTTCGGCCCGGTCTGGGGCGTCGGCGTCAACTCGCCCTGGGCGCTGCGGCACGCCTTCAACGCCTTCGACGCCTGGCCGGTCAACATCGGTTTCCTGGGCCGGGGTTCGTCGTCGCATGACGCCCCGCTGATCGAGGCGCTGGCCGAGGGCGGCGCGTCCGGGTTCAAGGTGCACGAGGACATGGGCGCCCACACCCGGGCGCTGGACACCGCCCTGCGGGTCGCCGAGGAGCACGACGTCCAGGTCGCCCTGCACAGCGACGGGCTGAACGAGTGCCTGTCGGTGGAGGACACCCTGAGGGTGCTGGAGGGCCGGACCATCCACGCCTTCCACATCGAGGGCTGCGGCGGCGGACACGTGCCCAACGTGCTGAAGATGGCGGGCGTCCCCAACGTCATCGGCTCCTCAACCAACCCCACCCTGCCCTTCGGCCGGGACGCGGTCGCCGAGCACTACGGCATGATCGTCTCCGTCCACGACCTCAAGCCCGACCTGCCCGGCGACGCCGCCATGGCCCGCGACCGCATCCGCGCCGGCACCATGGGCGCCGAGGACGTGCTGCACGACCTGGGCGCGATCGGCATCACCTCCTCCGACGCCCAGGGCATGGGCCGCGCCGGCGAGACCGTGCGGCGTACGTTCGCCATGGCCGGCAAGATGAAGGCCGAGCTGGGCCCGCTGGAGGGCGACGGCGACGGCGACGACAACGCGCGCGTGCTGCGCTACATGGCCAAGCTGACCATCAACCCCGCCATCGCGCACGGGCTGTCCCACGAGGTCGGCTCGATCGAGGCCGGCAAGCTCGCGGACATCGTGCTGTGGCGCCCGGAGTACTTCGGCGCCAAGCCGCAGCTCGTGCTCAAGTCCGGGTTCCCGGCGTACGGCGTGACCGGCGACCCCAACGCGGCCACCGACACCTGCGAACCCCTGGTGCTGGGCCCGCAGTTCGGCGCGTACGGCGCCACGGCCGCCGACATCTCGGTCGCCTTCGTCGCCCGGGCCGCCGCCGACCAGGGGGGCGACACGATGCCGACGCGCCGCAGAAGGGTCGCCGTGCGCGGCACCCGGGGCATCGGACCGGCCGACCTGCGGCTGAACTCCCGCATCGGAGCCGTCGACGTCGACCGGCGCACCGGCCTGGTCACCCTCGACGGCGACCCGCTCAGCTCCGAGCCCGCCGACTCCGTCTCCCTCAACCGCCTGTACTTCCTGTGAGGATCACCATGTCTGCTGCCGCCGACGGCTTCCGCATGCCCGCCGAGTGGACCCCGCACGAGCGCACCTGGATGGCCTGGCCGGGCCCCAACCCCACCTTCGACGACCCGGACGACCTCGCCGCCTCCCGCGCCGCCTGGGCCTCCGTGGCCCGCGCGATCCGCCGCTTCGAGCCGGTGACCGTGGTCTGCGGCCCCGGCCAGTCCGCCGAGGCGCAGGCGCTGCTCGGGCCGGACGTCGACACCGTCGAGCGGGAGCTGGACGACGCCTGGATGCGGGACATCGGCCCCACCTTCCTCACCAACGGCAAGGGGGAACTGGCCGCCGTGGACTGGACGTTCAACGGCTGGGGCGCCCAGGACTGGGCCCGCTGGGAGCACGACTCCAAGATCGCCGCGTATGTCTCCGACCTCGCGGGCGCGAAGACGTACGCGTCGAAGCTCGTCAACGAGGGCGGCGCGATCCACGTCGACGGCGAGGGCACCGTGCTGCTCACCGAGACGGTGCAGCTCGGCCCCGAGCGCAACCCGCACTGGTCGAAGGCGGAGGTCGAGGCCGAGATCCACGCCCAGCTCGGCACGAGCAAGGCGATCTGGCTGCCGCGCGGCCTGACCGCCGACTATCCGCCCCACGGCTTCGGCACCCTCGGCCACGTCGACATCGTGGCCGCCTTCGCCCGGCCGGGTGTCGTGGTGGCGCACTCCCAGCCGGACCCGGCGCACCCCGACCACGAGGTCACCCAGGAGGTCATCGGCATCCTGCGCGCCCAGACGGACGCCCGGGGCCGCGCCCTGGAGGTCGTGGAGGTGCCCGCCCCGACCGTGCTGGAGGCCGACGGGCACTGGGCCGACTACTCCTACATCAACCACTACCTCTGCAACGGCGGCGTCGTGCTGTGCGGCTTCGACGACCCGCGCGACGAGATCGCCGCCGGGATCTTCCGCCGTCTCTTCCCCGAGCGGACGGTGACCCTGGTGGACGCGCGTACGATCTTTGCGGGTGGGGGCGGCATCCACTGCATCACCCAGCAGCAGCCGAAGGTCTGAGCGCGTAGGAGACATCGATGGCCGGTGCGGCACGGGCGCGGAGGAACGCGCCGCCGCGCGAGGAGGTCCTCGCCGCCGCCATGGACATGATCGCCGACCGCGGTCTGGAGAAGCTCACCATGGCGGCGCTCGGCCGCGAGGTCGGCATGAGCAGCGGCCACCTCCTGTACTACTTCCGCTCCAAGGACGAGCTGCTGCTGCGCACCCTGGAGTGGAGCGAGGGCCGGCTCGGCGCGGAGCGGGGCCGGCTGCTCACCGGCCCCGGCACCGCCCGCGAGCGCCTCACCGCCTACGTCGACCTGTACGTCCCCGACGGCCACCGCGACCCGCACTGGACCCTGTGGCTGGAGGTCTGGAACCGCTCGCAGAACGCCGACGACGACGCGCGCGCCCGGCAGTTGGCCATCGAGGGCGCCTGGCACCGCGACCTGGTCGCCCTGATCGCCGAGGGCGTCTCACGCGCCGAGTTCCGCCAGGTCGACGCCGACCGCTTCGCAACCCGCCTGCGCGCCCTCCTCGACGGCTTCTCCATCCACGTCGCCATCGGCCTGCGCGGCACCGGCCGGGACCAAGTCCTGGCCCACGTCCGCGAGTTCATCGACGAGGCACTGGTGCCGTGAGGGCCGGGCTCCTGCGCGACGTGCCCGACGGCCTGACGCGACGAGCGCGGGGGTTCGTCGGCACGCACGGCGCCACGGTCGATGTCCGGCCTGTGGAGAGCCACAGACAGTGGTGGCTGGAGCGGGACGTCCCCGCCGCGGTGATCGACCGCATGGCGGCCTACCAGCGGCGCTGGGGCGGTCTGCTCCTGCCGCCCGCGCCGCAGTACGACGGAGGACCCAGGTACCTCGAGCCGGACGCGCCGGAAGGGTCGGACTCCGAGGGCTGGTGGTTCGAGGCCGGGACGCAGCGAACCGCGGTGCCCTACTCGTTCATGATCGGGCCGTCGGGCGAGTTCGGCATCCACGCGAACCGGTGGGTGCCCCTCCACGCGACCGTCGAGGGATGGGTGGAGTCGCTCGCGCTGGCTCATCACGCGTCTCGGTGGGCACGGCAGATCACCACGCTCGTCGGCGATGACGCCGACGGCGTCGAACGGGACGGCTGCGAGCCGGTGGCCGAGGTGCGGGGTCTGGCGGACACCTGGTGGCGGGGCGCCGACTCGCTGGTGGCTCTGTACACGGGGGAGGCCGAGGCCCTGGACTTCCCCAGGGGCCGCGTCGCGGTGATCTACTCGGGGCTCGACGACTGGGGGCTGCGGGGAGGCGGGTAGCGGAGGCGGGTGGCCGGGGAGGTAAAGGAATCGTTTCCTCCGCGGGCGGGCATGTACCGGCCCATGGGACCACAACACTGGAAGAAGATCTGGGTCGGTTCGGCGGGGAACATGGTCGAGTGGTTCGACTGGTTCGTGTACGCGAGCTTCGCCACCTACTTCGCCGGCGCGTTCTTCCCGAAGGGGAACCCCACCGCCCAGCTGATGAACACCGCCGGGATCTTCGCCGTCGGCTTCTTCATGCGCCCCGTGGGCGGCTGGCTGCTGGGCCGGGTCGGGGACCGCAGGGGCCGCAAGGCGGCGCTGACGCTGACCGTGACGCTGATGTCGGCGTCGGCGGTCCTGATCGCCGTCGCCCCGACCTACGCGGTGGCCGGTTACGGCGGCGCGCTCGTCCTGCTCGTCGCCCGCCTGCTGCAAGGCCTGTCCGTGGGCGGCGAGTACGCGGCCAGCGCCACCTATCTGACCGAGGCCTCGGACCCCAGGCGGCGCGGGTTCGCCTCCAGCTTCCAGTACGTCTCCATGACCGCCGGGCAGATCGTCGGCCTCGGACTGCAGATCATCCTCCAGCGGACCATGTCGGACAGCGCCCTGCACAGCTACGGCTGGCGGATCCCGTTCGTCGTCGGCGCGCTCGGCGCGGCCGTCGTCTTCTATCTGCGGCGCAGCATGCTGGAGACCGAGGTCTACGAGGAGGACACCTCGCGCACCGAGGAGCGCGGCACCCTGCGCGCCCTGTGGCAGCACCGCCGGGAGGCGCTGCTGGTCATGGCCCTCACCATGGGCGGCACGGTCGCGTACTACACGTACACCACCTATCTGACCAAGTACCTGTCCAACTCCGCGGGCCTGTCCAAGCAGACGGCCACGCTCGTCTCCTTCACCGCGCTGCTCGTCTTCGCCGCCCTCCAGCCCCTCGCGGGCGCCCTGTCCGACCGGATCGGCCGCCGCCCGCTGCTCATCACCTTCGCCGTCGGCTCCACCGTCCTCACCGTGCCGATCATGACGCTGCTGGGGCACGCCGGCGGCTTCTGGCCGGCCCTCGGGCTCGCCCTGCTCGCGCTGGTCGTCGTCACCGGCTACACCTCGATCAACGCCTGCGTGAAGGCCGAGCTGTTCCCGACCGGCGTCCGCGCCCTCGGCGTGGCCCTGCCGTACGCCCTGGCCAACGCCCTCTTCGGCGGTACGGCGGAGTACATCGCCCTGTGGTTCAAGAAGGCCGGCGTCGAGTCCGGCTTCTTCTGGTACGTGGCGGGCTGCGCCGCCGTGTCGCTGGTGGTGTACGTCACCATGCGGGAGACCAAGGACCTGGACCTCGCCCGGGTGAGGGACCGTACGGATTCCAGTCTGACGACCGCATCCTGAGACGGACGGCGAGCCGGGGGCGGGACTGTGCCAGACTGCCCCCGTGCTCTCGTTCGCCATGATTATTGGCAGCAGGCGCGCCGGTCCGCAGTGACCACCTCGTACGACCAGGTGCGGGTGGCCACCGTCGTCCTCGACCCGCGCGCAGACCTCTCGCACCCGCGAGGGGTTTTTTCGTTTTCCGGCCCCACCCACGGCCGGAAGCGGTGCGCGAGGGACCATTGGGGGGACGGTGGAGCCGGTCATTCCGGTAAGACCGAAGATCCACAACAGGAGCCTTGAGACCATGACCGAGACGGCAACCAGCGAGCTCGACGACTCGTTCCACGTCTTCGACACGACGCTGCGCGACGGGGCGCAGCGCGAGGGCATCAACCTCACCGTCGCGGACAAGCTCGCCATCGCCCGGCACCTGGACGACTTCGGCGTCGGCTTCATCGAGGGCGGCTGGCCCGGCGCGAACCCCCGTGACACCGAGTTCTTCGCCCGCGCCCAGGCGGAGATCGACTTCCGGCACGCCCAGCTCGTCGCCTTCGGCGCCACCCGCCGCGCCGGCGCGAAAGCCGCCGACGACCCCCAGGTCAAGGCGCTCCTCGACTCCGGCGCCCCGGTGATCACCCTGGTCGCGAAGTCGCACGACCGGCACGTGGAGCTGGCGCTGCGCACCACGCTGGACGAGAACCTGGAGATGGTCCGCGACACGGTGTCGTACCTGCGCGAGCAGGGCCGCCGGGTGTTCGTGGACTGCGAGCACTTCTTCGACGGCTACCGCGCCAACGCCGAGTACGCCAAGGCCGTCGTCCGTACGGCCGCCGAGGCGGGCGCCGACGTCGTGATCCTGTGCGACACCAACGGCGGCATGCTGCCGGCGCAGGTCCACGCGGTCGTCGCCACGGTCCTGGCCGACACCGGGGCCCGGCTCGGCATCCACGCCCAGGACGACACCGGCTGCGCGGTGGCCAACACCCTGGCGGCGGTGGACGCGGGCGCCACGCACGTGCAGTGCACGGCCAACGGCTACGGCGAGCGCGTCGGCAACGCCAACCTCTTCCCGGTGGTCGCGGCCCTGGAGCTGAAGTACGGCAAGAAGGTGCTGCCCGAGGGCAGGCTGCGGGAGATGACCCGGATCTCCCACGCCATCGCCGAGGTCGTCAACCTCACCCCCTCCACCCACCAGCCGTACGTGGGGGTGTCGGCGTTCGCGCACAAGGCGGGCCTGCACGCCTCCGCGATCAAGGTAGACCCGGACCTGTACCAGCACATCGACCCCGAGCTGGTCGGCAACACCATGCGCATGCTCGTCTCCGACATGGCGGGCCGCGCCTCGGTGGAGCTGAAGGGCAAGGAGCTGGGCATCGACCTGGGCGGCGACCGGGAACTGGTCGGCCGGGTGGTCGAGCGGGTCAAGGAGCGCGAGCTCAAGGGCTACACCTACGAGGCGGCGGACGCGAGCTTCGAGCTGCTGCTGCGCGCCGAGGTCGAGGGCCGCCCGCTGAAGTACTTCGACGTGGAGTCCTGGCGGGCCATCGTCGAGGACCGCCCCGACGGCACCCACGCCAACGAAGCCACGGTCAAGCTGTGGGCCAAGAGCGAGCGGATCGTCGCCACGGCGGAGGGCAACGGCCCGGTCAACGCCCTCGACCGCGCCCTGCGCGTCGCCCTGGAGAAGATCTACCCGCAGCTCGCCAAGCTGGACCTGGTCGACTACAAGGTCCGCATCCTGGAGGGCGTGCACGGCACCTCCTCCACCACCCGCGTCCTGATCTCCACCTCGGACGGCGCCGGCGAGTGGTCCACGGTCGGCGTGGCGGAGAACGTCATCGCCGCGTCCTGGCAGGCGCTGGAGGACGCGTACACCTATGGCCTGCTGCGGGCGGGCGTAGAGCCGGCCGAGTAGCCATAGTGGAGGCATGACCGACGCCGACGTGCTGTCCCGGGCCCGTGCCGCGACCCGGCTGCCCGCCCGGGACCTGGAGCGGGCCCGGCGCTTCTACGCCGACGTACTCGGCCTCGAGCCCGTCGACGAACGCCCCGGCGGGCTGCTGTACCGGTGCGGCGGGACCGATTTCGTGGTGTTCCGCTCCACCGGCGCCTCGCCCGGCACCTTCACCCAGATGGGCTTCGAGGTCGACGACCTGGAAGCGGTGGTGGCGGAGCTGAGGCGGCGCGGGGTGGTGTTCGAGGACGTGGACGCGCCCGGCTTCCGCACCCGCGACGGCATCGCCGAGATCGAGGGCAACTACCCCAGCAAGGGCGCGCGCGGGGAGCGGGCCGCGTGGTTCCGGGACAGCGAGGGCAACCTGCTGGGGATCGGCGAGCCGGTCGTCTGACGCTCAGGGCGCCCGCCAGATGTTGTCGAAGGCCACGTTCTCGATGCGCCGCCGCTCGCGTACGGCCCCCAGCTCGGTCACCGCGTCGCCGACCGCGACCAGTACGGTGACGACGGACTCGTCGCCCGGTTCCTCCTCGGGCGGCTGCTCGCCCTGGATGCCCAGGGTGGCGGCGAGCCCGGCGAGGACGGGCTCGCGGGACCACCAGCGGTCGGCGGCGTGCCGGCGGGCCGGGGTGTCGGCGGCCGCGGCCTTGGCCGCCCGGTGCGGCCAGCGGTGCCGCTTGCCGGACAGCTGCCCCCCGGCGTCCAGCACGTCCCGGTAGGCCGTGGCCAGCCCCTCGCCCCGGCGCCACAGCCAGTCCTCGACCGTCTCGTACGGCTCCTCGCGCCGCAGCGCGGCCCCGGCCTCGTCCAGCATCCGGTCACCCGTGGTCAGCACCGGGCCGGGCACGATCCGCTCACCGTCCAGGGTGAGCGCCCGCGCCCCGAGAAGGTCGATCAGCTCGGCCCCCGCCAGCGCCAGCGCCAGATCACCCGCCTCGACGGGATGGTCGCCGGGCACGTCGAGACTGACGAGGAACAGATCCTGCGGTGTGGTCATACCCACCACCATGGTCCGTGGGCGCCCGATGCGCACCACGCCACACCCGTCCCGCTCAGCAGGACTCCTCGGCGAGCCGCTCGAAGGAGCCCAGGCTCATCGCCCGCCCGTCCGCCCACACCTGTCCGGGCCGCAGCCGGGCGATCTGCGCGGCGGTGAACTCCACGACCGCGTTGTAGGAGTCACCGGTGACGTAGTGCCCGAAACCCAGGGTGTAGTCGTGCCCGGGCAGCAGCTCCTGCGTGCCGCGGTGCCGGGCGTGCCAGCCCGCGGGCGGGGCGAAGAGCGGGAACTCGGTGTCCCCGTGCAGCCCCTCTCTGCGCGCATCCCACCCGGTGGTCGCGGACCCGTCCCCGCCGCCGCGCGGCCGCCCTTCGAGGGACGGGCCCCGGTAGGCGTCGTCGCCGCACGGACGGAACACCGCGTACGGCGTCCCGTCCGCGCCGGCCCGCACCCCCGCGAGCGGCAGGTCGACGGCTGCGCAGCCGCTCAGCAGCAGCATCCCGCCGGCGATCCCCGCCGCCACGGCCCCCGTGCGTCTCATGCGCCCCCTACCGCAGTGTCCACTTCTGGTTGGCGGCCCCGGTGCACGACCAGATCTGCGCCCGCGCCCCGTTCGCCGACGAGTTGTCCGTGACGTCGAGGCACTTGTTCGCCGCAGTGTTGACCACATCACCGGTCGAAGAGTTGTACGACCACTGTTGTGCGCCGGATCCGTTGCAGTCGTACAACTGCACCTTCGCGCCGTCCGCCGTCGAGCCCGAGGTCACGTCCAGGCACTTGCCGAGCGCCTGGATCGACCCGTCGGGCTGGACCGTCCACTGCTGGGCCGCCGTGCCGTTGCAGTCGTAGAGCTGCACCGCCGTGCCGTTGGCGTTCGAACCGCCCGCCAGGTCGAGGCACTTGCCGGCCAGGCCGACGAAGGATCCGGTGCGGGCGCCGCCGCTGGACTGGGTGCCGGACCAGGTGAAGGTGGCCGAGGTCCTGCCGGGCAGCGAGTAGGTGGCGTGCTGCGAACCCCAGTTGATCGTGACGGTCTGCGCCGAGGAGGAGTCGTTGTAGGCGATCAGCGCCTTGCTGCCGTCGGGATTGCGCCAGGCCACGTTCGGCACGGTGGTGGACGCCGTCGAGGCGATCCGCTGGGCGCCCGGCCGGACGAACTTGGTCAGGTGGCCCATGTCGTAGTACTCGACGGTGTAGTCGACCGTCCCGCTCGCCCCGTCGCCGTTGTGCACGGTGATCAGCCCGGTGCAGGTGCCGCAACCGCCGTTGTGCGGACCCATGTTCTGGTCCACGGCCAGCGACCACTTGGTCACCGACTTCGCCCAGTTGCGGGTGTAGTCGATGATGTTGGACATGTCCTCGCGCTGCTGGTCGGCGATCCAGGTGCCGCCGGAGTGCTCGGTGCCGAACGCGTCCAGCGACGGGTACTTGTTGTGCACCGTGGTCTGCTCGCTGACGTCACCGCCGTAGCCGTGCCAGGCGATCCCGCCGAAGTTGGGGTGATTGCGGATCGCCGGGTCGTCCACCGACAGGGCCGCGTAGGAGTCGTAGGTGTCCCAGTTCCAGTCGTGCGCCAGGACCTTGGTGGACAGGCCCGCCGACTGCAGTTGCGGCAGCAGGTCGTTCTTGAGGAAGTACTGGATGCCGGAGGCGTTCCAGCTCATCGACGGGTAGCCGGAGCAGCACGTCGGCTCGTTCTGCGGGGTGACGTACGAGACGTTGATCCCCTGGTCCTTGTACGCCTGGAGGTACTTCACGAAGTACGAGGCGTACGCGCCGTAGTCCTCGGACTTGAGCCAGCCGCCGTTGAGCGAGCCGCTGTCCTTCATCCAGGCCGGTGCCGTCCACGGCGAGGCCATCACCGTCAGGGACGGGTTGAGCTGGAGCGCCTGCTTCGTGAGCGGCACGACGTCGGCGAGGTCGTGGGCGATCGAGAACTTCGCCAGGGACGGGTCGGTCTGGCCGGACGGCACGTCGTCGTACGTGTAGCCGTACCGCGCGAGGTCCGAGGCGCCCATCGGGTTGCGCAGGAACGACAGCCCGATGCCGTCCGTCGGCGAGAACAGCTTGCGCATGGTCGCGTCCCGGGTCGCCTGGGACAGCGCCCCGCTGCTGTTCATCAGCCAGGCCGCGGTGTCCGTGAAGGACGCGCCGCCGCCGGTGAAGGTCTGGTAGCGGGTGTTCTCGTCCACGGTGATGTTCGTGCCGCTGCCGCCGGTGCCGGACTGGAAGGCGAACGGCGTCTGGGCCTGCAGGCCGCGGACGACATGCCGGCCGGCGGAGTCGTCGGTGGTGGTGAGCCAGGCCGTGACCTGCTCACCGGCCGCGTGCGCGGGGGGCACGGCGGCGGTGAAGCCGGCGGCGGAGAGCAGTCCGGCGAGCAGCAGCCGGACTGTGCGGGGGGTTCTCCTCATGGTGTGTCGCCCTTCCTCTCGGGTCGACTGTGGGGATGTCACGCAAGACGCAACTGACGTGCCGTCTTGACGGTTTGGCGAGCCGTTAGTTAACTCACGGCGTGATCTAAGCCATGAGTGAACCATGAGAGCCGAGGGAAGGTCTATGCCGAGAACCGCCCTGCTCGTCTCCGGGGCTCTGCTCGCCGCCCTGCTGCCCCTGTCCGCCGCGGCGCACGCCGCCGACGACCCCGCGCCGACCCCCGTCGACCGCTTCGAGGGCGAGGTGCCCTTCGCCTCCCAGCCCGCCGACGGCATCTTCACCTGGGGAAGCGACGCCGACGACCCGCCCGCCCTGCGCCTGGCCGACCGCGCCGACGCCCCCGAGGGCGCCAAGGTCCTCACCGGCACCTACGACATCAGCGGCTACGGCGGCTTCACCCATGACTTCGCCGCGGACCAGCCGGCCCACGACTGGTCCGCCCACCAGGGCATCCGCTTCTGGTGGGAGGGCCGGGACAACGGCCGCAAGATCGCCTTCGAGATCAAGGACGGCGGCGCGAACGGCGAGGCCTCCGAGCTGTGGACGACCTCCTTCACCGACGACTTCACCGGCTGGAAGCAGATCGAGATCCCGTTCACCGACTTCCAGTACCGCACCGACTACCAGCCCGTCGGCGGCATCGACCACGTCCTCGGCCTCACACAGATGTGGGGGTACGCCGTCACCCTCCCGGCCGGCGCCAAGGGCGACTTCGCCATGGACGACGTCGAGCTGTACGGCAAGGCCGACCAGGCGCTGCACGCCTCCGTCACCACCGGCGCGCCCGTCTACCCCGTCAAGGCCGGCGGCACCGCCCGGGTCCAGGTCACCCTGGCCACGACCGGCGACCGGCCCGTGGACGACCCGGTGACGGTCAGCTACTCCACCGGCGGCGGCACCGCCACCGCCGGCCGGGACTACACCCCGGTCGAGGGCACCCTCACCTTCCCGGCCGGCACCGCCTCGGGCACGACGCGGACCATCGAGGTGCCCACCCGGCCGAACCGGGCACCCTCGGCCGCGAAGACGATCCCGCTGAAGCTCACGGTCACCGGCGCGAAGGCGCCCGCCGAGACCCCGCAGGTCGTGATCGACGCGCACGGACTGCCGTACCAGAACGCCAAGTTGCCCGTGAAGAAGCGCGTCGCGGATCTGCTGTCCCGCATGTCCCTTCAGGAGAAGGCCGGGCAGATGACCCAGGCCGAGCGCGGCGCCGTCGGCGGCGGCGCGGACGTCGCGGCGTACTCCCTCGGCTCGCTCCTGTCCGGCGGCGGTTCCACGCCCACGCCGAACACCCCCGAGGCCTGGGCGAAGATGATCGACGGGTTCCAGCTCCGGGCGCAGGCCACCCGGTTCCAGGTCCCGCTGATCTACGGCGTCGACGCCGTCCACGGCCACAACAACCTGGCCGGCGCCACGATCATGCCGCACAACATCGGCATCGGGGCCAGCCGGGATCCCCAACTCGCCCAGGACACGGGCTCGGTGACGGCCGCCGAGGTGCGCGCCACCGGCATCCCCTGGGACTTCGCGCCCTGCCTGTGCGTGAGCCGCGACGAACGCTGGGGCCGCTCCTACGAGTCCTTCGGCGAGGACCCGGCCCTCGTGCAGTCCATGGAGACGATGATCCAGGGCCTCCAGGGCAGCGCCGACGGCCGTGACCTGAGCCGGAACGACAAGGTGCTGGCCACCGCCAAGCACTTCGTCGGCGACGGCGGCACCGCCTACGGCTCCTCCACCACCGGCACCTACACCATCGACCAGGGCGTCACCACGGTCACCCGGCAGCAGTTGGAGGACATCCACCTGGCGCCGTACCAGACCGCCGTCCAGAGGGGGATCGGCACGGTCATGCCGTCGTACTCCTCCCTCGACATCGTCGGCGACGGCAAGGGCGCGGTGAAGATGCACGCCCGCGGCGACATGATCAACGGCGTGCTCAAGGACCGGATGGGCTTCGGCGGCTTCGTCATCAGCGACTGGAACGCCATCGACCAGCTCCCCGGCGACTACGCCGCCCATGTCCGCACGGCGGTGAACGCGGGCGTCGACATGATGATGGTGCCGAACTCCTACAAGGACTTCAGCTCCACGCTCGCCGACGAGGTGAAGGCGGGCCGGATCAGCGAGAAGCGGATCGACGACGCGGTCTCCCGCATCCTCACCCAGAAGTTCAAGCTCGGCCTGTTCGAGCACCCCTACGCCGACACCTCCGGCGCCGCCGCCATCGGCTCCCCGGCGCACCGGGCGGTCGCCCGCCGGGCGGCGGCCGAGTCGCAGGTGCTGCTGAAGAACAGCGGCGGGCTGCTGCCGCTGAAGAAGAGCGAGAAGGTGTACGTCGCCGGGTCCAACGCCGACGACCTCGGCAACCAGACCGGCGGCTGGACCATCACCTGGCAGGGCGCCTCCGGCACCCACACCCAGGGCACGACCATCCTGCAGGGCATGCGCGACGCCGGCGGGAACGTCACCTACTCCAAGGACGCCTCCGCCTCCACGGACGGCTACGACGTGGGCGTGGTCGTCGTCGGCGAGACCCCGTACGCCGAGGGCGTCGGCGACGTCGGCAACGGGCACAGCCTCCAGCTGTCGGCGGCCGACCAGGCGGCCGTGGACAAGGTGTGCGCGGCCATGAAGTGCGCGGTGCTGATCGTCTCCGGCCGCCCGCAGCTCATCGGCGACCGGCTCGGCGACATCGACGCTCTCGTGGCGTCCTGGCTGCCCGGCACCGAGGGCGAGGGCGTCGCCGACGTCCTCTACGGCAAGCGGCCCTTCACCGGGCAGCTCCCCGTCACCTGGCCGAAGTCCGAGTCCCAGCTGCCGATCAACGTCGGCGACGCGTCGTACGACCCCCAGTTCCCCTACGGCTGGGGCCTGACCACCCTCACCAGCGCGCCCGAGGGCGGTACAGCCACCCTCAAGGCGCTGGGCGCGGCGGCGACGGCGGCCGAGCGCAGGGGCGACGACCGGGCCGGACGCGAGCTGGTGACCAAGGCGCGGCTGTTCGTGCAGAACCGGGTGGGGGAGCGGATGACACAGGCGGTGGCCAAGCCGTTCGCCGACGCCGACCATCTGCTGCTGACCGGGCGCTACGGGAAGGCGGTGGAGAAGCTGAGCGAGGCGTACCGGGCGGCGTAGACCTGGCTCCATGCCCGACTATGGGAGGCTTCGGGTAGTTTCGAAGGATGAAGGCCGTCCTGCGGAACCGAAGCCTCCCAGCACTGCTGCTCGCCGTCCTCGCCCTGGTGATGGCGACCGTCCTCGCCCCCGGGGCGAGCGCGGACACGAGCATCTCCACCGTCGCCCAGGCCCTTCGCAAGAGCCCGGTCTACGTCGACCCGGCCGCCTCGGGCCGGCTGTCGAAGGCCGACGCCGACGCGCTCGCGAAACGCATCGAGGACGCGGACAAGCCGCTGTTCATCGCGGTCCTCCCGGCCGGCTACCCCACCGCGAACCTCTTCTCCGACCTGCGCGCGGCCACCGGCGTCACCGGCCTGTACGGCATCCGCCTCGGCGACCGCTTCGACGCCCGCGCCGACTCCTCCGTCATGTCGGCGACGGCCCGGCAGAACCTGGTGAGCAGCGTCCAGGGCGAGTCCGCCAAGGCCCAGCTCACCGACTTCACCGACCGCGCGCTGGCCCACATGGGCGGCCATGCCCCGAAGAGCTGGGGCGGCAGCGGCGGCGGATCCTCCGGTACGGCGCTGATCGCGGTCGCCGTGGTGCTGGTGGCGGGCGGCGCCGGCGCCTACGCACTGGTCCGCCGCAACCGCCGCAGGCGCGCCGAGGACCAGCGGGCCGCGCTCGACCGGCTGCGGGTGGTCGTGGACGAGGACATCACCGCCTTCGGCGAGGAACTGGACCGGCTCGACTTCCAGCCGGGCGAGCCCGGCGCCGACGACGCGATGCGCGCCGACTACGCACACGCGCTGGACGCCTACGAGACGGCGAAACAGCGCATGGCCGCCGCGACGCGCCCCGAGGAGGTCCGGACCGTCACCGAGGCACTGGAGGACGGCCGTTTCTCCCTGGCCCGCCTCGCCGCCCGCCGGGCGGGCCGGCCGCTGCCCGAGCGCCGCCCGCCCTGCTTCTTCGACCCGCGCCACGGCCCCTCGGTGACCGACGCCACCTGGACCCCGCCCGGCGGGGCGCCCCGCCAGGTCCCCGTCTGCGCCGCCGACGGCACCCGGCTGGCCGACGGCCGCGACCCGGTCATCCGCGAGGTCGACACGGACTACGGCCGCCGCCCCTACTGGGACGCGGGCCCCGCCTACGGCCCCTGGGCGGGCGGCTACTTCGGCGGCGGCATCCTCCCCGGCCTCCTCGTCGGCACGCTGCTGGGCAGCATGATGGCCACCCCGTCGTACGCGGCCGACTACGGCTACGGATACGGGGACGGGTACGGGGGCGACTACCAGGGCGGTGACGTGTCCGGCACGGACTTCGACGCGGGGGACTTCGGGGGCGGGTTCGGGGACGGTGGGGGCTTCGGCGGGGGTGGCGACGGGGGCGGCGGGGACTTCGGCGGAGGGTTCTAGGGCCGCTCGGGCTCAGCCCCCACCGTCCGTGTGAGGCGTCTGAAGCGCCCCCAGCCGTTCCATCACCGCGGCAGCCAGGGTCAGCACACCGCGCTCGGTCTCGCCCAGGGTGCCGAGCGCTCCCGCCAGCCAGGCGTCGCGGTCGGCCATGTCCTGTTCCAGGGCCGCGCGGCCGGCCTCGGTGAGCGACAGGACGGACCGGCGCCGGTCGTCCGTGCCGCGCTGGCGCACGATCAGCCCCTCGGACTCCAGCTCGGCGTACACCCGGGTCAGCGACTGCGGCCGCTGCCGCTCCGCCGCCGCGATCTCGCCGGGCGTCGCGGGCCCGTACCGGTGGAGATACCCGAGCACCGCGAGCTGGTTGGGGCTGAGGCTCCCTTCCCCGCGCTCCTGCCGCAGACGCCGGTTGAGCCGGACGACGGCACGGCGGAGACGGGCGGCTTCGTAGAGGTGATCCATGACTGAATAGTACGCGAGTACTTAATATCTGACGTCGCTGGGTAGCTGTATCGTCAGCCTGTGCGCGAAAAACTCATACGCAGTGCGTACGAATCCCTGTTGGCGATGACGGCGGTCCTGCTGTGCTGGGGAACCGTCCTGTGGCTGGAGGGCGCGGCCGGGCTGCACACCGACGTGCTCGTCCTGGCGGTCGCCCTGACCCTGACCCTGTTCTCGACCCAGCGCACCGCACCCCCGCGCCGCCGGCTCGCGGCGCTCGTGCTGCTGCCGGCCACGGCCGCCGGCGCCCAGCTGCTGGGCCGCCTGATCATGCACCACTACGCCGTCGGCGCCGCCGTCTACACGGCGGGCATCTCCCTGTGCATCTGGATCCGCCGCTACGGCCCCGCCGCCGCCAAGGCGGGCACAACACACTGCTGACCCTGCCGTTCGTGGCCCTGCTGGTCGTCCCCGGCCCGGCCCTGCCGTCCGAGGCCGAGAGCGGGCTGGTCAGCTGGTTCTGGTCGGCCGTGGTCGGTGTGCTGGCCTGTCTCAGCGTCTGGCTGGTCCAGGGGCTCGGCGACCGGTACGGACCCTGGCGCCCGGAGCCCGAGCGGGTCGCACCCCGCCGGGCCTCGCGGCTGCGTCCGCGTCCCAGCACGCGGATGGCGCTGCAGATGGCGGCGGGTGTCGCGGCGGCGTTCGTCTGCGGCCGGCTGTTCTTCGACGGTCACTGGCCGTGGGCGGTGCTGACGGCGTACGTGGCCGCGAGCGGCAACCGGGGCCGAACCGACGTGCTCCGCAAGGGGATTGAGCGGTTCGCCGGTGCGGCCGTGGGCACGCTGCTGGCCACCGGCGTGGCGGCCGTCGGCGTCACCGGGCACGCGGCGGCGGCGGTGATGTTCGCGGTCCTGGCCGTCGCCCTGTGGCTGCGCCCGCTCAACTACGGCTACTGGGCGGCCGGAATGACGACCGCCCTGTCCCTGCTCCTCGGCTACTTCGGCCAGGACGCGGTGAGCCTGCTGCCGACCCGGCTGGCCGCGATCGCGCTCGGCGCCGGCCTGTCCGTGGCAGCGGCGTGGTGGCTACTGCCGGTCCAGCGCCGCCGCCCGCAGGAACTCGCTCCACGTCGAGGGAGAGAGAGTGAGGACAGGGCCGGCCGGCCGCTTTGAGTCACGGATGTGGATGGTGGTGGGGGTGGTGGCCACTTCGAGGCAGTTGCCGCCTTCGCTGCTGCTGTAGCTGGACTTGAACCAAGCCAGTGCTGCGGTGTTCATCACTCTCCTAGCAGTCCCTCAAGGAGGCGCTCGCTCTCCTGGCAGGAGAGCGCCTGGGACCGCAGCATCGCATACTTGTGGTGGTAGTAGCCGACCTCATCTAGGTCATCGACGAGGAAGCTGGCCCGCTGGACTTCCAGGTAGACGAGCCGTTCATGCTCCGGAGTCTCCAGGAGCACCATGGGCCCACCGAGCGCAGCGTGAGGCGTCTGGCTCGTGGGCACAATCTGAACGCTCATGTGAACGGGCCGGGTCAACTCCAGGATCTGCCGGATCTGCTCACGCATGACGCCCGGACCACCGACCGGACGGCGCAGAATGCTCTCCTCCAAGACGAAGTGACCCACGGGCGGCTGCTCGCGCTGCCAGATCAACTGCCGTTCCATGCGGGCCTTGACCCACTGATCAGCCGTCTCGCTGCCCAGGGCTGGGTACCGGTAGTCGAAGACAGCCCGGCAGTAGTCCGGGGTCTGAAGGAGGCCGGGAACGACCAGAGTCTCGTACGACAGGTAGCTGATTGCCTCCTGCTCGTGATCCACCAGCCCCTGCGCGAACTGAACGACCCGGTCCCGAACCGGCAGCTTCTCCAGCAGCACCGCCAACGCCCCGCCCGTGTCCAGCACTTCATCGAACTGCTCGGCGCGATGCGGCTGAAGAGCCAGTCGGCCCTGCTCGATGGACGCCACGGTGTCGACGTGAAGGTTGACTTGCTCGGCCAACCCCTCCTGTGAGAGGCGAGCCTTCTTTCGGTAGTGGGCGACCAGCGCGCCCACCGCTTGCCAGGTACCGACCTTCTTGGGCATGCGTGTGCCATTCCCCGGTGCCGTACGGAAGTCCTCGTAGTGGAGCCGTAGAGAAAAGCTCTACGACCTCACTCAGTGGTCCAATCTAGTCACGTACGGTGACGCTCGTCCCGTGAACGAAGAAACTCAACTCGGCGAGATGCGCGTGGCGTTCTTCCGGCGGGACCGCAGGTCGGTGTGCGCGGCAAGGGAGTTCACGCGGGCGGTGATGAAGAGCTGGCGGCGGCGGGCGCGGGAGGACGATGTGCTGCTGTGCGTCAGCGAGTTGGCCACCAACGCCCTGCTGTACGGCGTGCCGCCCGGCCGGGGTTTCTCCGTGCGGCTGTGTCTCCTGGACGGCACGCTCAGGCTGGAGGTGCACGACAGCGGTCCCGGGACCGTGTGCCTGAGGGAGCCGTCCACGGAGTCGGAGGGTGGCCGGGGTCTGGTTCTGGTGTCGGCGCTCGCGGACAAGTGGGGCGTGGGGGAGCGGGACCCCGGGAAGTTCGTGTGGTGCGAGTTCGAGGGGTGACCGCACCACGGGACGGCGGGTCAGGCCTGCTTGATGGCGGAGATCTCGAAGTTGAGCTTGATCTTGTCGGAGATCAGGACGCCGCCGGTCTCCAGGGCCGCGTTCCAGGTCAGGCCCCACTCCGAGCGCAGGATCTCCGCCTTGCCCTCGAAGCCGACGCGCTCGTTGCCGAACGGGTCCTTCGCGGCGCCGTTGAACTCCAGGTCGATGGTGATCTCCTTGGTCACCCCGAGCAGGGAGAGGTCGCCGGTGATGCGGTACTCGTCGCCGCCCAGGGCCTCCGCCTTCGTGGAGCGGAACGTCATGGCCGGGAACTCGTCGATCTTGAAGAAGTCGGCGGACTTCAGGTGGCCGTCCCGGTCGGCGTTGCCCGTCTCGATGCTCGCCATCTGGACGTCGATCGTGGCGGTGGACCGGCTCGGGTCCGCGCCGTCCAGGTGCAGCGTGCCGGTGAAGTCGTGGAAGGCGCCCTTGACGTTGGTGACCATGGCGTGCCGGGCGGTGAAGCCGATCGTGGTGTGCGCCGGGTCGATCGTGTAGTCGCCGGTCAGCGCGGAAAGGTCGGGGCTCGTGGCGGTCGGTGCGGCCGTGCCTTCGGCGGTGCTGTCCTTGCGGCTGAAGATGCCCATGTCGTACTCCCGGATCAGATCAGTTGAACGTTAAACCAAGTCGGTAAGTATGACCGTAGCCCCATTCGGTTCGGTTTTCAACATCATCCGGAGAGTATTTTTGTCGTCGCATGGAGTGATCTCGTACGCCCTCTGGCGGACGCGCGTAGAACTCGGGCACCATCTGCGTGCACCACCTGCACAGCCGCCCCACTGGAAGCACGGCCCTACGCAGGAAAGGTCCCCATGAAGCTCACCAGACCCATGCGGCTCCGCTCTGTCCTGACCGCGCTCGCCCTCGTCGTCGCCCCCGGTGTCGCCGTCGTCGGCACCGCCACCGACGCCTTCGCCGTCACGAAGATCAGCCAGGCCACCGCCGAGTCGATGTTCCGTCAGGTCGGCATCACCTGGTCGTCCTCCGGCAACTGCACCAACCGCAACAACTCCACGTGCACGTCCTTCGACCAGCTCAACCTCGCCACCGCCCAGGGCGCCCAGACCCTGAAGCGGGCCAGCGGCTGCGCCCTCAACATCACCGGCGGCACCGAGACCGGCCACGCCTCCGGCACCTACTCGCACTGGAACGGCTACAAGCTCGACTACAGCAAGAACACCTGCGTGACGTCGTACATCAAGAACAACTTCGGCTACATCGGCCTGCGCGGCGACGGCTACCCGATGTGGCAGTCCGCCTCCGGCAACGTCTACGCCGACGAGGGCACCCACTGGGACGCCCTGTACTACAACTGCGGCGGCTGCTGAGCCGGGCGAGGAGGGCGGCGGCCGGTCCCGTCGTGCGGTGGCCGGCCGCCGCCCTTTTGTCCTGTATCGTCGGTGCGCCGGGCCGGTGTGCTCCGTTCGGGGGACCGCCGTCCGAGGTCCCATGTCACCCCGGCGATGGCATGCGCGGGCCGCGAATGTGAGGTGGCTCTCCGGTGGCGTCTTTGTGGCCCCCTTACAACGCCGACGCCCTGTGAGCAGTCGGAACGGCTGCATGCGGCCGTGGTTCTGTTCACTGCTACCAGGAAAACGGGCCGGAGACTGTACGGAGTCGACGGCTCGCTTTCCTTGGTGTCCTTCGTAAGGTCGCTACATGACCGTTTTGGAAGAGACGACGGGTGAGCCGACCGGCGAGCCGACGGACGCGCGCGGGCGGGTCGCCGAACTGCACGAGATCCGTGCGAAGGCAGTGGCGGGCCCCAGCGAGAAGGCGACCGAGGCGCAGCACGCCAAGGGCAAGCTGACGGCGCGGGAGCGGATCGAGCTGCTCCTGGACCCGGGGTCCTTCCAGGAGGTCGAGCAGCTGCGCCGGCACCGGGCGACCGGCTTCGGCCTGGAGGCGAAGAAGCCGTACACCGACGGCGTCGTCACCGGGTGGGGCACGGTCGAGGGCCGTACGGTCTTCGTCTACGCCCACGACTTCCGGATCTTCGGCGGCGCGCTGGGCGAGGCCCACGCCACGAAGATCCACAAGATCATGGACATGGCCATCGCGGCCGGGGCTCCGCTGGTGTCGCTCAACGACGGTGCGGGCGCCCGCATCCAGGAGGGCGTCAGCGCTCTCGCCGGCTACGGCGGCATCTTCCAGCGCAACACCAAGGCGTCCGGGGTGATCCCGCAGATCAGCGTGATGCTGGGCCCGTGCGCGGGCGGTGCGGCCTACAGCCCCGCCCTGACGGACTTCGTCTTCATGGTCCGTGACACCTCGCAGATGTTCATCACCGGCCCGGACGTGGTCAAGGCGGTCACCGGCGAGGAGATCACGCAGAACGGGCTCGGCGGCGCGGACGTGCACGCGGAGACCTCCGGCGTGTGCCATTTCGCGTACGACGACGAGGAGACCTGCATCGCCGAGGTGCGGTACCTGCTGTCGCTGCTGCCGCAGAACAACCGGGAGAACCCGCCGCGGGTCGACTCGAGCGATCCGGTGGAGCGCCGGTCCGACGTCCTGCTGGACCTGGTCCCGGCCGACGGCAACCGGCCGTACGACATGGCGAAGGTCATCGAGGAGATCGTCGACGACGGCGAGTACCTCGAGGTCCACGAGCGCTGGGCGCGCAACATCATCTGCGCCCTCGCCCGTCTCGACGGCCAGGTCGTCGGCATCATCGCCAACCAGCCGCAGGTGCTGGCCGGCGTGCTGGACATCGAGGCGAGCGAAAAAGCTGCGCGCTTTGTCCAGATGTGTGACGCTTTCAATATCCCGATCGTCACCTTCCTGGACGTGCCGGGGTTCCTCCCCGGTGTCGACCAGGAGCACGGCGGAATCATCCGCCACGGCGCGAAGCTGCTGTACGCCTACTGCAACGCGACCGTGCCGAGGATTTCGCTGATCCTGCGCAAGGCGTACGGAGGTGCCTACATCGTCATGGACTCCCAGTCGATCGGCGCCGACCTCACCTACGCCTGGCCCACCAACGAGATCGCCGTCATGGGCGCCGAGGGCGCCGCCAACGTCATCTTCCGCCGCCAGATCGCCGAGGCGCCGGACCCCGAGGCCATGCGGGCCCGGATGGTCAAGGAGTACAAGGCCGAGCTGATGCACCCGTACTACGCGGCCGAGCGCGGCCTCGTGGACGACGTCATCGATCCCGCCGAGACCCGCGAGGTCCTGGTCAGGTCGCTGGCGATGCTGCAGTCCAAGCACGCCGACCTGCCCTCCCGCAAGCACGGCAACCCCCCGCAGTAACCGAGCGGACCCGCCGCGGCAACCCCGCGGACCTCTCTCTCACGGAGACTGACACCCATGAGCACTCCCGACATCCGCGTCGAGAAGGGCCACGCCGAGCCCGAGGAAGTCGCCGCCATCACGGCCGTCCTCCTGGCCCGCGCGGCCGCCCAGCCCGCCCCCACGGCCCACCCCCACCGAGCCCGCGCCCGGGCCGCCTGGCGCCGCCTCGAACGCGAGCCCGGCTTCCGCGCCCCGCACAGCTGGCGCTAGGTCGCGCCGCTTCGGCCGGTTCCTGACGGGCCCCTCCCCCTGTGGAGGGGCCCGTTTTGGTGTGCGGGCAGACACAGAAGCACCCCGCGCCCTTGGGGACGCGGGGTGCTTCTCGAGCGATGGGCTAGCGCAGGCGCGCCATCAGGGCGTGCTCGACCAGGGTGATCAGCGCGCTCTTGGCGTCGGCGCGGTGGCGGGCGTCCGTGGTGATGATCGGGGTGTCGGGGCCGATCTGGAGGGCCTCGCGGACCTCGTCGGGGCTGTAGGGCTGCTGGCCGTCGAAGCCGTTGAGGGCGATGACGAAGGGCAGGCCGCTGTTCTCGAAGTAGTCGACGGCCGGGAAGCAGTCGGCGAGGCGGCGGGTGTCCACGAGCACGATCGCGCCGATGGCGCCGCGGACCAGGTCGTCCCACATGAACCAGAAGCGGTCCTGGCCCGGCGTACCGAAGAGGTAGAGGATCAGGTCCTGGTCCAGGGTGATGCGGCCGAAGTCCATGGCCACCGTGGTGGTGGTCTTGTCCCCGGTGTGGGTGAGGTCGTCGATGCCGGCCGAAGCGGACGTCATGACGGCCTCTGTGCGCAGCGGGTTGATCTCCGAGACGGCGCCGACGAACGTGGTCTTGCCCACGCCGAAGCCGCCCGCCACCACGATCTTCGCGGAGGTGGTGGAGCGGGAAGGACCGCCGCTAGAGCTTGCGAAGTCCACTGAGCACCCTTTCGAGCAGTGTCACGTCTGGCTGGCCACCGGCGTTCTCGTCGCCGCCGGGCTGATGGATGGCGACCAGGCCCGCCTCCGCCAAGTCGGCGACGAGGATCCTGGCCACGCCGAGGGGGATTGTCAGGAGCGCGGAGATTTCCGCTACCGACTTGATCTCTCGGCAGAGGTTGCAGATCCGCTGATGCTCGGGCAGCTGGCCCTGCATCTGGTGCGGAGCGGCGGTGGTGTGCACCAGCGCCTCGATGGCGAGCTGGTAGCGCGGGCGGGTCCGGCCGCCGGTCATGGCGTACGGACGCACCAAGGGGTTGTTGGCCGCCGGCGCCGGCTCGGGGCGGCGCTGCGGCTGCACCGGCTGGATGCGCGGGGCCGGCGGCTGGTCGTACGGCGAGGGGCCGGGGCCCTGCGGGGCGTACGGCTGGCGGTGGCGGGGAGCGGAGGGGAAGTTGTACCGGTTCGCCGAGCCGTCGCCCTGGCCCTGGGCAGGACCGTACGACCAGTTGCCCGGATGCGAACCACCTGGGGGTGTTGCCACTTTCTCCTCCTCCGACTGTGCCTGGCGCCCATCGCTGTGCACCGCGTCCCGAAACCTTACGGCCCCGGGACGCGAATACGCACCGTCCGATTACTAGTTGAGAAGGCTGCCCTGGAGCTCAGCGCGCAGATCCGGGGTCAGTACCGTGCCCGCGCGGTCCACCAGAAGGGCCATCTCGTACCCGATGAGGCCGATGTCCGCCTCCGGGTGGGCCAGAACAGCGAGGGACGACCCGTCGGAGATGGACATGATGAAGAGAAATCCCCGCTCCATCTCCACAACCGTCTGGTTCACGCTGCCGCCCTCGAAGATGCGCGAGGCACCGGCGGTCAGCGAGGTCAGACCGGAGGCGACGGCCGCGAGCTGGTCGGCGCGGTCGCGGGGGAAGCCTTCGGACATCGCCAGAAGGAGTCCGTCGGCGGAGACCACCACCGTGTGGGACACCCCCGGGGTGTTGTCCACGAAGTTGGTGATCAACCAGTTCAGGTTCTGTGCCGCCTGGCTCATCGGGCTCACACTAACGCTCCTGGTTGTAGGTGCTGTCAGGACCGAAGCCCTGGCCGTTCGTTTCACTGCCTGCGCTGCGTCCGCGCTGGACGCCGCGGCGCAGGTTGCTCAGCCTGCCCCGGACGTCCTCCGGGGCACGGGAGACCTGTGGGCCCCCCTGGGGGGTGGTTTCGGCGGCACCCGAGACCAGGTTGGCCTTGGGCACCCGCCTGGGCAGACCGGAGGCGGTGACCCCGCCTGCCTTGGGCTTCCGGAGCTGCGCCGCCTGCTGCCACCGCTCGTCGTTCTGCGAGCGCCAGCTGCTGTCGCCGCCTGCCTCCGGAGTGGGAGCCGGCGCTTCCTGCTGCACGCGCGCCGTGCCGGCCGCGGTACCCGAGCCGTTGGAACCGCTCGCCACGGACCCGCGGCGGGGCAGCCCGGCGTCGGTCAGCTTGTGTGCGGCGGGAGATGCCGTTCCCGGACGGTCGAAGCCTACGCGGTCCGGCTCACTTGCGTCAGCGGCCTGCGAGGACTCCGTTTCCGGAGCGTACTGGGCAGGATGGCCGTTCTGGTAGCCGTCCTGCTGAGGCTGCTGCGGCCAGTCGTCCTGGTACGAGGGGCTCGCGGCCGGCTCGGTGTACGCGGGCTCCGGGTAGCCGCCGTTGGAGGAGTAACCGTCGTTCGAGGAGTAGCCCTCGTTCGACGAGTAGCCGTCGGCCTGCGGCAGCTCGCCGGTCGGCGCGTAGTACTGCTCCTCGTAGGGCTTGTCGTACGACGTCGCCTGCGTCGCCGCGTGGGCGCCCGTGGACGACTCGGAGTACGGCTCCCGGTACGCGGCCTGCTGCTCCTGGTACGAGGGCTCCTCGTACGCCTGCTGCCGCTCCTGGTACGCGTTCTGCCCGTCGAACAGCGGGTCCTCGTAGGCGGGGGCCTCGGCGGACTCCTGCTGCGGCCCGCCGGGCTGCTGGCCGTGCGACTGGGCCTCCAGGGCCGCCCGGCGCTCCTCGCGCATCAGGGAGCGGCCGACGGGGTCCAGCTCGCGGATGTCGTCGGGGACGTCGGCGTACCGGGCGTCGTCGAAGCCGAGTTCCGCGGCGGTGCGCATCGGCTGCAGCTGGCTGAAGTTCTCACCCTGGAACTGCTGCTCCGGGATGATCTGCGAGACGGTGAACTCCTCGCGGTCCAGCGGGGCCTCGCCGCCACCGCCGTGCGTGATCGCGTCCGGCAGCATGACCAGCGAGGTGGTGCCGGCCTGCTCGCCCGAGGGGCGCAGCTGGACGCGGATGCCGTGCCGGTCGGACAGCCGGCCGACCACGAACAGGCCCATGCGCTGGGAGATCGCGGCGTCCACGGTCGGCGGGTTGGCCAGCTTGTGGTTGATGTCCGCGAAGTCCTCGGCCGTCAGGCCGATGCCCTTGTCGTGGATCTCGATCATGATGCGGCCGTCGGGGAGACGGGTCGCGGTCACGCGGACCTTGGTCTGCGGGGAGGAGAACGTGGTCGCGTTCTCCAGCAGCTCGGCCAGCAGGTGCACGAGGTCGGTGACCGCGCGGCCGTGGATCTCGGCCTCCGGGACGCCGGACAGCTCGATGCGCTCGTACTGCTCCACCTCGGAGGAGGCGGCGCGCAGCACGTCGACCAGCGGGACCGGCTGGTCCCAGCGGCGGCCGGGCTCCTCGCCGGCGAGGACCAGGAGGTTCTCGCCGTTGCGGCGCATACGGGTCGCCAGGTGGTCCAGCCGGAAGAGGTTCTCCAGCTGGTCCGGGTCGGCCTCGTTGTTCTCCAGCTCGGTGATCAGGGTCAGCTGGCCCTCGATCAGCGACTGGTTGCGGCGCGAGAGGTTGGTGAAGATCGCGTTGATGTTGCCCCGCAGCAGGGCCTGCTCGGAGGCGAGCCGGACCGCCTCGCGGTGGACCTGGTCGAAGGCGCGGGCGACCTCGCCGATCTCGTCCTTCGTGTTGATCGGGATCGGGGCGACCCGGGTGTCGACCCGGCCGGGGTCGGTGCGGGAGAGCTGGTCGACCAGCATCGGCAGGCGCTGCTCGGCGATGCCGAAGGCGGCGTTGCGCAGCTGGCGCATCGAGCGGCTCATCTGGCGGGCCACGGCGCCGGCCAGGATGAAGGCGAGCAGCAGGGCCACGACGACGACGGCACCGGTGGTGATCGCGGAGTTCTTGGCGTCGTCGGCGATGCCGGAGGCCTCGCTCACCGCCTTGTCGGCCATGTCCGACTCGATCGCGCGGTACGCGTCGAACTTGAGCGTGTTGACCGCCCACCAGTTCTCCGGGGTGATGCCCTTGGCGGCGAGCTGCTGACGCGCGGCCAGGCTGGTGGAGTCCAGCGTGGCGAGGGCCGTGACCATGTCCTTCGAGTCGGACGGCGGCGCCACGTAGTTCGGGTCCTTGGCCTTGGCCTCCTGGACCATCGCCTTGGCCTTGGCCTGGATGTCCGCCTTCTCCGCGTCCAGCCGGTCCGCGTCGGCCTGGGTGCCACCGCCGAGGTACTCCTCGACGGCGATGCCCTCCAGGTAGGCGTAGGAGGACAGGGCGACCCGCTGGCTCGCCAGGTTGCCGGCGTCCGGACCCGGCTTGATCAGCATGTGCATGCCGATCGAGCGCTCCAGCGACAGCGCCGCCTTGGTCAGCGAGATGGCGTAGACGGTACGGCCGTAGGAGGTGATGTTGCCGGTGCCCAGGCCCAGCTCGTTGGCGAACTCCATCAGCGGGTGGGCGACCGCGACGTAGCCCTCTTCGGTCTGCACGCCGGTGAGGTTGGAGGTGTAGGCGGCCGCCCGCAGGGACTGCAGCTTGGGCTCCGTCTGGCGGAACAGCTTCAGCCGGCGCTCCAGGCCCGACTTGTGCGGCATGTTCTGCGCGGCCTGGTCGAAGGCGTCGGCCGCCTTGTCGGTCTTGTTGCGGGCCTGCGTGACGATCGCCTTGTCCGTGGCGGTCTCCTGGCTGCCCTTGAGCAGGGGAGCGGCGGTGGTGTCCCGCTCGTTGTAGAGAGCGTCGGCGTACGACAGCGAGGCGCGTACCAGACGCGCGGTGTTCTCGGCGTCGCGTGCCTGCTGCCAGGTGTCGATCGAGGTCTTCACCTGGAATCCGCCCATGACGAGGCCGACCGCCACGGGAATCAGCAGGATCGCGTTCAGCCTGGTCGGTACGCGCCAGTTGCGCGGGGAGAAACGGCCGCCGCTCGGCGCGGGAGTGGCCGCCGGCTCCGCACCGGTTACCGGGCTGGGAGCCGCAGCGCGCGGCGGCGGGGTGAAGTTGCCCCGTGCCGACGGCTCGGGACCGTTCTTGCTTCGCCTCACTCGACCAACAACCTCTCGGCGGTCGGCACCTACGTCGTGCCGCAGTCTCTCAGAGCCCGTTTCGTCGTCGACAGTTGAGTACGTCTTTGACTATTGGGCAGTTCAGGCATTCCAGCACGCGGACCAGTGCTCTTCCAAACAGTGGAAACCCCGTCGTGATGCTCTTGTAAGGCCCAGATAAAACGGTCATAAAGAACGAGCCCCGGCAAATTGCGGGGCGATTGTGAGCACAGCGGCACTGCCCGACCGCGCGGCGTGGTGATCCCGGGGGATTCCTCTGCCGAACTGTTATGAACACCGGAGCCGACCGTGTCAAAGGCCACAGTCGGCTCCGAGGTTCCTTTACGACAACTGCCGTATGTGACGTCGCACTTGAGTGCGGACGCCGGTGCTATTTCAGCCGCGCCATCAGGGCGTGCTCGACCAGCGTGATCAGCGCGCTCTTGGCGTCGGCGCGGTGGCGGGCGTCCGTGGTGATGATCGGGGTGTCGGGGCCGATCTGCAGCGCCTCCCGCACCTCCTCCGGAGCGTACGGCTGCTGGCCGTCGAAGCCGTTCAGGGCGACGACGAAGGGCAGGCCGCTGTTCTCGAAGTAGTCGACGGCCGGGAAGCAGTCGGCGAGGCGCCGGGTGTCCACGAGCACGACCGCGCCGATCGCGCCGCGCACCAGGTCGTCCCACATGAACCAGAACCGGTCCTGACCGGGGGTGCCGAACAGGTACAGGATCAGGTCCTGGTCCAGGGTGATGCGGCCGAAGTCCATGGCCACCGTGGTGGTGGTCTTGTCCCCGGTGTGAGTGAGGTCGTCGATGCCGGCCGAAGCGGACGTCATGACGGCCTCTGTGCGCAGCGGGTTGATCTCCGAGACGGCGCCGACGAACGTGGTCTTGCCCACGCCGAAGCCGCCCGCCACCACGATCTTCGCGGAGGTGGTGGCCCGGCCCCCGTCAGAGCTTGCGAAGTCCACTGAGCACCCTTTCGAGCAGCGTCACGTCCGGTGCGCCGCCGTTGTTCTCGTCGCCACCCGGCTGGTGGATGGCGACCAGGCCGGCCTCGGCGAGGTCGGCTACCAGGATCCGGGCCACCCCGAGCGGCATGGCCAGCAGCGCGGAGACCTCCGCGACCGACTTGACCTCACGGCACAGGTGGCAGATGCGCTGGTGCTCCGGGAGCAGCCCCATGAGTGCTGCGGGGTCCGCGGTGGTGCTGATCAGCGCCTCGATCGCGAGCTGATAGCGCGGCCGGGTCCGGCCGCCGGTCATCGCGTACGGACGGACCAGCGGCTGGTCGCCCTCGTCCCCGTACGGCTCCGCGTACGGATCATGATGGGCGGTGGGCGGGGTCATCGAATCCTCCGGGCGGGACAGCAAGTCGGTCAGTCAAGCCGTCGGAAGGGGCCGGTGGGGGGATTGTGGCGGCCGGACGGTGTTTTCGTGAGGTGGGTGGTGCCGGGGCCGTTCAGTGGAGCAAACTGCCCTGCAGTTCGGCGCGCAGGTCCGGGGTGAGTACCGCCCCTGCGCGGTCGACGAGCAGTGCCATCTCGTAGCCGACAAGGCCGATGTCGCACTCGGGGTGGGCCAGGACCGCGAGGGACGACCCGTCCGAGACGGACATCAGGAAGAGGAATCCGCGCTCCATCTCGACGACCGTCTGCGCCACGTCGCCGCCCTCAAAGATCCGGGACGCCCCGGCCGTCAACGAGGTCAGGCCGGAGGCGACGGCCGCGAGCTGGTCGGCGCGGTCGCGCGGAAAGCCTTCGGACATCGCCAGCAGAAGGCCGTCGGCGGAGACCACCACCGTGTGCGACACCCCGGGGGTGTTGTCCACGAAGTTGGTGATCAACCAGTTCAGGTTCTGTGCCGCCTGGCTCATCGCTCTCAACTAACGCTCCTGCTGGTGAGTGGGGCTCGGGAAGCTGCCGGTCTGGCCGCTGCCGGCCTGGCGGCCCTGAGCGATGCCCCGACGGAGGTTGGTCAGCCGTCCGCGCACGTCGTCAGGCGCACGCGAGACCTGCGGACCGCTTTGGTGCTGTTGCTGCTGAGCCGTGCCCGGGACGAGGTTCGCCCGGGGCACCCGGCGCGGCAGGCCGGAGGTGGTGACACCGCCCGACGCGGGCTGCCGGACGCGCTCGGCCTGGCGGACGAGTTCGTCGTTCGGCGAGGTGCGCCAGGAGCCGGTGGTGGAGGAGCCGTTGGCATTGCCGTTGGCGCTGCCGTTGCCGTTGCCGTTCGCGTTGCGCTGCGGGGCCGGCGCCTGCTGCTGCGGCGCGGACGACGCCTGCGGACCGCCGTGGAACCAGTTGGTCTCCAGCGTGTCGTACAGCGGAGTGCGGCCGTCGCCCGGGCCGGTGGCCGGCGGCAGCGCCTCCGGCTCACGGTGCTGGGGCTGCTGCGGGGCGGGCGGGCGGGGGGCGCCGAAGCCGTCCCGGCCGGCCGGCTGCGGACGCTCGAACTGGCCGGTGTGGGCCGGGTCCTGGCGTCCGGGCAGGGCGTGCCGGCCGGTGGAGCTGCCGTCGTAGCCGCCGTCGAAGCCCTGCGGGGCCGCGAACTGGCCGGTGTCCCGGCCGATGTTGCGGGCCGGGTCGTCCTGGCGGGGCGCCGGCGTGCCGAAGACGTCGGAGCGGACGAACTGACCCGAGCCGGAGTCCTGCCGGTTGCCGGGCCGCTCGAACCCGCCGGGCAGCTGCGGGGCCTCGGGCCGCTGGAACTGCCCCGTCTGCTGCGGATGTGCCGGGCGCGGGTACTGGCCGGTCTGACCGGGGCCGTCCGGGCGGGCGTACTGACCCGTCTGCTGCGGGCCCTCCGGGAGGGCGTACTGACCCGTCTGCTGGGGGCTGTCCGGGCGGGCGAACTGGCCGGTGTTCTGCGGGCTGCTGAAGTCCGGACGCGGGAACTCGCCGGTGGCGGACGGACCCTGGGCGTCGATCCGGGGTATCTCCGCGGTCGAGCCCGGACCCTGCCGGTCGTCGATGCGCGGCATGCGCGCGGTATGCGCCGGGTCCTGCTCGTCGTGGCCGCGCGGCGCGTCCAGCGAGGCACGCGACAGCGGGGCCTGGGCGTCGCCCCAGTCCGGGGTGCGCTGGTCGCCGCCGGGCAGCTCGGCCCGTGCGCCGCCGCGCGGCGGCAGCTGGGGCTGGCGGCCCTGGTCGGAACCGGCGCCGGGCCGCTGCGGGCCACGGCCGCCGTAGGCGTCCTGCTGCGGGCCGCCCGGGTTCGCGGTCTGGAGGTTCTGCGGGGCGCCGGGCACCTGGCCACCGAAGCCGCCCGCACCGGAACCCGCGGGCACCGGCCGGCCCTGCGGGCCACCGAGACCGGGGCCGCCGGGAGCGCCGGGGCCGCCCTGCGGACCGCGGGCGCCGGGACGGCCGCCCTGGCCGGTGCCGGGCAGCGCGGCCCGGGGACCCTGGCCGGCGCCCACCTGGCCGCGCGGACCGGAACCGGCGCCGAGCAGACCCCCGCCGGACGGGGCGCCGCTGTTGTTGCCGGCCGCCTGGCGGCGGGCCGCGGCCGCGCCGGCGGCGGCCTGCGCGGCGGCCGGGCCACCGCTGCCGACGGGCGCGCCCGGCTTGCCCGGAGCGGGCTTCTTGCCGCCCTGGGCCACGTCGACGGGCAGCATGACCAGCGCGGTCGTACCACCGGAGTCGGACGGGCGCAGCTGTATGCGGATGCCGTGGCGCTGCGACAGACGGCCGACCACGAACAGGCCCATGCGGCGGGAGACGGAGACGTCCACGGTGGGCGGCGAGGCCAGCCGCTCGTTGATCGCCGCGAGGTCCTCGGGGGACAGGCCGATGCCGGTGTCGTGGATCTCGATCAGCACGCGGCCGTCGGGCAGCGCGTGACCGGTGACCTTGACCTTGGTCTGCGGCGAGGAGAACGAGGTCGCGTTCTCCAGCAGCTCGGCGAGCAGATGCACGAGGTCGTTGACGACGCGGCCCGCGACCTCGGTCGTCGGTACGGCGGCCAGCTCGATGCGCTCGTACTGCTCCACCTCGGAGGCGGCGGCGCGCAGCACGTCGACCAGCGGGACCGGGCGGGTCCAGCGGCGGCCGGGCTCCTCACCGGCGAGGACGAGGAGGTTCTCACCGTTACGGCGCATACGCGTCGCGAGGTGGTCGAGCTTGAACAGCGAGGACAGCTGGTCCGGGTCGGCCTCGCGGGACTCCAGCTCGGAGATCAGCGACAGCTGGCGCTGGATCAGACCCTGGGAGCGGCGCGAGAGGTTGGTGAACATCGCGTTGACGTTGCCCCGCAGCAGGGCCTGCTCGGCGGCGAGGCGGACCGCCTCGCGGTGCACGTCGTCGAAGGCCGCGGCCACCTGGCCGATCTCGTCCTTGGAGTGCACACCGACCGACTCGACGGAGGTGTCGACGTCCTGCGGGTCCGACTCGGACAGCTGCTTGACCAGCTCGGGCAGCCGGTCCTGGGCGACCTTGGTCGCGGTCTCCTGCAGCCGGCGCAGCGAGCGGATCATGGACCGGGCCACGACGAAGGCGCCGACCAGCGACACGCCGAGCACGAGGAGGATCAGCGCACCGGAGATGATGGCGTCACGCTGGGTGGCGCTCTTCAGCTCGCGGGCCTTCTGCTCCATCTCCTCGAGCAGCGTGTGCTCGATCTTCTTCATCTGCTCGATCTTGGTCGAGCTGTCGTCCACCCAGTCGCGGTAGGAGCGCGCGTTCAGGCTCTGCAGGCCGTCGGAGGAGTCGAAGACGCGCTTGGCGTAGGTGTCCGCGGCCTCGATCGTCGGGTTGCCCTCGTCGATCGGCTTGAGGAGTTCCTCGGCGTTGTTGTTCGCGTAGATCTTCCGGAAGATCGAGATCTCGGAGTTCTCGCTCTGGTACGCCGACTGGCCGTAGAGGCGGTCGTTCGTCGACAGGTCGCCCTTGGTGGTCGTGGTCGCGGGCAGCGCGGCGGCGATCGTGGCGCGCTGCACCGAGGCGTACTCCTTGGCGGTGGAGAAGGCCGCCAGGGCGCGGGTGCGCGAGATCATCTCCGGGTTGCTGGACGCCTGCGCCATGTCCTGCGACAGGTCGATCAGCTGGGTGATCAGCCGGTGGTAGGACTCGATCGTCTGGGTCGAGTTGCCGTGCTGCTGGTACGCGCTCTTGCGGATCTTGGCCAGCTGGTCGAGCTGGTTGAAGATGCCGACGAGGTTGTCGCGGACGCCCTGGAGCTGGCCGCCCTTGCTGGCGTCGTCGATCTCCTGGGTGGAGTTCTCGAAGTTGGCGAGGGCCCGGTCGGTCTTGTCCCGGTAGCCCTTGACCGTGTAGTCGCTCGCGTTGAGGCCGTGCGCCAGCGGGCCGGCCGACTGGTCGCGCTCCTCCTGGAGCGCGGCGGCCAGCTCGGTGGCCTGCTTGGTCATGTCCGTCAGCAGCTTCATGTTGTCGAGCTGCTGGATGTCGGTGATGTTCTGGTCGATGCGCAGCGCGCCCAGCGAGGTCGCCGCGACCACGGGCAGCGCGAGCAGCGACACCAGGCGCGTGGAGATGCGCCAGTTGCGCAGGGCCAGGCGCGAGCCGGGGCCGCTGGGGCCCTTGGCGGGCTTGATGGCCGGCGTGGGGGCGGTGCCGGAGCCGCCGGCCGCCGTGGCCGTCGACGAGGACGACACACCGGGGCGTCCGGGGCGGTCACCTCCGTCCGACGAAGGGGCCAGGCCCGGGTTCTGGGCGTGCTGGGGCGAGGAGCTGCCCTTCATGGGGCCAGTTCCGTCGTGCGACTCCGGCTCCGCCGAAGCGCTGCCATCCCTCTTGAAACGTCCCTGCACTAGCGTCGCAACCTCTGGACCAGGCACCCCCCCGCGTGAACGGAGGGACACGGTGTCGGCGTTGTGGAGAGCGCCCTGAATACGCCCCCCGATGGTCTTGAGTGACCGGCGCGTTCCCCCTGTCTCGCCCGCCACTCGGCGCGGCTTCGCGCCCCCTGTGCGCCGGCTCGATCCCGCGGCGGTCCGTGGAATTCCAGCACAGTGCCGGATCTCCAACAAGGGCCGTGCCCCTAGCTGTGACCTACGTGACGGGCTGTGAGTGCCGCGTCACCAGCCGTGGAGGCCGATCCCGGAGGTAACGGACATACCCCTGCGAGTCGTCGGCGGCTCCCGAGTGTCTGAGTCGCCATGATCAGGAGCGGAATGATGGCTTCAGGGGGTCAATGTCCGTTTCGCTGGGGCGGATTGGCGGTCAGATTTGACCGGTTTGTCCGCGAGGTCGTGAGCAAACTCACACGCAGATAGTGAACAGTTGGCGCCTTCGGCGGGGAATCCGATGTTTAGCCTGACGCTTTACAAGAGGGACGCATCTGTAAGCCCGCCGACACAGAACCAGGACTCGTACAACCGTGAAGACGACGATGATGTTCCACAAGATCGCCAACCCGCGTCGCACGACCCTGGCGCATCTGAAGGACGCCGGCGAACTGGAGACCCCCGACCTGCCGGAGCACTCCGTCGATCTCCCGGCCCAGACGGCCAACCCCCGGCGCACGGTGCTGGTGGACGTCCCCGCCGGCGCGTCGGCCTCGGCAGAGTAGCCGACGGGCCGCCCCGGCCCCCGGCGGGGGCGGCGCCCACTTGTCACCCATGAGAACGGGCCGCCGGTGCACACCGGCGGCCCACCCGTATGACCGCTCCTTTTCGGGCGGAAGTGCGCGGTCCGACCGGTTAACCTGGGGCGACAGTACGCCGGTTCTCTAGTCAAGGGGCGCAGGATCCCGTGCGCATCGCCAGGTTCTCCATCGACGGGAACGTCGCCTTCGGCGCGGTCGAGGGCGACAAGCAGGACGAACTCGTCCTCGACATCATCAAGGGCATCCCGTTCGCGGACTTCGAGCTGTCCGGTACGAAGGTGCCGCTGAGCAAGGTCAGGCTGCTTCCGCCGGTGCTCCCCAACAAGGTCGTGGCGTTCGGCCGCAACTACTCCGAGCACGCGCGCGAGCTGGGCAACGAGGTCCCGGACACCCCCTTCGCCTTCTTCAAGCCCTCCACCTCGGTGATCGGCCCCGGCGACGAGATCCAGTACCCGCCCTTCTCCGAGGAGCTGCACCATGAGGCCGAGCTGGCCGTCGTGATCGGCCGCATGTGCCGCGAGGTGCCGCGCGAGCGCGTCAAGGACGTGATCTTCAGCTACACCTGCGCCAACGACATCACCGCCCGCGACGTGCAGAAGCGCGAGAAGCAGTGGGCCCGGGCCAAGGGCTTCGACACCTCCTGCCCGCTCGGCCCCTGGGTGGAGACGGACCTCGACCTCCAGCGCGCGAACGACCTGACCGTCCAGCTGACGGTCAACGGACAGCAGCGCCAGCTGGGCCGCACCAGCGAGATGATCCACCCCATCGAGGACCTGGTCGTCAACATCTCCGAGGCCATGACCCTGCTGCCCGGCGACGTCATCCTCACCGGCACCCCCGCGGGGGTCGGCCCCCTGAACGTCGGCGACGAGGTCGCCGTCACCATCGAAGGCATCGGCACTCTCACCAACAAGGTTGTCAAGCGTGGCTAGCGCACCCGGCTCACCCGTACGCGTCCGTTTCTGCCCCTCGCCCACCGGTAACCCGCACGTGGGCCTGGTCCGCACCGCCCTGTTCAACTGGGCGTTCGCCCGGCACCACCAGGGCACCCTGGTCTTCCGCATCGAGGACACCGACGCGGCCCGCGACTCGGAGGAGTCGTACCAGCAGCTGCTCGACGCCATGCGCTGGCTCGGCTTCGACTGGGACGAGGGCCCCGAGGTCGGCGGACCGCACGCGCCGTACCGGCAGTCGCAGCGCATGGACATCTACGCCGACGTCGCCCGGAAGCTCCTGGACGGCGGCTACGCCTACCACTGCTACTGCTCCCAGGAGGAGCTGGACGCCCGCCGCGAGGCCGCCCGCGCGGCCGGCAAGCCCTCCGGCTACGACGGCCACTGCCGCGACCTGAGCGCCGAGCAGGTCGAGGAGTACAAGGCCCAGGGCCGCACCCCGATCGTCCGCTTCCGGATGCCCGACGAGACGATCACCTTCACCGACCTGGTGCGCGGCGAGCTGACCTTCACGCCGGAGAACGTGCCGGACTACGGCATCGTGCGCGCCAACGGCGCCCCGCTGTACACGCTGGTCAACCCGGTCGACGACGCGCTGATGGAGATCACCCACGTGCTGCGCGGCGAGGACCTGCTGTCCTCCACCCCGCGCCAGATCGCGCTCTACAAGGCGCTGACCGAGCTGGGCATCGCCCAGCAGGTCCCGCGGTTCGGCCACCTGCCGTACGTGATGGGCGAGGGCAACAAGAAGCTGTCCAAGCGCGACCCGCAGTCGTCGCTGAACCTCTACCGCGAGCGGGGCTTCCTGCCCGAGGGCCTGCTCAACTACCTGTCGCTGCTGGGCTGGTCGCTCTCCGCGGACCAGGACATCTTCACGATCGACGAGATGGTCGCCGCCTTCGACATCTCCGACGTGAACCCCAACCCGGCGCGCTTCGACCTGAAGAAGTGCGAGGCGATCAACGGCGACCACATCCGCATGCTGGAGGTGAAGGACTTCACCGAGCGCTGCCGCCCCTGGCTGAAGGCCCCCTTCGCGCCCTGGGCGCCGGAGGACTTCGACGAGGCGAAGTGGCAGGCGATCGCCCCGCACGCCCAGACCCGGCTGAAGGTGCTGTCGGAGATCACCGACAACGTCGACTTCCTCTTCCTGCCCGAGCCGGTCTTCGACGAGGCGTCGTGGACGAAGGCGATGAAGGAGGGCAGCGACGCCCTGCTCCGCACGGCGAAGGAGAAGCTGGAGTCGGCCGACTGGACCTCCGCGGAGTCCCTGAAGGAGGCCGTCCTGGCCGCCGGCGAGGCCCACGGCCTCAAGCTCGGCAAGGCCCAGGCCCCGGTCCGCGTCGCCGTCACCGGCCGCACCGTCGGCCTGCCCCTCTTCGAGTCCCTCGAGGTCCTGGGCAAGGAAAAGACCCTGACCAGGCTCGACGCGGCCCTGACCAGGCTGAGCGCATAACCGACGCATACGCCAGGGGCGGCACCCGGTGTCTTCCGGGTGCCGCCCCTGTTGCGTTGGTCACTGAGCGTCGGCTTCGTCGATCAGAGAGGCACTCTCGTCGAAGATCTCCAGCACGACGATGACCATGATCGCGCCGGCCACCGTGTACTCCAGCCTGACGCCTGGGGCGATGTACGCCCTGCGCAAGTGCTCGTCCGGGCCGAGTGGCGCCGTCGAGTGCTTCCGAAATGGGTCGCGGGCCAGTACCCGCACGGCCTTGTCCAGCCCGGCCCGGCGCTCCGCGGGCAGGGTGTCGTACGCGGCGCGGGCCTCGACGGTGAACTGGACTCGGTGCTCGGTCATGGCCACAGTCTGGCGGCCGTTCGGCGGTACCGTCAGCGGTATGACGATCAGAGCCGTGGTCTGGGACGTGGACGACACGCTGTTCGACTACACGAGCGCCGACCGGGAGGGCATGCGGGCGCATCTGGCCGCGGAAGGGCTGCTCGCCGGGTACGCGACCGCGGAGCAGGCCCTCGCCCGGTGGCGGGAGATCACCGACGCACAGTGGGCCCGGTTCTCGGCGGGGGAGATCGGCTTCGAGGGGCAGCGGCGCGACCGGGTGCGGGTGTTCCTCGGCGAGGCCGCGCTGACCGACGCGGAGGCCGACGCCTGGTTCCATCGCTACCTCGGGCACTACGAGGCCGCCTGGAGCGTCTTCCCGGACGTCCTGCCCGCCCTGGAGGCCCTCTCCGCCAGCCACCGGCACGCGGTGCTGTCCAACTCCAGCATCGCCGTCCAGGAGCACAAGCTGCGCACCCTCGGCCTGCTCGACCGCTTCGAGGCCGTGCTGTGCGCCGCCGAGCTGGGCGTCTCCAAGCCTCAGGCCGGCGCCTTCCTGGCGGTCTGCGAGGCGCTTCAGCTGCCGCCGCACGAGGTGGCGTACGTCGGCGACCACCCGGAGATCGACGGGCGGGGCGCCGCCGAGGCCGGGCTGCTGTCCGTGTGGATCGATCGCGGAACCGCCACGGTCAGCGGCGCGGGAGAGGCCGTGGCGCACCGGATCTCGTCCCTCGCCGAACTCCCGGCGCTCGTCCGCGCGGATACCCGTTTTGGAGCCCCGTCCACCTTCGGGTAATGTTCTTCCTGCGCCGAGGGGAGCAGGCCGGAAGGCCGGAGCCCCGAGGAGCAAGCTAGAACGAGACCCCGCAGGGGGCTTGAGTTCCAGTGGCCTATGGTGTAATTGGCAGCACGACTGATTCTGGTTCAGTTAGTCTTGGTTCGAGTCCAGGTAGGCCAGCTCGCAGAGCTTATCTGCAAAGCCCCCGTTGTGTAGCGGCCTAGCACGCTGCCCTCTCAAGGCAGTAGCGCCGGTTCGAATCCGGTCGGGGGTACTGATTCCGATCTTGTCGGGATCGCTAGGGCCCCCGTTGTGTAGCGGCCTAGCACGCCGCCCTCTCAAGGCGGTAGCGCCGGTTCGAATCCGGTCGGGGGTACTGACTGGTCTAAACCATCATTGGTCTATGGTGTAATTGGCAGCACGACTGATTCTGGTTCAGTTAGTCTTGGTTCGAGTCCAGGTAGACCAGCTCGGACCTGCGGAAACGCAGCGTCCACGCCCCCGTTGTGTAGCGGCCTAGCACGCCGCCCTCTCAAGGCGGTAGCGCCGGTTCGAATCCGGTCGGGGGTACGTCACGCAAGGCCCTTCGCTACGGCGAAGGGCCTTCGCCGTATCCGGGTCCGCTCGGCGCCGTACCGGCGGTTCACTCGAAGCCGTACCGCCGTGCCGACTCCTCCTCCTGGGCCAGCCGGCGCAGCGCCTGCAGCATCGGCTCGGTCAGCACCGCACCGAGCACCGCCGTCTCCACCTTCTCCGCCTCCGACGGATACGTCTCCACGAAGTCCAGGTCGAGTTTGGCCACCTCGTGCATCAAGTGGGCGTAGGACGCGAGCAGTTCGTGCCCCCACTCGTACCCGAGCCGGCGGAACGCGGCCACCGCCACCACCAGGGAGCGGTACGCGGGCGAGACCGTCGTCAGCAGCTTCGCGTTCGTCCAGCCCAGCTCGTCCAGCAGCCGGTCCACCTCCTGGTGGGCCGCCCGCGCGAACGCGTCCTCCTCGTCCGGTTCCGGCACCTGCGGCAGCGCCCACAGGGCCGCGCCCAGCCGGATCGTGCGGCCCAGGGAGTCGTCGTCGACATGGCGCAGCACCTCCCGGACCCTGGCCACGGGGAGCCCGCCGACCTGGATCATCGCCCGCACCAGCCGCAGCCGGCGCAGATGCTCCTCGCCGTACTCGGCCGTCGTCGTGTTGATCTGGCGGCCCGGCGGCAACAGCCCTTCGCGCAGGTAGTACTTGATCGTCGCGGTGGACACACCGCTGCGCCCGCTCAACTCCGCCAGCCGCATCTCTTGCGCTCCTTCTCGGATAACGGCACTATCCAAGCATCGCCCATTGGATAGCTCCGCTCACCAACCGGGGGGACGCGCTCATGGTGACCCGTACGACCGCCGACGCGCAGGGCGAGGTCGTCGTCCTGCTGATCGGCATGCGCATCAACCGCTTCTGGGCGGCGCACCTGTGGCTGCCGGTGATGCTCGGGATGCTCCGCATGCTGCGTGACCTGCGGAAGGAACCGGAGCGCGGGCTGCTGAGCCACGTGCTGCTGACGGCGTCGCCGCGGACGTACTACGTCGTGCAGTACTGGGAGTCCAAGGACAAGCTGTACGGCTACGCGACCGCGCCGGACGCCTTCCACCACACGGCCTGGGCGCGCCTCAACCGCCTGGAGCGGACCGGCAAGCTGCGCGGGCAGGTCGGGATCTGGCACGAGACCTACGTCGTGCCGGAGGGGTCCTACGAGGCGATCTACGGCGACATGCCGGCGTTCGGGCTGGCCGCCGCGCACGGACAGATCCCGCTGGAGCGGAGGGGCCGGTACGCGAAGGACCGGTTCGCTCATCGGTCGCAGCAGGCGCCGGTGGGGGAGAAGGCCGCCTGACGGGGGGCCGGGGGAGCGAGGAGGGCCTGCCGCGGCGTTGAGGCAGGCCCTCCTCGGCGTTCCCGGCGGGCCGGGTCAGCCCGAGCGGCGCAGGGCCTCCGAGAGGCGGGCCGCGGCGTCGATGACCGCCTGGGCGTGCATACGGCCGGGGTGGCGGGTCAGGCGCTCGATCGGGCCGGAGACCGACACGGCGGCCACCACGCGGTTGGAGGGGCCGCGCACCGGCGCGGAGACGGAGGCGACGCCCGGCTCCCGCTCGCCGATGGACTGGGCCCAGCCGCGCCGCCGTACGCCCGACAGGGCCGTCGCCGTGAAGCGGGCGCCCTGCAGACCGCGGTGCAGGCGCTCGGGCTCCTCCCAGGCGAGCAGGATCTGCGCCGAGGAGCCGGCCTTCATCGTGAGCGTGGACCCGACCGGGACGGTGTCCCGAAGGCCGGACAGGCGTTCCGCCGCGGCCACACAGATCCGCATGTCACCCTGGCGACGGTAGAGCTGTGCGCTCTCGCCGGTGACATCGCGGAGGTGGGTGAGCACGGGGCCCGCCGTCGCGAGCAGGCGGTCCTCGCCGGCCGCCGCCGCCAGTTCCGCAAGGCGCGGGCCGAGGATGAAACGGCCCTGCATGTCGCGTGCCACCATGCGGTGGTGTTCCAGGGCCACGGCCAGGCGGTGAGCCGTGGGTCGTGCCAGTCCGGTGGCGCCGACCAGACCCGCGAGGGTGGCCGGACCGGACTCCAGAGCGCTCAGGACGAGGGCCGCCTTGTCCAGAACGCCGACGCCGCTACTGTTGTCCATGCAACGATACTCGCGTCTCACTCTGTGAAACGCAAGTTCAATTTTCCGTGGAACGCGCCACTCTTGAATCACACAGCGGCCCGCGGACCAACGGGCCCGGCGGTGGACGCCCGGAATCACGACTTTCAGGGGCCCCTCAAGGGCAGTCGCCGCATCCCCAGGATCTCTAGTTGGGCCGGTGGACGTATGCCGGCCGGAGGGAAAGCGATGGGTAGGACACTCGCGGAGAAGGTCTGGGACGACCACGTCGTCCGGCGCGCCGAGGGCGAGCCCGACCTCCTCTACATCGATCTGCACCTGCTGCACGAGGTGACCAGCCCGCAGGCCTTCGACGGGCTGCGCAAGAACGGCCGCACGGTCCGCCGCCTCGACCTCACCATCGCCACCGAGGACCACAACACCCCGACCCTCGACATCGACAAGCCCATCGCCGACCCGGTCTCCCGGGCCCAGCTGGAGACCCTGCGCAAGAACTGCGCCGAGTTCGGCGTGCGCCTGCACCCGCTGGGCGACGTCGAGCAGGGCGTCGTGCACGTGGTCGGCCCGCAGCTGGGCCTGACCCAGCCCGGCACGACGGTCGTCTGCGGCGACTCGCACACCTCCACGCACGGCGCGTTCGGCGCGCTGGCGTTCGGCATCGGCACCTCCCAGGTCGAGCACGTGCTGGCCACCCAGACGCTGCCGATGGCCCGCCCCAAGACCATGGCCATCACGGTCGAGGGCGAGCTGCCCGACGGCGTCACCGCCAAGGACCTGATCCTGGCCATCATCGCCAGGATCGGCACCGGCGGCGGCCAGGGCTATGTGCTGGAGTACCGCGGCTCCGCCATCGAGAAGCTCTCGATGGAGGCCCGGATGACCATCTGCAACATGTCGATCGAGGCCGGCGCCCGCGCGGGCATGATCGCCCCCGACGAGACCACCTTCGAGTACCTCAAGGGCCGCCCGCACGCCCCCGAGGGCGCCGACTGGGACGCGGCCGTCGCGTACTGGAAGACGCTGAGGACGGACGACGACGCCGAGTTCGACGCCGAGGTCGTGATCAACGCCGACGAGCTGTCGCCGTTCGTCACCTGGGGCACCAACCCCGGCCAGGGCGCGCCGCTTTCGGCGTCCGTCCCCGACCCCGCTTCGTACGAAGACGCTTCGGAGCGCTTCGCCGCCGAAAAGGCCCTGGAGTACATGGGGTTGGAGGCCGGGCAGCCGCTGCGCTCCATCAAGGTGGACACCGTCTTCGTAGGCTCCTGCACCAACGGCCGCATCGAGGACCTGCGGGCCGCCGCGGAGCTGCTGCGGGGCCGCAAAGTCGCCGACGGCGTACGGATGCTGGTCGTCCCGGGCTCCGCGCGGGTGGGTCTGCAGGCCGTCTCCGAGGGCCTGGACGTGGTCTTCAAGGAGGCCGGCGCCGAATGGCGGCACGCGGGCTGCTCGATGTGCCTGGGCATGAACCCCGACCAGCTGGCCCCGGGTGAGCGCTCCGCGTCCACCTCCAACCGCAACTTCGAGGGCCGGCAGGGCAAGGGCGGCCGTACCCACCTGGTGTCGCCGCAGGTCGCGGCGGCCACCGCCGTCCTGGGCCACCTGGCCTCCCCGGCCGACCTGTCCGACACCTCTGTGCCCGCTGGAGTCTGATCAGTCATGGAAGCATTCACCACGCACACCGGCCGGGCCGTCCCGCTGCGCCGCTCCAACGTCGACACCGACCAGATCATCCCTGCTCACTGGCTCAAGAAGGTCACGCGCGACGGGTTCGAGGACGGGCTGTTCGAGGCCTGGCGCAAGGACCCCGAGTTCATCCTCAACCGCCCCGAGCGGCAGGGCGCGACCGTCCTGGTCGCGGGCCCCGACTTCGGCACCGGCTCCTCCCGCGAGCACGCCGTCTGGGCGCTGCAGAACTACGGCTTCAAAGCCGTGATCTCCTCCCGCTTCGCCGACATCTTCCGGGGCAACTCGCTGAAGAACGGCCTGCTCACGGTCGTGCTGGACCAGAAGATCGTGGAAGCCCTGTGGGAACTCACGGAACAGGACCCCACTGCTGAGGTCACTGTGGACCTTGAGGCTCGTGAGGTGCGCGCCGAGGGCATCACCGCCGCCTTCGAGCTGGACGAGAACTCCCGCTGGCGGCTGCTGAACGGCCTGGACGACATCTCGATCACGCTGCGGAACGAGCCCGACATCGCCGCCTACGAGGCCAAGCGGCCGTCGTACAAGCCGAGGACGCTCCAGGTCTGATCCACCCCGCCGACGGGTCGCGTTTCGGCCACCTCAACACCCCCTCCGTACCCCCGATCGCCACGATCGGGGGTACGGCCGTGTCTGCACCCGAACGGCCCCCTGATCTTCTCGCCCGGCCCTCAACTTGCCACGTTACGACGGTGGTTGCCTGGGTACGTGAGTGCTGGGACCGCGTCCTTCGCAAGTGCCTGGAAGGCCATGAGAGGCGGGAGTTGCCCCCTGCGCAGGCGACAACTCGCCCCAGATGGCACAATCTGTGCATGGGACACGACGGCCAACTCCAGCTCTATACGGCGGTCGCGAACCAACTCAAGGAAGCGCACGCAAGGGTGCGCGCACTGCAAGTCCCGGAGGGCGTACGGATGGCGCTGACCCGGAAGCTGCTGGTCATTACGGCCGCGGCCAAGCACGATCTCGCCGCTGCGGCAAGGCGGCTCGAGCGGTTCAACGCGGACCTCGACGAGGGTCGGATCCCCGACGAGGACCGCTGAACCGCCCGAGATCGCCGAGTCCGCTGCGGCACAAGGGTGATAAGCCCGTTTCGTGTTTGATTTGCGGTATATATCTGCCTAACGTGCGAAAAAGCTTGAACACTTTCGTTCTGGCGATGTCTCCGAAGGGGAAGACGTGAACAAGGCGCAGCTCGTAGAAGCGATTGCCGACAAGCTGGGTGGCCGCCAGCAGGCCGCCGACGCTGTCGATCATGTCCTGGACGCCATCGTCCGCGCGGTCGTCGCGGGCGAGCGGGTCTCGGTCACCGGCTTCGGGTCCTTCGAGAAGGTGGACCGCCCCGCCCGCTACGCCCGCAACCCTCAGACGGGCGAGCGGGTTCGGGTCAAGAAGACCTCCGTGCCGCGGTTCCGCGCCGGCCAGGGGTTCAAGGACCTGGTGAGCGGCTCGAAGAAGCTGCCGCGCGGTGGCGAGGTCGCCGTCAAGAAGGCGCCCAAGGGCAGCCTGTCCGGCCCGCCGCCCACCATCGCCAAGGCCGCGGGCAAGAAGGCCGCCGCCAAGAAGACGGGCGCGGCGAAGACCACCGCGAAGAAGACGACCGCCAAGAAGACGACGGCCGCCGCGAAGAAGACGACGGCGAAGAAGGCGCCCGCCAAGAAGACCACGGCGACCGCCAAGACCACCGCCGCGAAGAAGACCACCGCCAAGAAGGCGACGGCCAAGAAGGCCCCGGCGAAGAAGGTCACCGCGAAGAAGGCCCCGGCCAAGAAGTCGACGGCCCGCAAGACCACCGCCAAGAAGGCCACTGCACGCAAGGCGACGTCGTAAGGACGCCGAGGCACTCACGCGCCGGGCCGGACTCCTTTGGGGAGTCCGGCCCGCGGCGTGTGTAAGGGCGGTTACAGCGTTTGAAGGGTTACGAGAGTGATCCGCAGGGCGTCTCCCTGCCCCTCGGTCTCGATCCGCACGCGCTGCCCGGGACGCAGCAGTCGCAGGCCGCCCTTGTCGAACGCCGCGGCGTCGAAGGGCACGGGGGTGCCGTCGTCGAGCAGCACCTGCCCGCTGCGGGTTTCGGGGTCGTACGTGTATGCGGTGGCTTGCATGGCAGCAGCGTAGTGGTCGCGGCTGATCGCGCCCACGCGGCGGAGCCGTATATCGGCACGGCCCCGCGCCCCTTACGGGGCGCTCAGCAACCCCGCCGACACCGCCGCCGTGTACGGTCCGACGCCCAGCGCCAGCGCCGCCCGCAGATCGTCGCCGGTGTCCACGTCCTGCCGTACCGAATCGACGCCGGACAACAACAGTTCCGTCGCCCCGGAGGCCCGGTGCCGGGAGCGGGAATCCGCCCCGAAATCCGGCTGCAATTCCCCCTCCGGCCCCGCGGCCAGCAAGGTCGTGCCAACCCCCGCCGCATCCGCGAGAAACGCCCGCGTGAAATGCGCCGCCGCGCTCAGCACGACGGCCAGTTCCGCCGGACGCAGTGCGGGCAGATCCGCGTTCAGGGCCGCGACGGGCGCGCGCGGACGCGATTCCCGTACGACCGCCGCCCCGTGCGCCAGGGCGGCGTTCAGACCGTTCGCCGGCGCGTCCGGGACGATCCGCGCGCCCAGCGCCGCCAGCTCGCGCGCTGCCAGCTCGTCGTCCGTGACGACTGCCACATCCGCCACCGCTCCGCACGCCAGCGCCGCGCTCACCGTGTCCTGCGCGAACGCCAGGGCCAGCCCCGGCCGCACGCCGTCCGCCGCGGTGTCCGAGAGCCTGCTCTTGGCCCGGGACAGGGGTTTCAGGGGGATGACCAAGGTCCACTGCACCGGCGTACCGTCCCTTACTCGTCACGATCATTGTCCCCGGGCCCTGAGGCCGTTCGACCCTCGGGGCGTACGGTGTCCTCGACAGACCGGCGGCTCGGAGCGACACTTGTGCGGCCCCCCGCCGGGGTGACAGCCCTAGAGGAAGGTGTCCTTGTGCCCCGCCGCAGAATCGGCTTCTGGTACCGCTTCGCCGCGGTGATCTGCAAACCGCCGCTGGTGGTTCTGATCAAGCGGGACTGGCGTGGAATGGAGCACATTCCGGCCGAGGGCGGATTTATCACCGTGGTGAACCACAATTCCCACGTGGACCCCTTCGCGTACGCGCACTATCAGTACAACACCGGACGGGTTCCGCGATTCCTGGCGAAGAGCGGGCTTTTCAAGAAGGGATTCGTCGGCGCCGCCATGCGCGGCACCGGACAGATCCCCGTCTACCGGGAGTCCACCGACGCGCTGAGCGCCTTCCGCGCCGCGATCGACGCCGTGGAGCGCGGCGAGTGCGTCGCCTTCTACCCCGAGGGCACCCTGACCCGCGACCCGGACGGCTGGCCCATGACCGGCAAGACCGGCGCCGCCCGGGTGGCCCTGCAGACCAAGTGCCCGGTCATCCCGGTCGCCCAGTGGGGCGCCAACGAACTGCTGCCGCCGTACGCGAAGAAGCCCAGCCTCTTCCCGCGCAAGACGCACCACGTGCTCGCCGGCCCGCCCGTGGACCTCTCCCGCTTCTACGACAAGGAGATGACCCCGGAGCTGCTCAAGGAGGCCACCGAGGTCATCATGGCGGCCATCACCCGCCAGCTGGAGGAGATCCGCGGCGAGAAGGCGCCCGAGACCCGCTACGACCCGCGCCGCGAGCGGATCGAGCAGCGGCGCCGCACCCAGGCGCAGACGGCGCAGACGGCGCAGATCAGGGGCAAGGAACCGGAGGGGCAGGGCAAGTGAGCAAGGCGGTCAAGGCGGCGGTCATGGGCACCGGCTCATGGGGCACCGCCTTCGGTATGGTCCTCGCCGACGCGGGCTGCGAGGTGACCCTGTGGGCCCGCCGCCCCGAGCTGGCCGAGGCCGTCAACTCGACCCGGACCAACCCCGACTACCTGCCCGGCGTCGAACTCCCGGAGAACCTCCGGGCCACCTCCGAGGCCGCCGAGGCCCTGCGGGACGCGGACTTCACCGTCCTCGCCGTCCCCTCCCAGACCCTGCGCGCCAACCTCGCCGAGTGGGCCCCGCTGCTCGCCCCGCACACCGTGCTCGTCTCCCTGATGAAGGGCGTCGAACTCGGCTCCGCCATGCGGATGAGCGAGGTCGTCGAGGACGTCGCCAAGGTCGGCGCCGAGCGCATCGCGGTCGTCACCGGGCCCAACCTGGCCCGGGAGATCGCCGCCCGCATGCCGGCCGCCGCCGTCGTCGCCTGCACCGACGAGGCCGTCGCCCGGCGCCTGCAGGCCGCCTGCCACACGCCGTACTTCCGGCCGTACACCAACACCGACGTCATCGGCTGCGAACTGGGCGGCGCGGTCAAGAACGTCATCGGGCTCGCGGTCGGCATCGCCGACGGCATGGGCCTCGGCGACAACGCCAAGGGCTCGCTCATCACCCGCGGCCTGGCGGAGACCACCCGGCTCGGCATGGCCCTCGGCGCCGACCCGCTGACCTTCTCCGGACTCGCCGGACTCGGCGACCTGGTGGCGACCTGCTCCTCGCCGCTGTCCCGGAACCACACCTTCGGCACCAACCTCGGCAAGGGCATGACCCTCGAGGAGACCATCGCGGTCACCAAGCAGACCGCCGAGGGCGTCAAGTCCTGCGAGTCCGTGCTGGATCTGGCCCGCCGGCACGGTGTCGACATGCCCCTCACCGAGACGGTCGTCGCCATCGTCCACGAGGGCAAGTCGCCGGTGGTCGCCGTCAAGGAGCTGATGTCGCGCACCGCCAAGCCCGAGCGGCACTGAAACGGCCTGTCTACGACGCTGAGCGACCGCCCGGGGGACACGCAGTCACGGCGGCCGAGCGGGCGCTGACTCGGGGGATACCAACGGGTACTCTCAACGCGATATGAGCACCGAGAACCTTCCCCACAGCCCCGAGCAGCCGTCGCGCAAGCCGCGCGTGGCCGTCGTGTTCGGCGGGCGCAGCTCCGAACACGGGATCTCCATGGTCACCGCCGGCGCGGTCCTCAAGGCCATCGACCGGTCGAAGTACGACGTCCTGCCGATCGGCATCACGCGGGAGGGCCGTTGGGTGCTCACCGCCGACGAGCCGGAGCGGATGGCCATCACCGACCGCCGCCTGCCCGCCGTCGAGGAACTGGCGGAGTCCGCCGACGGTGGCGTGGTGCTCCCGGTCGACCCGGCCAGCCGCGAGGTCGTCTACAGCGAGCCCGGCGCGGTGCCCAAGGCGCTCGGCGAGGTCGACGTCGTCTTCCCGGTGCTGCACGGCCCGTACGGCGAGGACGGCACCCTCCAGGGCCTGCTGGAGCTGTCCGGGGTGCCGTACGTGGGCGCCGGTGTGCTCGCCTCGGCCGTCGGCCAGGACAAGGAGTACATGAAGCGGATCTTCACCTCCTACGGGCTCAAGGTCGGCCCCTACGTGGTGATCCGGCCGCGCGAGTGGGAGCGGGACGAGTCCGCCGCCCGCAAGAAGATCATCGACTTCGCCGGCGAGCACGGCTGGCCGCTGTTCGTGAAGCCCGCGCGCGCGGGCTCGTCCATCGGCATCACCAAGGTCGACGACCTCTCCGGCCTGGACGAGGCGATCGCCGCCGCGCAGGCCCACGACCCGAAGATCCTCGTCGAGGCCGCCGTGCGGGGCCGCGAGATCGAGTGCGGTGTCCTGGAGTTCGAGGACGGGCCGCGCGCCTCCGTGCCGGCCGAGATCCCGGCGCCCGACACGCACGCGTACTACGACTTCGAGGCCAAGTACATCGACTCCACGCCCGGCATCGTCCCCGCGCCGCTCACCGAGGAGCAGACCGACGAGGTGCGGGAGCTCGCCGTGCAGGCCTTCGAGGCCGTGTCCTGCGAGGGCCTGGTCCGCGCGGACTTCTTCCTCACCGAGGACGGCGAGTTCGTGATCAACGAGGTCAACACCCTGCCCGGCTTCACGCCGATCTCGATGTACCCGCAGATGTGGCAGGCCAGCGGCGTCAGCTACCCGGAGCTGATCGACCGCCTGGTGCAGGCCGCGTTGCGGCGCCCGACCGGGCTGCGCTGAGCAGCCGGTCGGTCATCCCCGCATGGAGGCGATCCCCTTGGGGATCGCCTTCTTCACGGCCGGGGCGAGATCGGTGAGGATCGCGGAGCCCTCGTCCTGCGCGGACATCCCCGCGGGCAGGCTGATCTGCACGTACGCCACACGGCCCGCGGTGGTGAAGCGCCAGGTGCCGTCACCCTGCTTCTCCATCAGCCAGTCGACGCCGTTCACGCCGCCCGCGATCGCGTCGGGGTCACCGCCCTCGGCCACCTTCGGGTCGATCATCTTCGGCGGCCGTACGACACCGCAGCGCAGTATGATCGCCGGGTTTCCCCAGCCCGCCGTGTAGGCGGACCGGGGTGTGGGGTCGTCGCGGCGTCGCCCGTCGAGCTTCTGCGGCAGCACCCGGTGCAGATCCCGGCACACCGCCGCCGTCCTCGCGTCGGGGCTGGGAACCGCCACGGTGGCGCTGTCGTCTGCTGAGGAGCAGCCCGCGACCGCGATCAGCAGCGCGGGCGCGAGCAGGGCGAGCGGCCGGTGACGGAAGATGTTCACCGGCCAAGGGTAGACGGGGGCTACAGATGCACGACCGGACAGGTCAGGGTGCGGGTGATGCCGTCCACTTGCTGGACCTTGGCGACCACCATGCGGCCGAGGTCGTCGACGGTGTCGGCCTGGGCGCGCACGATGACGTCGTACGGTCCCGTCACGTCCTCGGCCTGGATGACTCCAGGGATCTTGCTGATCGTCTCGGCGACGGTCGACGCCTTGCCGACCTCCGTCTGGATCAGGATGTACGCCTGTACCACGGAACCTCCAGGGCGGCCACGAGGATCATGTGGGGAAAAGGAACGCCACGGTATCGCGTCGCCGCTCTCCGCGGGGAGACCTGCGGGAACCGGGCTTGCGCGCCAGGGTGCAGGCACGACCGAAGTTGACGGTCTCGCGATCGTCTCCACGGCCGGGCGGACCGTGTCGGCGGTCAACGGGACCGCATCGACAGTCACCTCGACCGTATCGGGGACACTGATGACGCGCGAGTGGACACGGCATGGCAGAGAAGGGGAGCAAGGGCGATGAAGGGCACTGTTGGTGAGCTCGGGGAGTTCGGGCTCATCAGGGAGCTCACCTCCCGTCTCACCACCACCCCGGCGGTCCGGATCGGGCCCGGCGACGACGCCGCGGTGGTCGCCGCTCCCGACCGGCGGGTGGTGGCGAGCACCGACATCCTGCTGGAGGGGCGGCACTTCCGCCGCGACTGGTCCACGGCGTACGACGTCGGGCGTAAGGCGGCGGCGCAGAACCTCGCGGACATCGCCGCCATGGGCGCGGTGCCGACCGCCCTGCTGCTCGGCCTCGTGGTCCCCGCCGAACTGCCGGTGACCTGGCCGAGCGAGATGATGGACGGCCTGCGCGACGAGTGCCAGGTCGCGGGCGCCTCCGTGGTCGGCGGCGACGTCGTGCGCGGCGACACGATCATGGTGTCGATCACCGCGCTCGGCGATCTGCGCAACCAGGAGCCCGTCACGCGCGCGGGAGCCCAGCCCGGCGACCTGGTGGCCGTCACGGGCTGGCTGGGCTGGTCCGCGGCCGGTTACGCGGTCCTCTCCCGCGGTTTCCGCTCCCCGCGCGCCTTCGTCGAGGCCCACCGGCGCCCCGAGCCGCCGTACCACGCGGGGCCGGCGGCCGCCGGGCTCGGCGCGACCGCGATGTGCGACGTGAGCGACGGGCTGATCGCCGACCTCGGGCACATCGCCGAGGCCAGCAAGGTCCGCATCGACATCCGCTCCGGCGCGATCGACATCCCCTCGCAGATGAACGACATCGGGCAGGCCGTCGGCGTGGATCCGCTGCAGTGGGTGCTGACCGGGGGAGAGGACCACGCGATCGTCGCGACCTTCCCGCCGGACACCAAGCTCCCGGCCCGCTGGAAGGTCATCGGGGAGGTCCTCAACCCCTCCGCGCTGCCCCAGGTCACCGTCGACGGGGCGCCCTGGACCAGCAAGGGCGGCTGGGACCACTTCGGGGACATCGAGTCATGAGCCTGCCGAGGGTCCTGACGGTGGCCGGCTCCGACTCCGGCGGCGGCGCCGGCGTCCAGGCCGACCTGAAGACGATGCTCGCGCTCGGCGTGCACGGCATGAGCGTGATCACCGCCGTGACCGCGCAGAACTCGCTGGGCGTCCAGGGCGCCTGGGAGCTGCCCGTTCAGGCGGTGCGGGCCCAGTACCGCAGCGTGGTGGACGACATCGGCGTCCAGGCCGTGAAGACCGGGATGCTGGCCTCGGCGGAACTGGTCGAGGCGGTCGCCGAGTTGATCTCCGGCACGGACGCGCCGGCCGTGGTGGACCCGGTGGGCGTCTCCAAGCACGGGGATCCGCTGCTGGCCGCCTCCGCGCTGGACTCCGTGCGCACCAAGCTGCTCCCTGCGGCGACCGTGGCGACGCCGAACCTGGACGAAGTGGCCCAACTCACGAACATCCGCGTGGAGTCGGAGGACGATCTGCGCCGGGCCGCGGCGGCCGTGCTCGAGTACGGGCCGCGATGGGTGCTGATCAAGGGCGGCCATCTGTCCGGCGATGCCGTGGACCTGCTCACGGACGGCTCGGCGGAGCACTGGCTGCGCGCCCCGCGCCACGACAACCGGCACACGCACGGCACGGGCTGCACACTGGCCTCCGCGATCGCCTCGGGGCTGGCCAAGGGGCTGAGCGTGCCGGAGGCGGCCCGGAAGGCCAAGGAGTACGTCACGGGGGCCATCGCGGCCGGCTTCTCCCTGGGGGCGGGGATCGGGCCGGTGGACCACGGGTGGCGGCTGCGGGAGTGACCGCGGCGGGTGCGTCAGGTACCGCGGATTCGGATACGGCAAAAAGCCGGTCCACCCTGAGGTGGACCGGCTCAGTGCAGCGAACCAGGCAGTGGCCGCGCGCTCAGCTGTAGCGTCAGCGCGAGACCTTGCCGGCCTTGATGCACGAGGTGCAAGCGTTCACGCGCTTCGGCGTCCCGCCGACCACGGTACGCACACGCTGGATGTTCGGGTTCCAGCGGCGGGACGTACGGCGGTGCGAGTGCGAGATGTTGTTGCCGAAGCCCGGCCCCTTGCCGCAGACGTCGCAGTTGGCAGCCACGGGTCACTCCAAAGACTTCAGATGCACTTACGGTTGATCCCGGCATGCCGGAATCGAGATCTTAAGACCTGAGATCTTGAGTGGCGCTGCCAGGGGAATGGCCCGATCAGGATCGGGCAACCGGAGCAGCATACAACGGCTGCGCCCGTACAACGAAACTACCATGGCAGCTCAGGGCCGGCTCACGGCCCTCTTCCGGTGGACGCCCGTACGGGGTCTACGCTGCGTCCCACGTACGGCCGGCTCAGGGAGGCGCAGGTGGCGCAGGTGCCGCAGACATTCTTCGATGCTCTCGCGGTGCGCACCTGGTGCGGTCGGGCGCTCGGGGCTCTGGGGCGCGCGCGTGAGGAGATCGACGCGATCAACGTCTATCCGGTGGCCGACGGCGACACCGGAACGAATCTCTACCTCACCGTGGAGTCGGCGGCGACGGCCGTGGAGGCGGTGTTCGCCGGGTACGAGACGGGTGACGGGGAGCCGTCCCTGGCGGACACCGTGCACGCCATGGCCCACGGGGCGCTCATCGGGGCCCGCGGCAACTCCGGGACGATCCTGGCGCAGCTGCTGCGCGGCATGGCGCAGGTGCTCGGCGAAGAGGGCGAAGAGGGACAGGAGACGCGCGACGACGGCGCGGGGCTGCGGCTGGCGCTGCGGCGGGCTGCCGACTCCGCCCGGCAGGCTGTGGCCCACCCCGTCGAGGGCACGGTGCTCACCGTCGCCTCGGCCGCCGCGGACGCCGCCGAGCAGGCCGAGGGCGACTGCGGGACGGTCGCGCGAGTGGCCTACGAGGGCGCGTGCACGGCCCTGGCGGCCACCCCGGCCCAGCTCGCCGTGCTCGGCCGCGCCGGAGTGGTCGACGCGGGCGGCCGGGGCCTGGTGGCGGTGCTGGGGGCACTGGTGGAGACGCTCACGGGGGAGACGGTACGGGAGGCTTCCTCGTCGGTACGGGAGGGGGCGTCGGTAGGGGGCGCGGCTGCGGTTCCGGGGAGCCGGGCGGAGGGCGGGACGCCTGCCGTAGGGGACGCGCCCGCGGTTCCGGGGAACCGGGCCGCGCGCGGGACGCCTGTCGTTGGGGAGGCGCCGGGATACCGGGCCGTCGGTGAGATCCCTGCCGTACGTGAGATCCCTGCCGTGCGGGAGGCGGCCGAAGCTCCGGTAGCCGTTTCCGGTGGGCACGCGCGCGTGGGGAGCGCGTCCGGTGCGGACCTGTGCGCGGACGCCGTCGACACCGGCGGGCCCGCCTACGAGGTGATCTATCTCCTGGAGGCCGACGACACGGCCGTGGCCCGGCTCCGGGACCGCCTCGACGCCCTCGGCGACTCCCTGGTCGTGGTGGGCGGCGACGGGCTGTGGAACGTCCATGTGCACGTCGACGACGCCGGCGCCGCCGTGGAGGCGGGCGTGGAGGCCGGGCGGCCGTACCGGATCCGGATCACCCACTTCGGGCTCGGGGACGTGCACACCGGGGGCGAGGGGCCGCCGCGCGAGCGTGCCCAGCGGGCCGTCGTCGCCGTCGTACCGGGCGAGGGCCTGGCCGGGCTCTACACCGAGGCGGGCGCCACGACCGTGCTCGCGCGCCCGGGGGAGCCGCCCGCGAGCGGGGAGCTGGTGCAGGCCGTACGACGGGCCCACGCGCGCGAGGTCGTCCTGCTGCCCAACGACGCGGAGCTGCGCCACACGGCCGCGGCGGCTGCCGAGCAGGCCCGCACCGAGGGCATCCGGGTGGCCCTGATCCCGACCCGCTCGGCGGTCCAGGGCATCGCCGCGCTCGCCGTGCACGAGCCGCAGCGCCGGTTCGACGAGGACGTCGTCCAGATGACCGCGGCGGCGGGCGCCACCCGGTACGCCGAGGTCGTCGTCGCCGAGCGCCAGTCCTGGACGACGGCCGGCATCTGCCAGGCCGGGGACGTGCTCGGGCTCATCGACGGCGACGTGGCGGTGATCGGCGCCGATGTCACCGCCACCGCCCGGACCGTCCTGGACCGCATGCTCCAGGCCGGCGGCGAGCTGGTCACCCTGGTCGTCGGCGACGAGGCCCCGGAGACCGTCGCCGAGCAGCTCCAGGCCCGGGTACGGGAGTCCTACCTCGCCGTCGACACGGTGGTCTACCGGGGCGGCCACCAGGGGACGCTGCTGCTCATCGGCGTGGAGTGACCCTCCGCCTCACCCGTCGAGCCCCAGCAGCTCCGTGGCCTCCGCTCGCCGTGCCCGGACCGTCTCGTTCCCGTCGTCGGCGTTCTCGTAGGCCGCGAGCACCGCACGCGCGCGTGTCGCCGCCTCGGCGGGACGGCCCAGTGCGGCCGCCAGTCGTCCGGCGGCGAGTTCGGCTCCGGTGCGGTCGTCCAGCGCGCTCGCGCCCAGGGCGCCGAACAGCGCGGCCGCCCGGTCCAGCTGAACCAGGGCCGCCTCGAACACGGCCTGCACCGCCTGGTCCTCGGTGTCCCCCGGCCCAGCAGGCTCCTCGGCGTCTCCCGACTCCTCCGTCGCCGAGCGGACCAGCAGTTCGCCGAACTGGCGGTGAGTGTGAGCCAGTTCGTCCGTCAGCTGTTCCCGGGTCACCGGGTCGGCCGCCGCCCGGACCGCTCGCTCGCACTCCCGCACCGCCTCCGCCATCCGCTCCCGGGCGCCCTCCGCTCCGCCCTCCCGGCGCAGCGCCAGCCAGCCGCGGGCCCGCAGCGAGCGGACGAGGAAGGCCGAATTGCCCAGCGCCCGCCACAGTTCGCCCGCGCGCGCGTACGCCTGGTCGGCCTCTTCCGGCAGACCGGCCTTGCCCAGGGACTCGGCGGCGAGATGGGCGAGCGTGGCGTGGTCCTGCTGCTCGGGCCAGTGCCGGGCGATCCCGGCCGCACGCAGCCGGCGTTCGGCCGCCTCACGATGGTCGCCCAGCTCGTCCAGGCAGTCGCCGAGCCACCACAGCGCCTGTACGACGGCCCCGTCGCCGTGCGTCTGCGGGGACAGGTCGGCCAGCGCCGACTCCAGCACCTCGGCGGCCTCCGCCCAGCGGCCCTGCCGGAGCAGGTGCCCGCCCAGCGCCTGCCGCGCCCAGGCGCCCAGCGTGCCGCTCTCGCCCGCCTCGTCGGCCCAGTGCGCGGCCTGGAGCGCGTGCTCGGCGGCCTCGGCGACCGCACCGCGCCCGCCGGTCACCTCGGCGAGCTGCAGATGCAGCTGGGCCCGCCCGACCGGCTCCACGTACGGCCCGCCGTGCTCCAGCGCGGACCGCAGCGCCCGCTCGGCCCCGGCCGCGTCACCGGCCTGGTGGGCCAGCGCGGCGACCTGCACCTCGTACTCCACCGCGAACCACGGCAGCCCGGCGCTCACGTACTCCTCGGCCGTCCGCCGGAACAGCTCCGCGGCCCGCTCGCCGTCCCCGCGCATCACGGCCAGCTCGGCGAGCATCCCCCGCGCCTCCGCGGCCCGGGCGGCCAGCCGTACGTCGTCCCCGGTCCGCCCGCCGACCAGCGCGAGCACCTCCCGCACGGCCTGCTCGGCCCGGGTGAACGTCTCCGGGGCGGGGGTCCTGTCAGCTCCCTCGTGCACGCACCGCATCAGCACCCGTGCCCGGCTCATCACCACCGACGCCGTCTGGCGTACGCCGGTCGCCTCCTCGGCGTACAGGGCGAGGGCCTCGTCGTACAGGGCGTCGACCGTGTCCAGGGCGGCGGCCGGGTCGCCCGCGAGGGCGCGGACGTACGCTCCACGCGCGCGTGCCGCCAGGGCCTCGCCGGGGTCGCCCGCCTCCGCGTACAGGGCCGCCGCCCGCTCGAACAGGCCGATGCCCTCGGGGCCGCGGGCCATCGCCTCGTTCTCGGTGATCTCCGCGCGGGCCCGCGGCTCCAGCTCCACGCCCTGCGCGGCCCGCGCCACCGCCGCCCAAGCCTCCAGGGCGTGCGGGCGCAGTGTCCGAGACAGCCGCCGGGCCTCGGCGAGCAGGGCCGCGAGGTCGGCCTCGTCCCGCGCCTCGGACGGCGGGGGCGCGGCCACCGGGGCCGGCGCCGGGCGCACAGTGCGCACGCCCAGCGGCAGGCGGTCCACCAGCGGCCGCTGGGCCATACGCGCGCGTGCCCGGTCGCCGACGTAGGAGGTGCCGTTGCGCCGGTCGAACCGCTCGGCCAGTTCCAGCGTCTCCGCGCGCGCGTGGGCGGCGAGTTCGCTCGCCGTCCAGGTCCGCCCGGCCGGCCCCGGCACCCGCTGTGCGCCCAGGCCCAGCTCGGTCAGCCGGTCCATCAGCAGCGTCACCACGGCCAGGAAGTCCAGCCGGCTGCGCGGATGCCCGGTGTCCGTGAAGTACGCGGGCCGCTCGGCGAGCAGTTCCAGACCGCGCGCCTCGTTGCCGGTCAGCGCGCAGAACTCCACGTGGTCGGCGTACGCGCCGCGCATCGACTCCATCGGGCGGACGAGCCGGAAGCCCCGCAGATGGTTCGCGCGGGCCTCGTCGAGCCGGCCCAGGCGCAGCAGCGGGGCCAGCGAGGAGGCCAGCACGGTGTGCGGCTCGTGGGCGCAGACGAACTCGCCCTCCAGCACCGGCGCCCACAGGCCGAGCGCCTCCGCGTCCCGGCCGCGCTCGGCCTGCCAGGTGCCCTGCCCGTGCAGCTCGCACGCGTGGCAGTCGGCCATCTCGTCGCGGTCCGCGGCGAGCCACGCCGCGTACGCCCGCTCCGCCCGCGCCAGGTCCCCGGTGTGTGCGGCCACACTGAACTCGGCGGCACGCACGGCGCGTTCGGAGTACCCGGCGAGCCGGTAGCGGTGCTCCATCTCGCCGAGCCACTTCTCGACGGAGGCCAGCGGGATGTGCGGCTGGTCCAGCATGCCCGCCGACATCCACTTGAAGACCCAGTGCAGCGAGTGCGCCTCGTACGCGTCGAAGTCCTCGGGCCGTTCGTCCCACATGCGCAGCAGCCGCGCGAACGGGACGAACATCTTGTCCTTCTCGGAGCTGTAGTTGTAGACCTTCAGCTGGTGCCCGAGGGCCTCGACGACGGCCAGTGGGACGCCGAGCGACTCGGCCTCGGCGAGCAGCCGCTCCGCGCGCGCGTTGCGGGCCGGTCCCTCCGCCTCCTCGGCGTTCTCCGCCATCGCCCGGCGCAGCGCGTCGAAGTCCGTGATCTCCCCCATCAGCGGTCGCCCTCCCCGTGGGTGGCCCACTCCAGCAGGCCGATGAACGCCCGGTTCAGCAGCGCCGAGTCGGCGGGTCTGAGCGGTCGCTGCGCCATCAGCAGGGCCTGTCCGTACAGCGACTCGGTCGCCGTGCCGATCAGCTCGGGGTCCCGCAGCGAACTGATCCTGCGCACCAGGGGGTTGAGGTGGTTGAGCACCAGACGCGCGCGTGGGGCGCTGCCGCGCAGCGAGCCGAGGATGCCCGCCCACAGGTCGTCGGACTGCTCCTCGGCCGCAGCGCGGGCCTGTTCGTGCCGCGCCGCCCGGTCGTCCAGGTGCAGCGCGGGCACGGAGAGCGGATGGAAGGCCCGCAGGGCGACGTCACAGCCCAGGGGGTCGAGTTTCGCCCGCGCGGCCGCGAGGAAGCCGGACAGGGCCAGTTCCTCGGCCGGGTCGACCGCGTCCAGGTGCGCGGTCACGGTGTCCGCGTCCAGCTCGGCGACCACCGTCCCCGGCCGCACCGAGGGCAGCGCCTCGACCAGGTCGCCGTCGTAGGTGTAGCCGCCGTTGACCACCCCGATGCCCTGCGCGGAGGCGATCGGCGCGACCTGCCGGTACTCCTCGACGGTCCGGGTGAAGTGCACCACCGGGTGCCGCTGGGCGAACTCCTCCAGGGACAGCTGCCCGTCGGTCGTCTCGAACGGCAGCCAGGGCAGCATCGTGCGCAGCATGCCGCGGTCGTGCCGGGCGAGCGACTTCACCCCCAGGTGGTGCACCGCGAGGAACGCCGTCAGCCGCTCCGGATCACCGGCGGCGAGCCCCGTCAGCCAGGAGCGGATCCGCTCGCCGAGCGCCTCCCGCACGGCGGCCAGCGTCTCGTCCTCGTACAGCGACTCGCGCGAGGCCGTCGGCCGCAGACTGTCGGTGTCGAGCACACAGCGCACGAAGAACGCCCAGTCGGGCAGCAGCTGTTCGGCCCGCTCGGTCAGCAGCATGCCCTTCAGATGCACCCGGTGGCCCGCCCGCCGGGCCGGGCTCACGGCCGCCGGCAGCACGTACGCCACCCCGCGGATCCCGGCCAGCGGCACATCCAGACCGATCGAGTCCAGCGGCGTGAACCCGAACAGCTCGTGGCAGTGCCGGGCCAGCGCCACCCTTCGGGCCGCCGGGCTCGGATACGGCCGGTCCCAGGGCGCGGGCAGGGCGGTGACCGGCTCCTCGCCCACCCGGACGTCGTACGGCAGCAGCGAGCCGAAGTCGCGGGCCAGACTCAGCACCCGCTCCGGCGCCAGCCACTCGGCCGCCCCGGGCCGCGCGGTCAGGTGCACGGTCGTACCCGGCTCGGGCCGCGCGGAGTCGGGCAGGGTACGGACGGTGTACGAGCCGTCGTCGCACGCCGTCCACTCCACCGGTGGTGCGCCGGGCGTACGGGCGCTGCGGCTGACCACCCGGATCCGCTCGGCGACCAGGAAACAGGCGAGCAGGCCGATGCCGAACTGGCCGAGGAAGCCCGAGCGGGCCTCCTCAAGGCCCTCGGCACGCTTGGAACTGCGCCCGATGGTCGCCAGCAGATCGTGCACATCCGCCTCGGTGAGCCCGATCCCGCTGTCCTCCACCCGAAGGGCGCCGTCCGCCGGTTGCAGCCGGACCAGCGCCGGGGCGTCCGGCTGCTCGGCCCGCCGGGCGGTGACGGCGTCCACGGCGTTCTGCAGCAGCTCGCGCAGATAGACCCTGGGGCTGGAGTAGAGGTGATGGGAGAGCAGGTCCACCAGACCGCGCAGGTCGACCTGGAACATGTGAGGTGGGTGAGGTGACTGGGATGCCTGGGATGACTGCGAGGTCTGGGAGTCCATCGTCACTGCGCCGCAGGGGGAGGGCGTACGGCGCGGGGTCGGGCGGTCCCGGCGGGGCGGTGACCGCGAAAGGATGGCCGGAGCGCGCCATCCTAGGCCCCTAAGAGCCACCTGACCAGGAGATTCCCGGATCTGTCCGACGAGGCGTGCCGCGCCCCCGGCACGCCCTGTGCGGCACATCCGCAGGTCGGCGCTACGGCATTGTCAGTGCCGTGGTGTGCAATGGATCTCGTGCCCGCACTGCGAGAACCACTGAAGCAGCCACTGAAGTCGGTGCTCGGCCCCGCCACCGCGAAGGTGATGGCCGAGCACCTCGGCCTGCACACCGTCGGCGACCTCCTCCACCACTACCCGCGCAGATACGAGGAGCGCGGCCAGCTCACCCGGCTCGCCGAGCTGCCCATGGACGAGCACGTCACGGTGGTCGCCCAGGTCGCCGACGCCCGCCTGCACTCCTTCGCCTCCGCCAAGGCGCCCCGCGGCAAGGGCCAGCGCCTGGAGGTCACGATCACCGACGGCAGCGGCCGGCTCCAACTGGTCTTCTTCGGCAACGGCGTCCACAAGCCCCACAAGGAGCTGCTGCCGGGCACCCGCGCGCTCTTCGCGGGCAAGGTCTCCGTCTTCAACCGCCGCCTGCAACTGGCGCATCCCGCCTACGAGTTGCTGCGCGGCGACGGCGAGGAGACCGTCGAGGCCTGGGCCGGCGCCCTGATCCCTATCTATCCGGCGACCGCCAAACTGGAGTCCTGGAAGATCGCCAAGGCGGTCCAGACGGTGCTGCCCACCGCCCAGGAGGCACTGGGCCCGCTCCCCGCCGCCCTCCGCGAGGGCCGAGGCCTGGTGCCCCTGCCCGAGGCGCTGCTCAAGATCCACCGCCCGCACACCAAGGCCGACATCGCCGACGCCCGCGCCCGCCTGAAGTGGGACGAGGCCTTCGTCCTCCAGGTCGCCCTGGCCCGCCGCCGTCACGCCGACACCCAGCTCCCCGCCGTCCCCCGCAGGCCCAGGCCCGACGGCCTCCTGGCGGCCTTCGACGACCGCCTGCCCTTCACCCTCACCGAGGGCCAGCGGAAGGTCTCCGAGGAGATCTTCGGCGACCTCGCCACCGAGCATCCGATGCACCGCCTGCTCCAGGGCGAGGTGGGCAGCGGGAAGACGATGGTGGCCCTGCGCGCCATGCTCGCCGTGGTCGACGCGGGCGGGCAGGCCGCCATGCTCGCGCCCACCGAGGTGCTCGCCCAGCAGCACCACCGCTCGATCACCGAGATGATGGGTGAGCTGGCCGAGGGAGGCATGCTGGGCGGCGCCGAGCACGCCACCAAGGTCGTCCTGCTCACCGGCTCCATGGGCGCCGCCGCCCGCCGCCAGGCCCTGCTCGACCTGGTCACCGGCGAGGCCGGCATCGTCATCGGCACCCACGCCCTGATCGAGGACAAGGTCCAGTTCCACGACCTCGGCCTGGTCGTGGTCGACGAGCAGCACCGCTTCGGCGTCGAGCAGCGCGACGCCCTGCGCGGCAAGGGCAAACAGCCCCCGCACCTGCTGGTGATGACGGCCACCCCGATCCCGCGCACGGTCGCCATGACGGTCTTCGGCGACCTGGAGACCTCCGTCCTCGACCAGCTCCCCGCGGGCCGCTCGCCGATCGCCAGCCATGTGGTCCCGGCCGCCGACAAGCCCCACTTCCTCGCCCGCGCCTGGGAGCGCGTCCGCGAGGAGGTGGCCGGCGGCCACCAGGCGTACGTCGTCTGCCCGCGCATCGGCGACGAGGAGGACGACCCGAAGAAGTCCGGCAGGAAGAAGTCCCCCGAGGACGACGCGGAGAAGCGCCCGCCGCTGGCCGTCCTCGAGGTGGCGGAGCAACTGGGCCGCGGCCCCCTGCAGGGCCTGAGGGTGGAGGTCCTCCACGGCCGTATGCACCCCGACGACAAGGACGCGGTGATGCGCCGCTTCGCGGCCGGCGAGACCGACGTCCTGGTCGCCACCACGGTCATCGAGGTGGGGGTGAACGTCCCCAACGCCACGGTCATGGTCGTCATGGACGCCGACCGCTTCGGCGTCTCCCAGCTCCACCAGCTGCGCGGCCGCGTCGGCCGGGGCTCGGCGCCCGGCCTGTGCCTGCTGGTCACCGAGATGCCCGAGGCCAGTGACGCCCGCCAGCGCCTGAACGCGGTCGCCGCCACCCTCGACGGCTTCGAGCTCTCCCGTATCGACCTGGAACAGCGCCGCGAGGGCGACGTCCTCGGCCAGGCCCAGTCCGGCGCCCGTTCCTCCCTGCGCGTCCTCGCCGTCATCGAGGACGAGGAGGTCATCGCCGAGGCGAGAGCGGAGGCGACGGCCCTGGTGGCGGCGGACCCGGAGCTGGAGGGTCTGCCGGGCCTCCGTACGGCGCTGGACGCGCTGTTGGACGAGGAGAGGGAGCAGTACCTGGAAAAGGGGTGAGGCGCAAGCGCCCCGACAGGGGCGCGGGGAACCGCACGACAGCCACAATGGACGTAAAGCCGCCCACGAAGAAGGACCCCACATGACCCGCGTGATCGCCGGCCGAGCCGGCGGACGGCGCCTCTCAGTACCCCCTGGCACCGGAACCAGGCCGACCTCGGACCGCGCACGCGAGGGCCTCTTCTCCACCTGGCAGTCCCTCCTGGGCGGCCCCCTCGACGGCGAACGGGTCCTGGACCTGTACGCCGGCTCGGGCGCCGTGGGCCTGGAGGCCCTCTCCCGGGGCGCGAGCCACACACTCCTCGTCGAAGCCGACGCCCGCGCGGTGAGAATCGTCCGCGAAAACGTGAAGAACCTGGGCCTTCCCGGCGCCGAAGTACGAGCGGGCAAAGCGGAACAGATCATCCGGCAACCGGCGCCGGAAGAGCCGTACGAGCTGGTCTTCCTCGACCCGCCGTACGCGGTCACAGATCACGATCTTCGCGAGATTCTCCTCACACTCCGCTCGGGGGGCTGGCTCGCTGAGCAAGCGCTCGTCACCGTGGAGCGCAGCACCAGAGGCGGTCCCTTCCCGTGGCCGGACGGCTTCGAGGCGATCAGGTCCCGTCGCTACGGCGAGGGAACGTTTTGGTACGGTCGCGCCGCCTCTACGTGCGAAGACGCACGATGACCGGACCGGAGAGCGAGGGATCACAAGTGCGCCGCGCCGTCTGTCCCGGGTCGTTCGACCCGATCACCAACGGACACCTCGACATCATTGCCCGCGCCTCCCGCCTGTACGACGAGGTGTACGTCGCGGTGATGATCAACAAGTCCAAGAAGGGCCTGTTCGACATCGAGGAGCGGATCGAGCTGATCCGCGAGGTCACCGCCGACTACGCCAACGTCCGGGTCGAGGCCTTCCACGGCCTCCTCGTCGACTTCTGCAAGCAGCGCGACATCCCGGCCATCGTCAAGGGCCTGCGCGCCGTCAGCGACTTCGACTACGAGCTGCAGATGGCCCAGATGAACAACGGCCTCACCGGCGTCGAAACGCTGTTCGTGCCCACCAACCCCACCTACAGCTTCCTCTCCTCCTCCCTGGTCAAGGAGGTCGCGGCCTGGGGCGGCGACGTCTCCCACCTGGTGCCCGCCCCCGTGCTCGAGGCCCTGAACAAGCGCCTGAGCAAACCCTGATGGGGCTACAGTCGTCCCGTCCGTCTCCAACCCGGCTGTAGAGAGTGGCGAGCACAGGTGGACGTGCAGAAGAAGCTCGACGAGATCGTCTCCACGGTCTCCGGCGCCCGGTCCATGCCCATGTCGGCGTCGTGCGTGGTCAACCGCGCGGAGCTGCTCGCGATGCTCGAAGAGGTGCGCCAGGCCCTGCCCGGTTCCCTCGCACAGGCGCAGGAGCTGATCGGCGACCGTGAGCAGATGGTCGAGGAGGCCCGCCGGGAGGCGGAGCGGATCATCGAGAGCGCGCACGCCGAGCGCGGCTCGCTGATCGCCGGCACCGAGATCGCCCGCCGCTCGCAGGCCGAGGCCGACCGGATCCTCGCCGAGGCCCGCAAGGAGGCCGAGGAGATCCGCGCCGAGGCCGACGACTACGTCGACTCCAAGCTCGCCAACTTCGAGGTCGTCCTCACCAAGACCCTCGGCTCGGTCGGCCGCGGCCGCGAGAAGCTGCTCGGCACCGGCCCCGGCCTGGACGAGAACGGCTACGAGGACGAGGACGCCCCCGAGCGCAGCCACGACCCGCACACCCTGCGCCAGAACGCCGACCAGTACGTCGACGCCAAGCTCGGCGCCTTCGAGGCGGTGCTGGCCAAGACCCTGGAGGCGGTCGGCCGCGGCCGGCAGAAGCTGCACGGCCGGATCGCCACGGACGACCTCGGCGCCCTCGCCGACGACACCTCCACCTTCCAGCACTCCAGCGACGCCGACTACCTCGCCGACCTCGCCGCGCTCGCCGAGCAGGACGCCCCGGCCGAGCGCCCGGACCGGCCGCAGCAGGCCCCGCAGCAGCCGTCGTACGACCCGCAGCCCGCCTACGCGTCGTACGAGCAGCAGCAGCCCGACCCCTACGGCGGCTTCCCGCAGCAGGCCGGCTACGGCCAGCAGGACCCCTACGGCTACCAGCAGGCCGACCCCTACGCCGCCTACCAGGGCTACGACCCCCAGCAGGCCGCCTACGACCCCCAGCAGGCCCACCAGCAGTCCCAGCAGACCCAGCCGCAGCAGGGCTACGCCCTGGACGAGACCAGCCTGTTCGACACCGGCATGATCAGCGCGGAGCAGCTCAGGGCGTACGAGCAGGGCCGGGGCCTGTAGCGGCGAGCGCGGCCCGCCGACCACCGGATTGGGCCGTGAGCGAAAGGTCCAGTATCCTGGCTCTTCGGTCGCGTGTACGTCCGCGATCTCCGCTGCCCACGGCACCGACGGGCGGCGGCCCTCCGAGTTCGAAGATCGAAAGCAGGAATGGCTTCCAACGCCCGCCTCGACCACCGCAACCCCCTCGTGTTCGACACGCACGAGCTGGGCCGGCGGCCTGGCGCGCTGCAGCGCCTGACCCGCACGATCGACGCTCCCGCCGATCTCGGCATCCAGGGAGTCATCGGAGTGCCGGAAGGCGCCCCGGTCGAGCTCGAACTCCGCCTCGAGTCGGTCATGGAAGGGGTGCTCGTCACAGGCACCGCCCGTGCACAGGCAGAGGGGGAGTGCGTAAGGTGTCTGGAGCCGGTCGAGCTGGAGCTCGAAGCGGACTTCCAGGAGCTGTTCTCGTACCCTGACGCCGACGACCGGGGCCGCGTGATCGCGGAACCGGGCGACGACGCCGAGGACGACGAGGACAGGTTCTTCATCGAGGACGGACTCTTCGACCTCGAACCTCTGCTGCGCGATGCGGTGGTGCTCGCACTGCCGATGCAGCCGGTGTGCCAGGAAGACTGCCCGGGCCTGTGCTCCGAGTGCGGGGCGCGGCTCGCGGACGACCCGGACCACCACCACGACGCCGTCGACATCCGTTGGGCGGCTTTGCAGGGACTCGCCGGTTCACTCGAAGACGGCGAGAAGGACGAGATGAGCGGCGCCGAAGCGGGCGTCGACGAGAAGCAGGAGAAGTAGCCGTGGCTGTTCCGAAGCGGAAGATGTCGCGCAGCAACACGCGCCACCGCCGGTCGCAGTGGAAGGCTGCGGTCCCCACCCTGGTTGCGTGCGAGCGCTGCCACGAGCCCAAGCAGCAGCACATCGCGTGCCCGTCTTGCGGCACCTACAACAAGCGCCAGGTCCTCGAAGTCTGAGCGGGCTGGTGAGAGGCACTGTGTCCAGTCCCAAGAAGGCGGAAGACGCCAAGGCGGACGCACCCGCCAAGAAGAAGGCGGACAACCAGGCCTCGTCCCACACGCTTCTGGAAGGGCGGCTCGGCTACAAGGTCGAGTCCGCCCTTCTGGTGCGCGCGCTGACCCACCGCTCCTACGCGTACGAGAACGGCGGTCTGCCGACGAACGAGCGGCTGGAGTTCCTCGGGGACTCCGTGCTCGGCCTCGTCGTCACGGACACGCTGTACCGCACCCACCCCGACCTGCCCGAAGGCCAGCTGGCCAAGCTGCGGGCCGCGGTGGTCAACTCGCGTGCGCTGGCGGAGGTCGGCCGTGGGCTCGACCTGGGCTCCTTCATCCGGCTCGGCCGCGGTGAAGAGGGCACGGGCGGCCGGGACAAGGCGTCCATCCTCGCCGACACCCTGGAAGCGGTGATCGGCGCGGTCTATCTCGACCAGGGCCTCGACGCGGCGTCCGAGCTGGTGCACCGGCTCTTCGACCCGCTGATCGAGAAGTCCTCCAACCTCGGCGCCGGCCTGGACTGGAAGACCTCCCTCCAGGAGCTGACCGCGACCGAAGGACTCGGCGTGCCCGAGTACCTGGTCACGGAGACCGGCCCCGACCACGAGAAGACCTTCACTGCTGCCGCCCGCGTCGGAGGCGTCTCGTACGGCACCGGCACCGGCCGCAGCAAGAAGGAGGCGGAGCAGCAGGCCGCCGAGTCCGCATGGCGGGCCATCAAGGCCGCCGCGGACGAGCGCGCCAAGGCGGCCAAGGAGGCCCAGGAGGCCGACCAGGCTGCCAAGGAGGCCGTCAAGGACGACGAGTCGTCGTCCGCTCCCGCCTGACCCACAGCAGTACCGAGCGCCCGCCCCCTCGTCCGCGAAGGGGCGGGCGCTTCCATCGTCCACCGCTTCGCACGGGGGGTCCCATGCCCGAGTTGCCCGAGGTCGAGGTCGTCCGGCGCGGCCTCGCGCGCTGGGTCGCCCACCGCACCGTCGCCGAGGTCGAGGTGCTGCACCCGCGCGCCGTACGCCGGCACATCGCGGGCGCCGACGACTTCGCGCACCGGCTCAAGGGCCACCACATCGGCACCCCCAGCCGCCGCGGCAAGTACCTGTGGCTGCCGCTGGAGGAGACCAACCAGTCCGTCCTCGCCCACCTCGGCATGAGCGGCCAGCTGCTGGTGCAGCCGCACGAGACGCCGGACGAGAAGCACCTGCGCATCCGGGTCCGGTTCGCCGACTCCCTCGGCACCGAACTGCGCTTCGTCGACCAACGCACCTTCGGCGGGCTGTCGTTGCACGACAACACCCCCGAGGGCCTGCCCGACGTCATCGCGCACATCGCCCGCGACCCCCTGGACCCGCTCTTCGACGACGAGGCCTTCCACCTGGCGCTGCGCCGCAAGCGGACCACCATCAAACGCGCCCTGCTGGACCAGTCGCTGATCAGCGGGGTCGGCAACATCTACGCCGACGAGGCCCTGTGGCGCGCCCGCATCCACTACGAACGCCCCACGGCGAACTTCACCCGCCCGCTCACCACCGAACTCCTCGGCCACGTCCGGGACGTCATGAACGCGGCCCTCGCCGTCGGCGGCACCAGCTTCGACAGCCTGTACGTCAACGTCAACGGCGAGTCGGGCTACTTCGACCGGTCCCTGGACGCCTACGGCCGCGAGGGCGAGCCCTGCCGGCGGTGCGGTACGCCCATGCGCCGGCGCCCCTGGATGAACCGGTCCAGCTACTTCTGCCCGAGGTGTCAGCGGGCGCCGCGCGTCTCGTCGTAACGCGCGCGTGCCGCGAGCACGTCGTCCATGGCGCCCTCCACGCAGTGGATGAGCGCCAGCAGCCGCTCGGCGACCTGGCGGCCGAGCGGGGTCAGTTCGTAGTCCACGCGCGGCGGGTTGGTCGGCTGCGCCTCGCGGTGCACCAGGCCGTCGCGCTCCAGCGCGTGCAGCGTCTGGGACAGCATCTTCTCGCTCACGCCGTCGACGCGCCGGCGCAGCTCGTTGAAGCGCAGCGAGCCCTCGTACAGCACGCCGAGCGTCAGCCCGCCCCAGCGGCCCGTGACGTGCTCCAGCGTGCCGCGCGACGGGCACGCCTTGGCGAAGACGTTGTACGCGAGGTCGTCATGGTCCTCGGTGGTGGCGGTCATGACACGAGGGTACGCGCGCGCAGCGCTGACCACCAGGTTGCGCTAACCAGCGGTTAGTGCATCTAGTAGCCGAAGTCCTGTGTCCACCAGGGGCCGTCCGGGCCGAAGTGGACGCCGACGCCCAGGGTCTTGAAGTCGCAGTTCAGTATGTTGGCGCGGTGGCCGGGGCTGTTCATCCAGGCCTGCATCACGGCCGCCGCGTCGGACTGGCCGCGGGCTATGTTCTCGCCGCCGAGGTTGGCTATGCCCGCCGCGGCGGCCCGGTCCCACGGCGACTTGCCGTCGGGGTCGGTGTGGTCGAAGAAGCCCCGCGCCGCCATGTCGTCGCTGAACGACCCGGCCAGCCGGCTCAGCGAGGAGCTCGCCGTCAGCGGGCTGCAGCCGACCTTCGCCCGCTCCTCGTTGACGAGCTTCAGCACCTGCGCCTCGGCGGCGCTCGCCGCCGACGCCGTCCCCGGCACACCGGCCGTGGGCGCCTTGCTCGCCGTATGCGACGGGGTGGTCCGGGGCTTGCCGGCCGGCGTCGCCGTAGCCGGTTTCCTGCTCGCCGTCTTCGAGGGGGCGGGCGTGGGGGAGGCCGACGCGGACGCCGACGGGGAAGCCGACGCCGACGGGGAGGCGGACCGGATCGGCGACTCGGGGGCCGTGGTGGCCGGGCCGGCGCCGGTCGCGCCCCCGGGACTGTCGGCGCTGCCCGAGCTGCCGCCCTGCTCGGCGGCCGTGTTGCCGGGCGCGTTCGCCGCCTGCACCCGGTCCCCGCCGGTGGTGTGCGCGCCGCCGCCGAGCTTGTAGTTCTGCAGGCCCGGCACCACGCCCGTCGCCACCGCGGCCGTACCGAGGGCGACGGCCGCCGACACCCCGAGCAGGCCCGTGCGTACCGGCCGCGCGCTCTTCTTGCGGCGCCGGTGGCCGGGGGAGTGGCCGCTCACCGGGGCGACGTCATCGCCTCCGGAACCGCCCGTACCGCCGTCCCCGTCCGCGAACAGGTAGGCGTGCGCCCTCGCGGTCGCGTCGGCATCGTCCAGCGTCCGCAGACCGCTCGCCGGGGTGTAGGCCTCCGGGTTCAGATACGGCGCGATGCCCCGGGGGGCCTGGCGGTCCGCGTGCGACGAGATGTTCCGGGGCGCGCGGTCGCCCGCGTACGGCCCGAGGTCCCAGGGCTCCGGCTCGCCCAGGTACGGGCTCCGGGGCGCCGGCACGCTCGGGTACGGGTCCCAGGGCTCCGGCTCGCTCGCGTAGGGGGCCGCGTAGGAATCCGCGGAGTAGCCCCTGCGCGCCCGCGCGTCCGCGTACGGCGCGGGGTCGTCCCAGGGCTCCGGTGCGCGGCGGACGGTCTCACCCGCGTACACGTCCCACGGGTCCGCGCTCGCGCCGGGGGAGTGCTCCGCCAGGGGAACCCCCGTGGCGCGGCCCGTGGTGGCGCGGCCGGCGTCGGTGCGTCGGTGGCGTCCCATGTCCTAGCCCTCTTTCGCGTCCTCGCGGGCGACCGGCGCCTGCGCGGCGAGTGGCACCGCTTGGCCGACCCGACTCACTCGATCGAGTGAGTTTCATATGAGATTCATCGGGTCGGGACGGTACCGCATGCCGCCCGGGAGTGATGTGTGCCGAGCAACATCGGCCGGTTAGGTTGCCCCCATGAGCGAAGACGTACGGCTGGTCGCCTGGGTGCGGGGACGCGTGCAAGGTGTGGGTTTCCGCTGGTTCACGCGCGCCAAGGCGCTGGAGATCGGCGGCCTGAGTGGTTTTGCTCTCAATCTGGCCGACGGCCGGGTCCAGGTGGTCGCGGAGGGCTCGCGCGAGAACTGCGAGGGGCTCCTGGGCTGGCTCCAGGGCGACGACACGCCCGGGCGCGTGGACGGAGTCACCGAGATCTGGGACACACCCCGCGGCGGCTACGACGGCTTCGCCATCCGCTGAGCCGGTTCTGTAAAGGCGCACAGGCCGGCGCACGGGGACTTGCCGGGGGCACATGCGGGAAGCAGAAACGACCTGGTGGTTGCCAAGAACGGCCCGGCGTGGCAGGCTCCGCGGTATCAGCTGATCGCCACGCCCCGAGGGCACCGGATGACATGCGGCGCCGCCGATTTTCCCGGCCGCGCGCCCGGTTTGCCCGCCAATACAGGGCGTGATCGTGTTGACCGTCAAACTTTTTGGTGAGACGCTGAAAGCCCCGCGCACCTTAGCTGTTTGGCATGGAGCAACACCAGATCCACACCTGGATGTGCCAAGCACCGCGGGTGCAATCCCTCACGACCCACACCGCATCGGTCGGTCACTCATTGTGGAGGACCATCCATCATGGCAAAGGCGCTTCTCGGTTACGTCGGCGGCTCCGACCCTCGACTCCTCGCCGAGATGCGACGGCTGCAGCAGCGCGTGCAGGACCTGGAGTCCGAGCTCGTACGGATCCAGGCGGAGAACGAAGCGCTGTCGGCTGCCGCCTCTCAGGACAGGATCATGGAGAGCATCGACGCACACCAGGCGGAGCCTGCGCTCACCTGATCGCTGCATCAGCTCCACAACAGCAGTCGCAGTGATCGGGCTGCCGTATCAACCGCTCAGTTGATCAGACGGCCGCAACCCGGTCGTCAGAGTTGCAAGGGACGCTTCGGCGTCCCTTCTTTCTTTTCCACGCATCCTTTCACTGTCTTTAACGTACGGTGTGCCCTGCCTGTTCAACGGCGAAACCGCGGGGTTGCGAGGGTTCATGGAGTGAGATAGCGGCGCCCGGTAGAGTCCAGCGGCGTGCACCTCAAGGCCCTGACCCTCCGCGGGTTCAAGTCGTTCGCCTCGGCGACCACGCTCCGGTTCGAACCGGGGATCACGTGCGTCGTCGGCCCGAACGGCTCGGGCAAGTCCAACGTCGTGGACGCGCTCAGCTGGGTCATGGGCGAGCAGGGCGCCAAGTCGCTGCGCGGCGGCAAGATGGAGGACGTCATCTTCGCCGGCACCACCGGCCGCCCCCCGCTGGGCCGCGCCGAGGTGTCCCTGACCATCGACAACTCCGACGGCGCGCTGCCCATCGAGTACGCCGAGGTCACCATCACGCGGATCATGTTCCGCAACGGCGGCAGCGAGTACCAGATCAACGGCGACACCTGCCGCCTCCTGGACATCCAGGAACTGCTGTCCGACTCCGGCATCGGCCGGGAGATGCACGTCATCGTCGGCCAGGGCCAGCTGGACTCCGTCCTGCACGCCGACCCCATGGGCCGCCGCGCCTTCATCGAGGAGGCCGCCGGCGTCCTCAAGCACCGCAAGCGCAAGGAGAAGGCGCTGCGCAAGCTGGACGCGATGCAGGCCAACCTCGCGCGCGTGCAGGACCTCACCGACGAACTGCGCCGCCAGCTCAAGCCTCTCGGCCGCCAGGCCGCGGTCGCCCGCCGGGCCGCCGTCATCCAGGCGGACCTCCGGGACGCCCGCCTGCGCCTGCTCGCCGACGACCTCGTACGCCTGCGCGAGGCCCTCAAGTCCGAGATCGCCGACGAGGCCGCCCTGAAGGAGCGCAAGGAGGCCGCCGAGCAGGAGCTGAAGAAGGCCCTGCACCGCGAGGCCCTCCTGGAGGACGAGGTACGGCAGCTCTCGCCCCGACTCCAGCGCGCCCAGCAGACCTGGTACGAGCTGTCCCAGCTGGCCGAGCGCGTCCGTGGCACCATCTCGCTCGCCGACGCGCGCGTGAAGAGCGCCACCTCCGCGCCGGTGGACGAACGCCGTGGCCGTGACCCCGAGGACCTGGAGCGCGAGGCCGCCCGCATCCGCGAGCAGGAGGCCGAGCTGGAGGCGGCCCTGGAGGCGGCCCAGCGCGCCCTCGACGACACCGTCGCCCACCGGGCCGAACTGGAGCGTGAGCTGGCGGCCGAGGAACGCCGGCTGAAGGACGTCGCCCGCGCCATCGCCGACCGCCGCGAGGGCCTGGCCCGCCTGTCCGGGCAGGTCAACGCGGCCCGCTCCCGCGCGGCTTCGGCCCAGGCCGAGATCGACCGCCTGGCCACGGCCCGCGACGAGGCCCAGGAGCGCGCCGCGCGCGCCCAGGAGGAGTACGAGACCCTGAAGGCCGAGGTCGACGGCCTCGACGCCGACGACGCGGACCTGGCCGAACGCCACGAGGCGGCCAAGCGCCGGCTCGCCGAGGCGGACGCCGCCCTCAGCGCCGCCCGCGAGGCCCTCACCACCGCCGAACGCACCCGCGCCGCGACCCAGGCCCGCCACGAGGCGCTGGCCCTCGGCCTGCGCCGCAAGGACGGCACCGGCATACTGCTCGACGCCCGCGACCGCCTCACCGGAATCCTGGGCCCCGCGGCGGAACTCCTCACGGTCACCCCGGGCTACGAGGTCCCCCTCGCAGCCGCGTTCGGCGCGGCCGCGGACGCCATCGCCGTCTCGAGCCCCGCAGCGGCAGCCGAGGCCATCCGCCTGCTCCGCAAACAGGACGCGGGCCGCGCAGCCCTCCTGCTGGCAGGACCACCGGAGCCGCTCCAAAGGGCCGCGACAACCCACGACGCACCGGCAGCCGACAACGGCGGGCCCGCGCCCGAAAGGGGCGCGGGGAACGGCGCGCTCAACCAGGACGGACCCGCAGAGGTCAACGGTGCCTTGGCGCCCCATAGGGGCGCGGGGAACGGCGCGCTCAACCAGGACGGACCCGCAGAGGACAGCGGTGCCTTGGCACCCCATAAGGGCACGGGGAACGGCGCGCTCAACCAGGACGAACCCGCAGAGGACAGCGGCGCCCCGGCACCCCATAGGGGCGCGGGGAACGGCGCGCTCAACCAGGACGGACCCGCACAGGGCAACGGCGCCCCGGCGCCCCATAGGGGCGCGGGGAACGGCGCGACCAGCCACAACGCACCCGCAGCCGCCGAACAGACCCCCGCCGCACCCCCCGGAGTGCGCTTCGCCGCCGACCTCGTCCACGGCCCCGCCCACCTCCTCCCCGCCGCCCGCCGCCTCCTGCAAGGAACCGTGGTGGTCGGCACCCTGGAAGACGCCGAAGACCTCGTCGCCGCCCACCCGCACCTCACCGCCGTCACCGCCGAAGGCGACCTCCTCGGCGCCCACTTCGCCCACGGCGGCTCCGCCGGCGCCCCCAGCCTGCTGGAGGTGCAGGCCTCCGTCGACGAGGCCGCGGCCGAGCTGGCCGAGCTGGCGGTGCGCTGCGACGCACTGGCCGACGAGCAGCGCGCGGCGGCCGAACGGCGTGCCGAGACCGCCGCCCTCGTCGAAGAGCTCGCGGAGCGGCGCCGGGCCGCCGACCGGGAGAAGTCGGCCGTGGCCCAGCAGCTCGGCCGGCTCGCCGGCCAGGCGCGCGGTGCCGCCGGGGAGGCCGAGCGGTCGGCCGCCGCCGCGGCACGTGCCCAGGAGGCGCTGGAGAAGGCCGTACAGGAGGCGGAGGAGCTGGCCGAACGGCTGGCCGTCGCCGAGGAGATGCCGGTGGAGGAGGAGCCGGACACCTCCGTGCGCGACCGGCTCGCCGCCGACGGCGCCAACGCCCGGCAGACCGAGATGGAGGCCCGGCTCCAGGTCCGTACGCACGAGGAGCGGGTGAAGGGGCTCGCCGGGCGCGCCGACGCGCTGGACCGGGCCGCCCGCGCGGAACGCGAGGCACGCGTGCGTGCCGAGCAGCGCCGTGCCCGGCTGCGGCACGAGGCGGCCGTCGCGGAGGCCGTCGCCTCGGGCGCCCGGCAGCTGCTCGCGCACATCGAGGTATCCCTCGCCCGCGCCGAGCGGGAGCGCACCGCCGCCGAGGCCGCGAAGGCGCGCCGGGAACAGGAGCTGGCCGCCGCCCGCGCCCAGGGCCGCGACCTCAAGGCCGAGCTGGACAAACTCACCGACTCGGTCCACCGCGGCGAGGTGCTCGGCGCCGAGAAGCGGCTGCGCATAGAGCAGCTGGAGTCCAAGGCGCTGGAGGAACTGGGCGTCGAGCCGGAGGGGCTGGTGGCCGAGTACGGCCCGCACCAGCTCGTACCGCCCTCGCCCCCCGCCGAGGGCGAGGTCCTGCCGGACGACCCCGAGCATCCCCGCAACCAGCCGAAGCCCTTCCACCGCGCCGAACAGGAGCGGCGGCTGAAGGCCGCCGAGCGGGCCTACCAGCAGCTCGGCAAGGTCAACCCGCTGGCGCTGGAGGAGTTCGCGGCGCTGGAGGAGCGGCACAAGTTCCTCAGCGAGCAGCTGGAGGACCTGAAGAAGACCCGGGCCGACCTGCTGCAGGTGGTGAAGGAGGTCGACGAGCGGGTCGAGCAGGTCTTCACCGAGGCCTACCGGGACACCGCCCGCGAGTTCGAGGGTGTCTTCAGCCGCCTCTTCCCGGGCGGCGAGGGCCGGCTCGTGCTCACCGACCCCGACAACATGCTCACCACCGGTGTGGACGTCGAGGCGCGTCCGCCGGGCAAGAAGGTCAAGAGGCTCAGCCTCCTCTCCGGCGGCGAGCGCTCGCTGACCGCCGTCGCGCTGCTGGTGTCGATCTTCAAGGCCCGGCCGAGCCCGTTCTACGTCATGGACGAGGTCGAGGCGGCCCTGGACGACACCAACCTCCAGCGGCTGATCCGGATCATGCAGGAGCTGCAGGAGGCCTCCCAGCTGATCGTGATCACGCACCAGAAGCGCACGATGGAGGTCGCCGACGCGCTCTACGGCGTCTCCATGCAGGGTGACGGGGTGTCAAAGGTCATCTCGCAGCGCCTTCGTTAGCGCCCACCCCAAGATCAACTTCACTCTAGGTTCAAGAAGTGAACACAGATCCTCTGATCCGTTGCCCACTCCTATCTAAAAACTCACAGCCACTGACCTATTGACTTCGAAACTTGAAGGCATAGTCTCTGCAACGTTGCTTTTACCTTCAGGTCTCGCCTGTAACAGGTTTCGCCTGTAAGGGCTCGCCCCCACGCGGCAGCGTTGCCGCGCCCGAGGAGATTCACGTGACCAGCACTACGCAGGCACCTCAGTCAGGAGTCAGGACGGCTCAACCCGAGCATCTCGGGCACGTCATCTTCATCGCGGCCGCCGCCGCCATGGGCGGTTTCCTCTTCGGTTACGACAGCTCCGTGATCAACGGCGCGGTCGAGGCCATCCGCGACCGCTACGACATCGGCTCCGCGGCCCTCGCCCAGGTCATCGCGATCGCCCTGATCGGCTGTGCCATCGGCGCCGCGACCGCCGGCCGCATAGCCGACCGGATCGGCCGTATCCGCTGCATGCAGATCGCCGCCGTCCTGTTCACGATCAGCGCCGTCGGCTCGGCGCTGCCCTTCGCGCTGTGGGACCTCGCCCTCTGGCGCGTCGTCGGCGGCTTCGCCATCGGCATGGCCTCCGTCATCGGCCCCGCCTACATCGCCGAGGTCGCCCCGCCCGCCTACCGCGGCCGGCTCGGCTCCTTCCAGCAGGCCGCGATCGTCGTCGGCATCGCCATCTCCCAGCTGGTCAACTGGGGCCTGCTCAACGCCGCCGGCGGCAACCAGCGCGGCCACCTGATGGGCCTGGAGGCGTGGCAGGTCATGCTCGGCGTGATGGTCGTCCCGGCCGTCCTGTACGGCCTGCTCTCCTTCGCGATCCCCGAGTCCCCGCGCTTCCTGATCTCGGTCGGCAAGCACGAGCGCGCCCGTGAGATCCTCGCCGAGGTCGAGGGCGAGAGCACCGACCTGAAGGCCCGCGTCGCCGAGATCGAACTGGCGATGAAGAGCGAGCACAAGTCCACGTTCAAGGACCTGCTCGGCGGCGGCTTCTTCTTCAAGCCGATCGTCTGGATCGGCATCGGCCTCTCCGTCTTCCAGCAGTTCGTCGGCATCAACGTCGCGTTCTACTACTCCTCCACCCTGTGGCAGTCGGTGGGCGTCGACCCGACGGACTCGTTCTTCTACTCCTTCACGACGTCGATCATCAACATCATCGGCACCGTGATCGCGATGATCTTCGTGGACCGCGTCGGCCGCAAGCCGCTCGCGCTCATCGGCTCGATCGGCATGGCCGTCGGCCTGGCGCTGGAGGCCTGGGCGTTCTCGTCCCACCTGGTCGACGGCAAGCTCCCCGCCACCGAGGGCTGGGTCGCGCTGATCGCCGCCCACGTGTTCGTCCTCTTCTTCGCCCTCTCCTGGGGCGTGGTGGTCTGGGTCATGCTCGGCGAGATGTTCCCGAACAAGATCCGCGCCGCCGCCCTGGGCGTGGCCGCCGCCGCGCAGTGGATCGCCAACTGGGCCATCACCGCGAGCTTCCCGTCCCTGGCCGACTGGAACCTCTCCGGCACCTACGTGATCTACACGGTCTTCGCCGCGCTCTCCATCCCCTTCGTCCTGAGGTTCGTCAAGGAGACGAAGGGCAAGTCCCTGGAGGAGATGGGCTGACCGGCCCCCGCGAACCCGAGGAGAAGGGCCAAGTCCCCGCTGCCCCTCTCCTCGCACCCTCCGCCGCCCCCCGCTCCGGCCACTGCCCGGACCGGGGGCGGCGGTGTCGTACGGCCCCTCAGCGCACCCCGTCGTCAGCCCCCGCCCCCGCTGCACGAGGACCCCGAGGCTGCGCCGCCCCCCTCCATCGGCACCCCGCCCACCGGCGGAAGCGGTACGAGCCCGCCGGCGCCCGGCGCCGCGCACTCTCAAGGGGTAGCGGATGCGGTACGAGCCTGCGGACGCCCGGCGCCGCGCACTCCTCAGGGGTAGCGGATGCGGTACGAGCCCGCCGGCGCCCAGCGTCCGGCGCCGCCCACTCCTAAGGGGTGAGCACCCGCTGCACGCCTCGGCGATGCGCAGGCCTTCAGCAGGTCACGGGCACGATAAAGTCCCCCTCCGGTGCGACGCGGTGGAGGGGGACGAACGCGGGCGGGAGAATCCGTGCCCGCGGGACGGTCGGCCGGGATCCGTCAGGCGTTGACGGCGGCGCGCTCCTCGGCCGGCGCCGGCTCCGCGGCCTCCGGCCGCTTCACCGCCGGCTTCGGCAGGGCCAGATACAGCGCGCCCGAGATCGCGATCGTGGCCACCCAGCCGAGGCCGTACTCGCCGACGAGGTTGTTCTTCGCGAGCGGGCCGGTGAACCAGTCGGAGGTGGTGAACATCAGGCCCGAGACCAGGCCGATCGCCCAGGCGGCCACGGCCGCGGGGGAGAAGCCGCCCTTGTACCAGTAGGCGCTGGTGCGCGTGGTGTCGGCCAGCGCCGCGCCGTCGTACTCGGTGCGGCGCAGCATGTCCGCGCCGAACACGCCGACCCACGCGGAGAACGCGACCGCCAGCAGCGACAGGAAGGCGATGAACGAGCCCATGAAGCTCGTCGCCACCAGCATCAGCACACCGCCGAAGGCCAGCGAGATCACGGCGTTGACCGAGACCGCCCAGTGCCGCGGCACCTTGAAGCCGAGGGTCTGCGCGGTGAAGCCCGCCGAGTACATCGACATCGAGTTGATCAGCAGCATGCCGATCAGCGCGATGAACAGGTACGGCACCGCGATCCACGTCGGAAGGATCTCGCCGAGGAAGGACACCGGGTCGGTGGCCTTGGCCAGGTCCGGCGTGGACACCGCCATCACCGCGCCCATGAGCACCATGGGGAGCACGACGACACCGGCGCCGCCCACCGCCGTGCCGACGATCGCCTTCGAGGACGCCGTGCGGGGCAGGTAGCGGGTGAAGTCGGGGGCGGACGGGATCCAGCTGACACCGCCGGCCGCGATCATGCCGACACCGGTGATCACCGCCGCCGTCGAGCCGCCGCCGTGGTGCACCACCTTCGACCAGTCGGTGTTCGCCACCAGGTAGACCAGGACCAGCACCGAGAAGACGCCGAAGAGATAGGTCGCGTACTTGTTGCACTTCTGCACGGCGTTGATGCCGAGACCGGAGATCGCGAAGGTCGCGACCACGAAGGCCAGCAGCGTCACCATGTCCAGCACGCTGTTCGCCTTCAGGCCGAACAGGATGTCCAGGATGGTGAGCATCGCGTAGGCGCCGGTGACCGCGTTGATCGTCTCCCAGCCCCAGCGCGCGACCCAGATCAGCGAACCGGGCAGCAGATTGCCGCGCTGGCCGAAGACCGCGCGCGACAGCGCCATGCCGGGCGCGCCGCCGCGCTTGCCCGCGATGCCGATCAGACCGACCAGGCCGTACGACACGACCGGCGCGGCCACCGCGACGACGAGCGCCTGCCAGATGTCCAGGTGGTACGCCACGACCAGGCTCGCGCCCATCGTCAGCAGCAGCACGCTGATGTTGGCGCCCACCCAGGTGGGAAACAGCTCACGGGTCTTCGCGGTGCGCTCGTGATCCGGGACCTGCTCGATGCCTCGGGTCTCGAGAGCACCTTCGGTCTCGACGGTTTTGCTCATCAAAAAGGGGCCAGACGTGGGGGGACGGGGACGGTCGGGACTCTACGCGCGTGGACGGAGCCGCCACCATCGTACTTTGCTCCGAGTCCTCGCATTAAGTGGCGTTTGTCTCTGGGAGGAAGCCACAAACCGGCTCCCGCCCTACCCCATGGCTGATACTGGACGAGTTATGGAAACCGTCATCCTTGCTGTAGTCATCGCCGTGGTCGTGATCGCGGCGCTCGGCGGGCTGGTGATCGGCACCCGGCGCAAGAAGCCGCTGCCTCCGCCGCCCCCGAAGGCGCCCGACATCACCGCGCCCCCGGCCGAGCCGCACGTCGGCGACGAGGCCGAGACACCGCGCGAAGAACCGCGCCGGACCATCGAGGAGGTGGACCTCCCCGGCGGCCCCGCACCGGTCGTCGTGGAGGAGCCTCCCGCTGTCGAGGCTCCCGAGATCGAGATCCCGGAGCCCACCGCCGGCCGGCTCGTCCGGCTGCGCACCCGCCTGTCCCGCTCCCAGACCGCCCTCGGCAAGGGCCTGCTCACGCTGCTCTCGCGCGAGCACCTGGACGACGAGACCTGGGAGGAGATCGAGGACACGCTGCTCACCGCCGACGTCGGCGTGCAGCCCACCCAGGAGCTGGTCGAGGGCCTGCGCGAGCGCGTCAAGGTGCTCGGCACCCGCACCCCCGAGGAACTGCGCGGCCTGCTGCGCGAGGAGCTGCTCAAGCTGGTCGGCGCCGACGTCGACCGTACGGTCAAGACCGAGCCCGCCGACCGCAAGCCCGGCATCGTGATGGTCGTCGGCGTCAACGGCACCGGCAAGACCACCACCACCGGCAAGCTCGCGCGCGTGCTCGTCGCCGACGGCCGTACGGTCGTGCTCGGCGCCGCCGACACCTTCCGCGCCGCCGCCGCCGACCAGCTGCAGACCTGGGGCGAGCGGGTCGGCGCCTACACCGTGCGCGGCCCCGAGGGCGGCGACCCCGCCTCCGTCGCCTTCGACGCGGTGAAGGAAGGCAAGGAGATGGGGGTCGACGTCGTCCTCATCGACACCGCCGGCCGGCTGCACACCAAGACCGGCCTCATGGACGAGCTGGGCAAGGTCAAGCGCGTCGTGGAGAAGCACGCGCCGCTCGACGAGGTGCTGCTCGTCCTGGACGCCACCACCGGCCAGAACGGCCTGGTGCAGGCCCGCGTCTTCGCGGAGGTCGTGGACATCACCGGCATCGTGCTGACCAAGCTGGACGGCACCGCCAAGGGCGGCATCGTCGTCGCGGTCCAGCGCGAGCTGGGCGTGCCGGTCAAGCTGGTCGGGCTCGGCGAGGGCGCGGACGACCTGGCGCCCTTCGAGCCGGAGGCCTTCGTGGACGCCCTCATCGGCGACTGAGCAGCCGGAGTATCGACGGCCTGCTTCCACGGCCTGCTACGAGAAGCGCCCGCCCCAAGGTGCAGTTGGGTACGGGCGCTTCGCCTTGTCCGGCGGCGTACGGCTGTTACGCCCGCGCCCGCGACCGGTGCGCCACATACGCCAGGGTGCCCAGCAGCAGCCGGGCCGCCGGTGGGCGGGTCGCCGAGTCCAGCGCGGGAGGGCGCAGCCAGCGCACCGGGCCGAGGCCGCCCCGGTCGGAGGGCGGCGCGGTGATGTGCGTACCGGGGCCGAGGCCGCGCAGGTCCAGGGCCGAGGGATCGTCCCAGCCCATGCGGTAGAGCAGCCGGGGCAGCTCCGCGGCGGCGCCGGGGGCGACGAAGAAGTGGGCGCGGCCGTCCGGGGTCGCGGTCACCGGGCCGAGGGGCAGTCCCATCCGCTCCAGGCGGACCAGGGCGCGGCGGCCGGCGGCCTCGGAGACCTCGATGACGTCGAACGCCCGGCCCACCGGCAGCATCACCGCGGCGCCCGGGAACTCCGCCCAGGCCTTGCTCACCTCGTCGAGCGTGGCCCCGGCCGGCACCGGGGGAGCGAAGTCCAGTGGGTGTGCGCCGGGCGCCGCGCAGTCCGCGCGTCCGCACGAGCACGCGCCCGCCGCGGCCCGCGCCCCCGGCACCACGTCCCAGCCCCACAGCCCGGTGAACTCGGCGACGGCGGTGCACTCCGACGAACGGCCGCGCCGACGCGTGCCGGAACGAATCTCGCGAATGCCGCCGATCGTGAAGCCCATGCCCCCTCCAACGGGTCCAGCGCGCCGGTGGTTACGCCACGGAACGAGACGGAAGCGGAACGTAACGCTACGGCTCCGCCTTCCCTTGCCGACGCGAACGCAAGGCAGCGCCTTGAGGCACAACGGGTGGCGCGTCGGGGTCTTCACGCCCCCCGTGCGCACCACTCCGCCCACTTCCGGCCGTCCTATGTCAAGTGAATCGCGGACCGGCCATCGTGAGTTCATTCGAAGGGGTGGCGAATGGTGGCGATTCTGGGATCCCCGTGGCTGGACGGGTGATCGTAGGATTACTCTGAGTGTGCGAGTCGGGTCGGCATATGCATCAGTGGGTATGCCGGAGGCGAGTCGTCAGCTCGTTCGAAGGGTGAGAACCGGCGGACAGCAGGCCGTATTTACCGGCATTCTGATAGGGCTTGGCGCACTCGACGACAAGTGGTCTCAGGGATGGGGGCGTTCCAGTGGGCGGCAACGGCGGTAGCGGGACGAACGCTGACAAGCGCCCCAACGAGCTGCTCGGGTCGTGGTTCGTGCGCAGCGGCTGGTCCAAGGGCGAGCTGGCTCGCCAAGTGAACCGCCGGGCACGCCAGTTGGGCGCCAACCACATCTCCACCGACACCTCGCGCGTGCGCCGCTGGCTGGACGGGGAGAACCCGCGCGAGCCGATCCCGCGCATCCTCTCGGAGCTGTTCTCCGAGCGCTTCGGCTGCGTGGTCTCCATCGAGGACCTCGGCCTGCGCGCCGCCCGCCCGACGCCCTCCGCCTCCGGAGTCGACCTGCCCTGGACCGCCCCGCAGACGGTCGCCCTGCTCGGCGAGTTCTCGCGCAGCGACCTGATGCTGGCCCGGCGCGGCTTCCTCGGCGCCTCGCTGGCGCTGTCCGCCGGCCCGTCCCTGATCGAGCCGATGCAGCGCTGGCTCGTGCCGAGCCCCGGCTCCCCGGTCCCCGCCGAGCCCGAGCCGCTCCTCGACGCGCGCAGGCCCGGCCGGCTGTCCAAGCCCGAGCTGGAGCTGCTGGAGCACACCACGCGGATGTTCCGCCAGTGGGACGCCCAGTGCGGCGGCGGCCTGCGCCGCAAGGCGGTCGTCGGCCAGCTGCACGAGGTCACCGACCTGCTCCAGGAGCCACAGCCGGAGGCCACCAGCCGCAAACTCTTCAAGGTCGCGGCCGAACTCGCCGAACTGGCGGGCTGGATGAGCTACGACGTCGGACTCCAGCCCACCGCGCAGAAGTACTTCGTCCTCGCCCTGCACGCGGCCAAGGAGGCCGGCGACCGGCCGCTGGGCTCGTACATCCTCTCCAGCATGAGCCGCCAGATGATCCATCTCGGCCGGCCCGACGACGCGCTCGAGCTGATCCACCTCGCCCAGTACGGCAGCCGGGACTGCGCCAGCCCGCGCACCCTGTCCATGCTGTATGCGATGGAGGCCCGCGCCTACGCCAACATGGGCCAGCCCGGCAAGACCAAGCGCGCGGTCCGCATGGCGGAGGACACCTTCGCCGAGGCCGACGAGTGGGACGAGCCGGACCCCGACTGGATCCGCTTCTTCTCCGAGGCCGAGCTGTACGGCGAGAACTCCCACTCCTTCCGCGACCTCGCCTACGTCGCCGGACGCAGCCCGACCTATGCCTCCCTCGCCGAGCCGCTCATGCAGAAGGCGGTGGAGCTGTTCGCCGAGGACGGCGAGCACCAGCGGTCGTACGCGCTGAACCTGATCGGCATGGCCACCGTGCACCTGCTGAGGCGCGAGCCCGAGCAGAGCACGGCCTACGCCGAGCAGGCCATGGACATCGCCAAGAAGGTCCGCTCCGAGCGTGTGAACACTCGTATCCGAAAGACGGTCGACGCGGCCGTCCGCGACTACGGCGATCTCGCGGCCGTGGTCGACCTCACCGATCGGCTCGCCGCCGATCTGCCGGAGGCCGCCGAAGCGGTCTGATCACCCGGCACCCCCGCCCCGGCCGCGGCCGGTCCTCCCCGAACTGCCCGACTCGGCTCCCCCACGCCAGGTCATCGGAGAGGCCGCCGCGGCCGGCCTGTGTGTCCGGCGAGATCTCCGGAACAGGTTGCGTCACGATAACGGTCGGCACGGCCGGGATCCGGCAGTTCATGGAGGCGTAACACGCCCGGCGTCTTCGTCACCCCGGTGAAACAACGAGGGGCTTCGACCGAAACCGCGCTGCGCCACTCTCATGGCGCATAACCGGCCCACCCCACGACCCGCCGGACCGCTCAGGCACCGCCCGCACGGGGCCGTACCAACCGACGAGGAGACGCCGATGGCACCGGCCATCACGCTTGCCGCGGAGGCACCCAAGCTGTCTGCCGCGAACACAGGCTTCATGCTCATTGCTTCCGCCCTGGTCCTGATCATGACGCCGGGTCTCGCCTTCTTCTACGGAGGCATGGTCCGCGTCAAGAGCACCCTGAACATGCTGATGATGAGCTTCATCAGCATGGGCATCGTCACCATCCTCTGGGTGCTCTACGGCTTCTCCCTCGCCTTCGGCACGAACAACAGCCTCATCGGCTGGGACTCCGACTGGTTCGGCCTGCGCAAGATCGGTCTGACGGAGCTGTGGCCCGGTTACACGATCCCGATCTTCGTGTTCATGGTCTTCCAGATGATGTTCGCGATCATCACGCCGGCCCTGATCAGCGGCGCCCTCGCGGACCGCGTGAAGTTCTCGGCCTGGGCGCTGTTCATCGCCCTGTGGCTCACGATCGTCTACGTCCCGGTCGCCCACTGGGTCTGGGGCGCCGACGGCTGGGCCTACAAGCTCGGTGTGATCGACTTCGCGGGTGGTACGGCGGTCCACATCAACGCGGGTGCCGGCGCCCTCGGTGTCATCCTCGTCATCGGCAAGCGCGTCGGCTTCAAGAAGGACCCGATGCGCCCGCACAGCCTCCCGCTGGTCATGCTCGGCGCAGGGCTCCTGTGGTTCGGCTGGTTCGGCTTCAACGCGGGCTCCTGGCTCGGCAACGACGACGGCGTCGGCGCGCTGATGTTCGTCAACACGCAGGTCGCGACCGCCGCCGCCATGCTGGCCTGGCTCGCCTACGAGAAGATCCGGCACGGCGCGTTCACCACGCTGGGCGCCGCCTCCGGCGCGGTCGCCGGTCTGGTCGCGATCACCCCGTCCGGCGGCGCGGTCTCCCCGCTCGGCGCGATCGCGGTCGGCGCCATCGCCGGTGTCGCCTGCGCCGCGGCCGTGGGCCTGAAGTTCAGGTTCGGCTACGACGACTCCCTCGACGTCGTCGGCGTCCACATGGTCGGCGGCATCCTCGGCTCCCTGCTGATCGGCTTCTTCGCCACCGGCAAGGGCCAGTCCACCGCGACCGGCGTCTTCTACGGCGACCACTCCTTCACCCAGCTGTGGAAGCAGTGCGCCGGTGTCGGCGCGGTCCTCGCCTACTCCCTGGTCGCCTCCGCGGTCCTCGCCTTCCTGCTCGACAAGACGATCGGCATGCGGGTCACCGAGGACGAGGAGATCTCCGGCATCGACCAGGCCGAGCACGCCGAGACCGCCTACGACTTCAGCGGCACCGGCGGCGGCGTCCTCGGCTCCACCGCCCACGTCCCGTCCCTGGCCGCCACGCAGACCAAGAAGGTTGACGCATGAAGCTCATCACCGCCGTCGTCAAGCCGCACCGGCTGGACGAGATCAAGGAGGCCCTGCAGGCATTCGGCGTGCACGGCCTGACGGTCACCGAGGCCAGCGGTTACGGTCGTCAGCGGGGCCACACCGAGGTCTACCGCGGTGCCGAGTACACCGTCGACCTGGTCCCCAAGATCCGCATCGAGGTGCTGGCCGAGGACGACGACGCCGAGCAGCTGATCGAGGTCATCGTCAAGGCGGCCCGCACGGGCAAGATCGGTGACGGCAAGGTCTGGTCCCTGCCGGTCGGCACGGCCGTACGGGTCCGCACCGGCGAGCGCGGCCCCGACGCGCTCTGAGCACCACTTCGAGAACGGGAGTCGCTGGGTGACGGGAACGGACGAGCGCATGGCAGAGGACTCGGGACCCAGCGGCTACGCGGCGGCCCGGCTGCGCCTCCTCACCGAGGGGGCGCGGTCCGGGCCGCCGCGCCGTTCCGCCCTCGCCGAGCTGACCGACGACTGGCTCGCCGGACTGTTCACGGCTGCGGCCGCGGGACGCGCGGGAGTCTCCCTGGTCGCCGTCGGCGGCTACGGCCGCGGCGAGCTGTCCCCGCGCAGCGACCTCGACCTGCTGCTGCTGCACGACGGCTCCGACCCCGGCGCGGTCGCCGCCCTCGCCGACCGCCTCTGGTACCCCGTGTGGGACCTCGGCATCGCCCTCGACCACTCCGTGCGCACCCCGGCCGAGGCCCGCAAGACCGCCGGGGACGATCTGAAGGTCCACCTCGGTCTCCTGGACGCCCGCCATCTCGCCGGCGACCTCGGGCTCACCGCCGGCCTGCGCACGGCCGTCCTCGCCGACTGGCGCAACCAGGCCCCCAAACGCCTGCCCGAACTGCAGGAACTGTGCGCCGAGCGCGCCGCGCGCCAGGGCGAACTGCGGTACCTGCTGGAACCCGACCTCAAGGAGGCGCGCGGCGGCCTGAGGGACGCCACCGCCCTGCGCGCCGTCGCCGCCTCCTGGCTGGCCGACGCCCCGCGCGAGGGCCTCGCCGACGCGCGCCGGCGGCTGCTCGACGTCCGGGACGCGCTGCACCTGGTGACGGGCCGAGCCACCGACCGGCTCGCGCTCCAGGAACAGGACCAGGTGGCCGCCGAACTGGGCCTCCTGGACGCCGACACGCTGCTCCGGCAGGTCTACGAGGCCGCAGGCATCGTCTCGTACGCCAGTGACGTCACCTGGCGGGAAGTGGGGCGCGTGCTGCGGTCGCGCGCCGTACGCCCGCGTCTGCGCGCCATGCTGGGCGGCGGCAAGCCGGTCGCCGAGCGCTCGCCCCTGGCCGAGGGCGTCGTGGAGCAGGACGGCGAGGTGGTACTCGCCCGCGCCGCGCGCCCCGAACGCGACCCCGTGCTTCCGCTGCGCGCCGCGGCCGCCGCCGCGCAGGCCGGCCTCCCGCTCTCCCTGCACGCCGTACGGCGCATGGCCGCCACCGCGCGCCCCCTGCCCACGCCCTGGCCCGCCGAGGCCCGCGAGCAGCTGGTCACCCTGCTCGGTTCCGGCCGCCCGACCGTCGAGGTCTGGGAGGCGCTGGAGGCCGAGGGCCTGATCAGCCGCCTGCTGCCGGACTGGGAGCGGGTCCGCTGCCGCCCGCAGCGCAACGCCGTCCACATCTGGACGGTCGACCGGCACCTGATCGAGACGGCCGTCCGCGCCTCCGAACTCACCCGCCGCGTCAGCCGACCCGACCTGCTGCTCGTCGCCGCCCTGCTGCACGACATCGGCAAGGGCTGGCCCGGCGACCACTCCGTGGCCGGCGAGATCATCGCCAAGGACGTGGCCGCACGGATCGGCTTCGACCGCGCGGACGTGACCGTGCTGTCGCTCCTGGTCCGCCACCACCTGCTCCTGATCGAGACGGCCACCCGCCGCGACCTGGACGACCCGGCCACCGTCCGCTCGGTCGCCGAGGCCGTCGGCACCCAGAGCACCCTGGAGCTGCTGCACGCCCTCACCGAGGCCGACGCCCTCGCCACCGGGCCCGCGGCGTGGTCCTCCTGGCGCGGCTCCCTCGTCGCCGATCTCGTCCGGCGCGTGCGGGCCGTGCTCGCGGGCGACGCCCCCGGCGAGCCGGAACCCGCCGCGCCCACCGCCGAACAGGAGCGGCTCGCGGTCGAGGCGTTCCGCACCGGCGGCCCGGTCCTCGCGCTGCGCGCCCAGACGGAACCGGCCACCGAGGCCGAAGCCTCCGGCGAACCCCTCGGCGTGGAACTGCTCATCGCCGTACCCGACCAGCCCGCCGTGCTCCCCGCCGTCGCCGGCGTCCTCGCGGTGCACCGGCTCACCGTCCGTACGGCGGAACTCCGCGCCGTGCGCCTGCCCGACGACGTCGACGACGGCTCGGTGCTGCTGCTCAACTGGCGGGTGGCCGCCGAGTACGGCTCCCTGCCGCAGGCCACCCGGCTGCGCGCCGACCTCGTCCGCGCCCTGGACGGCACCCTGGACATCGCCGGGCGGCTCGCCGAACGGGACGCGGCCTATCCGAGGCGCCGCGGCTGGATCGCCCCCCCGCCCCGGGTGACGGTGGCCCCGGCCGCCTCCCACCACGCCACGGTGATCGAGGTCCGCGCCCAGGACGCCCCCGGCCTGCTGCACCGCATCGGCATGGCCCTGGAGAAGGCGGGCGTGCGGGTACGCAGCATGCACGTGTCGACCCTGGGCTCCAACGCGGTGGACGCCTTCTACGTCACAACCGACACGGGCGAGCCCCTGCCCCGCGAAGACGCGGGCTCCCTGGCCCACGCACTGGAGGAGACGCTGCGGGGGTGAACTCCGGGCGCGCTGCGCTCCCGCGCCTCGCGGGGTGGGCGGATGTGGTTCGGGGGCGCGGAGTTTTCGCGCGTCCGCAGGAGCGAGTCGGCGCGGCCGCGGGCGTCGCAGCCCTGCGCGCGCACGGGCGGCGGCGATCGCAGCCCGAGCAACCATCGGCGGGTGCAGGCAGCAGGCATCGCGCCCCACGCGCCTCCCGGCATCGGGCCGCCACATGCCCTATGGCACCAGCGTGCACGCGCCCGGGCATTGCGCCCCCGCGCCGCGTCCCCTCACCCCCAGCGCTCCCAGCGCCGCCCGCGTGCACGCCTCTGGCATCGCGCCCCGGCGCCTCGCCCCACATCCCCAGGGTCCGCCCCCCACACGCTCGCAGCGCCACCCGCGTGCACGCCCCCCGGGCATTGCGCCCCCGGCGTCTCGCCCCCTCACCCCGAGCGTCCGCCCCCACACGCTCCCAGCGCCACCCGCGTGCACGCCCCCCGGGCATTGCGCCCCCGGCGTCTCGCCCCTCACCCCCAGCGCCCGCCCCCACACGTTCCAGCGTTACCCGCGTGCACGCGCCCGGGCATCGCGCCCCGGCGCCTCGCCCCCACACCCCCACACCCCCACACCCCCAGCGCTCGCCCCCACACGCTCCCAGCGTCCGCCGACCGCCCGTATCCCGCCCTCCGTGCTCACCGGTGCGGGCGGGCGCGGACGGATTGGTTGCGCGGGCGGATACCCTGGAGGGCAGCCCAAACGACCCCGACCTCGAGGACCGACGCCACCGTGTTCGATACCCTCTCCGACCGCCTCAGCGCGACTTTCAAAAATCTCCGCGGCAAGGGGCGCCTCAGCGAGGCGGACATCGACGCCACGGCACGCGAGATCCGCATCGCGCTCCTCGAGGCGGACGTGGCCCTGCCCGTCGTCCGCTCGTTCATCAAGAACGTCAAGGAGCGTGCCCTCGGCGCCGAGGTCTCCAAGGCGCTGAACCCGGCCCAGCAGGTCCTGAAGATCGTCAACGACGAGCTCGTCACGATCCTCGGCGGCGAGACCCGGCGCCTGCGCTTCGCCAAGCAGCCGCCCACCGTGATCATGCTGGCGGGTCTGCAGGGTGCCGGTAAGACCACCCTCGCGGGCAAGCTCGGCCGGTGGCTGAAGGAGCAGGGCCACTCGCCCCTCCTGGTCGCCGCCGACCTCCAGCGCCCGAACGCCGTCAACCAGCTCAGCGTCGTCGCCGAGCGGGCGGGCGTGGCCGTGTACGCGCCGGAGCCGGGCAACGGCGTCGGCGACCCGGTCAAGGTCGCCAAGGACTCCATCGACTTCGCGAAGTCCAAGGTCCACGACATCGTGATCGTGGACACCGCCGGCCGCCTCGGCATCGACGCCGAGATGATGCAGCAGGCCGCGGACATCCGCGACGCCGTCAGCCCCGACGAGATCCTGTTCGTCGTCGACGCGATGATCGGTCAGGACGCGGTCAACACCGCCGAGGCCTTCCGCGACGGCGTCGGCTTCGACGGCGTGGTGCTCTCCAAGCTCGACGGCGACGCCCGCGGTGGCGCCGCCCTTTCGATCCGGCAGATCACCGGCAAGCCGATCATGTTCGCGTCGAACGGCGAGAAGCTCGACGACTTCGACGCCTTCCACCCGGACCGGATGGCCTCCCGCATCCTCGACATGGGTGACCTGCTCACCCTGATCGAGCAGGCGGAGAAGACCTTCAGCCAGGAAGAGGCCGCCAAGATGGCCTCGAAGCTGGCGTCCAAGAAGGGCCAGGACTTCACCCTGGACGACTTCCTGGCCCAGATGGAGCAGGTCCGGAAGATGGGCAGCATCTCCAAGCTGCTCGGCATGCTCCCGGGCATGGGCCAGATCAAGGACCAGATCAACAACATCGACGAGCGCGACGTCGACCGCACCGCCGCGATCATCAAGTCGATGACCCCGGCCGAGCGCCAGGACCCGACGATCATCAACGGCTCCCGCCGCGCCCGTATCGCCAAGGGCTCCGGTGTCGAGGTCAGCGCGGTGAAGAACCTGGTCGAGCGGTTCTTCGAGGCCCGCAAGATGATGTCCCGCATGGCCCAGGGCGGCGGTATGCCGGGCATGCCGGGGATCCCGGGCATGGGCGGCGGCCCCGGCCGGGCGAAGAAGCAGCCGAAGAAGGCCAAGGGCAAGCAGCGCTCCGGCAACCCGATGAAGCGCAAGCAGCAGGAGCTGGAGGAGGCCCAGCGCCGCGAGGCCGCCGCGCAGGGCGGTAACGCCTTCGGGCTGCCGCAGCAGGGCGGTCAGGACTTCGAGCTGCCGGACGAGTTCAAGAAGTTCATGGGCTGATCCGCCCGAGTCCACCTCCGCGCGTGCCGGGGGTTGGCCATGGCCGTACCGACGGCATATGGCCAACCCCGCTCGGACGCCCTCGCCGAGGCGCTGCCGGCGAACGAGACGCTGACAGACCCAGGTCTAGGGCACGCGCGCGACGAGGTAACGGAAGACGTTCGGCATCCACACGGTCCCGTCGGTGCGCCGGTAAGGATGCAGGGCCTCCGTCAGCTCCTTGTCGACCTGCTTGGCGTCCGTCGCCGCGATCGCCGCGTCGAACAGACCGGTCGACAGCAGCCCCCGTACCGCGCTGTCGGTGTCGGCGTACCCGAACGGACAGGCCACCCGCCCCGAGCCGTCCGGTTTCAGCCCCGCCCGCTGGGCGACCTCCTCCAGGTCGTCCCGCCGGGCGGGACGCCAGCTGCGCGCGCTGCGCAAAGGATCGGCCAGTTTCGTCGCCACCCGCAGCACCGAGGAGGTGGCGCAGCGCTCCGGCGGCCCCCAGCCGGCCAGCACCACGGCGGCCCCGCGCGCGGCCAGCGGCAGTGCGTCCGCCAGCAGCTCACCGAGCCCCTCGGAGTCGCCCGCGAGGCAGCCGATCGGCTCGAAGACGGTCACCAGGGTGTAGGGGGAGTCCTCCAAACCGGCCGCGTCACGGGACGAGCCGCCGACGAGCCGAGCGCCACGCGCGCGTGTACGGCCGCCCGCGCCGACCCCGCTCTCCCCGCGCGGCCCCTGCCCGCGCCCGCCGTCGTCCCCGGGCCCGGTGGCCACGGTTCTGCTCTCGCCGCGCGGCCCGTCCTTTCTGGATCCGGCGCCGGCGCCCCCGTTCGCGCCGCGCGAGGCGCCCGGCAGCAGCCGCTCGCGGGCCAGGGCGAGCCGCTCGGGGGAGGCGGCGTCGACACCGGTGACCTCGGCCCCTCTGCCGGCCGCCAGCAGCAGGGCGAGCCCGGCGCCGCAGCGCAGGCCCAGCAGCCGGGTGCCGGGGCCCACTTCGAGTCGTTCGTGGACGGCTTCGTAGAGCGGCACCAGCATCCGCTCCTGGATCTCGGACCAGTCACGCGCGCGTGCGCACAGGTCCACGCGGGGTGCCGCGTGAGCCACGTGCTGTCGCACGAGCGTAGGTGTCATAGGTAAGCGCCCCAATCCGCCGACAGTTCACCGCTGTGTCCGGTTGCGTGGCCCCCGTGCCGTGCGCGCGCACTTCCCACGTATGCCAGGTAACTCCCGGCTCGCTGCCCCGTCCAGGGGTCGTGGGGCCCGGCTTGGGGTGCGGACGCCGGTGTGGCGAGATTTCACATCCCCGCAACCTGCGTGGCCGTACGGTGTCCGCTCCGGCGGACGGGCCGGTACCGCGAGGTCGGACGGCGCGCGGTAACGTCACGCGCGTCACGGACGCTGACCGAGGTGAGGCCTCGCGACGAGAGCGGCCGAAACACCTCTTGCGCACCCGCCGGCCCCTCTCGCACCGGGCACTACTGGCCGGGACGTACGGCGGCCTACGCACCAGCTTGGTAGGAGCTGTGAGGCTTCTCCGCAGATCAGCGCACCCGCCCTCGTCCGGACGCATCAGCGGCAACTGACGGGTACGTGCAAATTATTTGAGATGGCCCCGGAATAGGAACACATCCGAGCTCCCGCTCGTTGTCATTACGTGAGCACGACACAGACACCACCTGTTCTCGCCGCGGAGCTGGCACAGGCGTGGGCCGACATTCAGCGGTACCACCCCGAGCTGCCTGACCTCGCCGCCCCGGAATCCCTGATCGGAGAGTCGTCGTCCGCCTGCGGCCACGAGCTCTCCTTCGAGCGCCTGCTGCACGAGGCAGTCCACGGCATCGCCGCCGCCCGCGGCGTCCGCGACACCTCCCGCGCCGGCCGCTACCACAACCGCCGTTTCCTGGCCATCGCCGAGGAGCTGGGCCTCGACCACCCGGAGGAGCCGCACCCGAGCAGCGGTTTCTCCCTGGTCACGCTCAACCCCGAGGCCAAGCGCCGCTACCGCCCGACGATCGAGCGGCTCCAGCGCGCGCTGAAGGCCCACACGGCGGCCACCTCCTCGGACACCAGCCGCACCTTCCGGGGGCCGGCCGCGCGGCACGGCTCCTCCGGGGGCGGCGTCCGGGTCAAGGCGGTGTGCGACTGCGGCCGCAACGTCCGGGTGGTCCCCTCGGTCCTGGCCCAGGCCCCGATCGTCTGCGGCGGCTGCGGCAAGCCGTTCCGGATCCCGGAGGTCGCGGGAGCGGCGTGAGGCGGCCGCGCGGAGCACCGGCATCTCGTGGGTGCCGGACCGCAGCCGGCGACTGCATGGCATCGGACGGCGCACCCGACGTGACCTCACCTCCACGCCGGGTGCCTCCGACCCATGCCCAAAGCTCACCGTCCCGGCCCGGCCAAAAGCGCCCCTCAGGGTGTGGCACAATGGCTAGCTGTACTCGACAGCCGCACAGGACCCCTCTCTCCTCCGGCTGACGCGTCCATCGGGCACTCGGGTACCGCAACCCCACGCGGCTCTCTCGCCGTGCCCAACCACGTCAAATCCAGGAGAATCCACTCCCGTGGCAGTCAAGATCAAGCTGAAGCGTCTGGGCAAGATCCGTTCGCCTCACTACCGCATCGTCGTCGCCGACTCCCGCACCCGCCGTGACGGCCGGGCGATCGAGGAGATCGGCAAGTACCACCCGACCTACAACCCGTCGGTCATCGAGGTGGACGCCGAGCGTGTGGCGTACTGGCTCGGTGTCGGCGCTCAGCCGACGGAGCCCGTGCTCGCCATTCTGAAGAAGACCGGCGACTGGCAGAAGTTCAAGGGCGAGCCGGCCCCCGCGCCGCTGCTCACCGCCGAGCCGAAGCCGGCCCGTCCGTCGTTCGAGGCGCTCGGTGGTGACGACGAGGGCAAGGGTGAGGCGATCACCCAGAAGAAGAAGGCTGAGAAGAAGGACGAGGCGGCTGCCGAGTCCGAGTCGACCGAGGCCTGAGCAGCATGCTCGAAGAGGCGCTTGAGCACCTCGTGAAGGGCATCGTCGACAACCCTGACGATGTGCAGGTCGCCTCGCGCAACCTGCGTCGCGGGCGCGTGCTCGAGGTCCGGGTCCACCCGGACGACCTCGGCAAGGTGATCGGCCGCAACGGCCGCACCGCGCGCGCTCTGCGCACCGTCGTGGGCGCCATCGGCGGTCGCGGCGTCCGCGTCGACCTCGTCGACGTGGACCACGTCCGCTGACGCTTCAACGCAACCGGCTCGGGCCGGGGAGGGCCACTGGCCGTCCCCGGCCCGCAGTCGTATGAGCAGGACGCCGGCAGGAGATGACAGGAGAATTGGACACGTGCAGCTGGTAGTCGCACGGATCGGCCGTGCCCATGGCATCAAGGGCGAGGTCACCGTCGAGGTACGCACCGACGAGCCGGAACTCCGGCTGGCGCCCGGCGCCGTACTCGCCACGGACCCCGCCTCCGCGGGACCGCTGACCATCGAGACGGGACGCGTCCACAGCGGCCGCCTCCTGCTGCGCTTCGAGGGCGTCACCGACCGCAGCGCGGCCGAGGCCCTGCGCAACACCCTCCTGATCGCCGAGGTCGATCCCGAGGAGCTGCCCGAGGGCGAGGACGAGTACTACGACCACCAGCTCATCGACCTCGACGTGGTCACCGAGGACGGCGAGGAGGTCGGCCGGATCACCGAGATCTCGCACCTGCCCTCCCAGGACCTGTTCATCGTGGAGCGGCCGGACGGGACCGAGGTCATGATCCCCTTCGTCGAGGAGATCGTCACCGACATCGACCTGGCGGAGCAGAAGGCGGTCATCGCCCCGCCGCCAGGCCTGATCGACGACCGCGCCGAGATCGCGTCCGTGAGGGAAGACAGCGAATGAGGCTCGACGTCGTCACGATCTTCCCCGAGTACCTGGAACCCCTGAACGTCTCCCTCGTGGGCAAGGCACGCGCGCGTGGACAGCTCGACGTCCGGGTGCACGACCTGCGGGACTGGACGTACGACCGGCACCACACGGTCGACGACACGCCCTACGGCGGCGGCCCCGGCATGGTCATGAAGACCGAGCCCTGGGGCGACGCCCTGGACACGATCCTCGCCGACGGGTACGAGAACGGTGACCGGGCGCCCGCGCTGATCGTGCCCACGCCCAGCGGCCGGCCCTTCACCCAGGAACTCGCCGTGGAGCTCTCCGAGCGCCCCTGGCTGATCTTCACACCGGCCCGCTACGAGGGCATCGACCGGCGCGTCATGGACGAGTACGCCACGCGCGTGCCCGTCCACGAGGTCTCCATCGGCGACTACGTCCTCGCCGGCGGAGAGGCGGCCGTCCTGGTCATCACGGAGGCCGTGGCGCGGCTGCTGCCCGGCGTCCTCGGCAACGCCGACTCCCACCGCGACGACTCCTTCGCGCCCGGCGCGATGGCGAGCCTCCTCGAAGGCCCCGTCTACACCAAGCCGCCCGTGTGGCGCGGCCGCGACATCCCCGAGGTGCTGCTCAGCGGTCACCACGGCAGGATCGCCCGCTGGCGCCGCGACGAGGCCCTCAGGCGTACGACCGCCCACCGGCCGGACCTGATCGAGCGCTGCGACCCCAAGGCCTTCGACAAGAAGGACCGCGAGATGCTCTCCATCCTGGGCTGGGAGCCGGACCCTGCGGGCGAGCCGTACGGGCGATTTTGGCGGCGGGCCGCGGGCGTGGAAGAATAGGCCGCTGTTGTGCGCCCGTCCGGCGTGCGCCCCTGCCACAGGGGGAGACGACGCCCGCCCCGACCCGCACACGGCTTCGTGCAAACACCTAGTTTCCGTTGATGACCTGTGGCATCAGCGAAGAAAGCAGACGAAATGTCTCACCTGCTCGACTCCGTCGACGCCGCGTCGCTGCGCAGCGACATCCCGGCCTTCCGCCCGGGCGACACCGTCAACGTCCACGTCCGCGTCATCGAGGGCAACCGCTCCCGTGTGCAGCAGTTCAAGGGCGTGGTGATCCGTCGCCAGGGCTCCGGTGTCCGCGAGACCTTCACGGTCCGCAAGGTCTCGTTCTCCGTCGGCGTCGAGCGCACCTTCCCGGTGCACACCCCGATCGTCGAGAAGATCGAGCTGGTCACCCGCGGTGACGTGCGCCGCGCCAAGCTGTACTACCTCCGTGACCTGCGCGGCAAGGCCGCGAAGATCAAGGAGAAGCGCGAGAGCTGAGCGCTTCACCGGCGTCACAGCGGAGCCGGATAGCATCTGGCTCCGATGGACACCGAAGCACAGCCGACGGAACGCGACCGTTCCTCCCACCCGGATTCCCCGGGCCCGGAGGAGCGGTCGCGTTTCGCGTTGGCGGCGCGGATCGCCGACTGGGTGCCGGGCGGGCGGATCACCCTCACCGTGCTGGTCTGCCTGGTCTTTTTGCTGCTCCTCAACGCGTTCGTGGTGCAACCGTTCCAGATTCCGAGCGGATCCATGGAACAGGGGTTGAGGATCGGGGACCGCGTTCTCGTAAATAAGTTGGCATACCGTTTCGGTTCCCGGCCGCGCCGCGGCGATGTGATCGTGTTCGACGGCACCGGGTACTTCGGGGACGCCGACTACATCAAGCGCGTCGTCGGTGTGGGGGGAGACCATGTGGTCTGCTGCGACAAGAAGGGGAGGATCGAGGTGAACGGCCGCGCGGTCGACGAGTCGTCGTTCCTCTATCCCGGGGACAGCCCCTCCAGCGTCCCCTTCGACGTCGTCGTGCCCGCCGGCCGCCTGTTCGTCCTCGGCGACCACCGCAGCGACTCCAGCGACTCCCGCGACCACCTCGGCTCGCCCGGCGGCGGCATGATCCCGGTCGGCGACGTCATCGGCCGCGCCGACTGGATCCTGTGGCCGTCCGGCCACTTCAGGCACCTGACGCGTCCCGGCGCCTACGCGCGCGTGCCGGCGGCCTTCGCGGAGGGCGCCCATGGGTAACCGCGGCAAACCGCGCGGGGTGCCCGGCAGCCCCGCCGACAACCTGCTGCCCACCGGCGCGCGCCGCGCCTCCGCGCCGGGCGGCGGCCGCACGCGCGCGGAGCGGCGGAAACTCCAGCGCAAGGTCAAACGCAAGCGCAGGCGTTCGGCCGTTCGGGAGATCCCTCTTCTGGTCGGGGTCGCCGTCCTCATAGCGCTCGTCCTGAAGACCTTCCTGGTCCAGGCGTTCGTGATCCCGTCCGGCTCGATGGAGCAGACGATCCGGATCGGTGACCGGGTCCTGGTCGACAAGCTCACCCCGTGGTTCGGCGCCAAGCCGCAGCGCGGGGACGTCGTCGTCTTCCACGACCCGGGCGGCTGGCTGGCCGACGAGCAGACGGCCAAGAAGCACGACCCGGTCGTCGTCAAGCAGCTCAAGGAAGGCCTCACCTTCATCGGCCTGCTGCCCTCCGACAACGAGAAGGACCTGATCAAACGGGTGATCGGCGTCGGCGGCGACCATGTGAAGTGCTGCGACAAGCAGGGCCGCGTCACCGTCAACGGCGTACCGCTCACCGAGGGCGGCTACATCTACCCGGGTGACGCCCCGTCGGCCCAGCCCTTCGACATCACCGTCCCCAAGGGCCGGCTGTGGGTCATGGGCGACCACCGGGGCAACTCCGCGGACTCCCGGTTCCACCAGGACACGCCGTACGGCGGCACGGTGGCCGAGAGCTCCGTGGTCGGCCGGGCCGTCGCCATCGGCTGGCCGATCGGCCACTGGACACGCCTCCAAGAACCTAAAACCTTCGCAAGCGTCGGCCACTCCGGGTCGGGTGCGACGGCTGGTCCCCGACTGTCGCATAGGGTTGCCTCCGAGAATCCGAACGGAACGACCCAGCTCCCGACCCCTGCGGAACTCCCGCTCGTTATGGGAGTGGTGGGCCTGCGCCGTATGCGGCGCGGGCGGCGGAGCAGAGTAAGGAGTTGGCGTGGGGGATGTGGCGGTTGGCGCACGGTCGGGGCACGACGGCGAAGAGCACCGCGGGCACCCCGTGGGCGAGAACGTCCCCGTGCCGGACGGCGCCATGACCTCCGGGAATGACGCGGCGGGCGACGAGGGCGCGCCGCGGGACGGACAGCGGCCGAGCACCGGGAGCGCGGGCGCGGGCGAGTCGGCCGACGGGCCGAGGAAGCCCCGCTCCTTCTGGAAGGAGCTGCCGATCCTCGTCGTGATCGCGCTGGTGCTGGCGCTGCTGATCAAGACCTTCCTGGTGCAGGCGTTCTCGATCCCGTCGGCCTCGATGCAGAACACCCTTCAGGTGGGTGACCGCGTCCTGGTGGACAAGCTCACCCCGTGGTTCGGCTCCAAGCCGGAGCGCGGCGAGGTCGTGGTCTTCCACGACCCGGACAACTGGCTGGCGGGCGAGCCGGCGCCGCACCCGAACCCCGTGCAGAAGGTCCTCAGCTGGATCGGGCTGATGCCGTCCGCGGACGAGAAGGACCTCATCAAGCGCGTGATCGGCGTCGGCGGCGACACGGTCCAGTGCAAGGGCACCGGCCCGCTGCTGGTCAACGGCCGCGCCCTGAACGAGCAGTCGTACGTGTACGCCGGCAACACGCCCTGCACGGACGACGAGCTGGGCGGCCAGTTCAAGGTGACGGTCCCCAAGGGCTACATCTGGGTGATGGGCGACCACCGGCAGAACTCCCGGGACTCGCGCTACAACCAGTCGGACAAGCACCACGGCATGGTTCCGGTCAAGGACGTCGTGGGCCGCGCGATCGTCAAGGCCTGGCCGATCAACCACTGGGGCACCCTGCCCGTCCCGGACACCTTCGACCAGCCCGGCATCAACCAGCAGTACGCGACCCCGGCCGCCCTGACGGTGGCCCCGCAGGGCGTGGCCGTCGCGGCGGTGCTGCCGGTCGTGGTGTGGCGGCGGCGCAAGGCGGCCAAGGCCGAGCGCGGCTGACCGGCCGAGCGGACGGCGCCCCGGACCTCGGGTCCGGGGCGGATCGGGCTCCGGTGGACGGTCCGCCGGACGGAGTGACCCGGGTGGGTGGGCAAGCCGCCGTACCGCCGGGTAGGGTCCGGGTCCATGAGTGGTGAGAGCAGGCAAGGGCTCGGACAACGGCTGTCCGGGGTGGCGGTTGCACTGGGTCTGGTGCTGTTCCTCGGCGGGTTCGCCTGGGCGGCGGTGACCTATCGGCCGTACACCGTGCCCACCAGCTCCATGACGCCCACGATCGACGCCGGCGACCGGGTGCTGGCGCAGAAGGTCGACGGCGGCGAGGTGCGGCGCGGTGACGTCGTCGTCTTCGAGGACAAGAGCTGGGTCACCAACGCCAAGGTGGTCAAGCGGGTGGTCGCGGTCGGCGGCGACACCGTCTCCTGCTGCACCGACGGCAAGCTGACCGTCGACGGCAAGCAGATCGACGAGCCCTATCTGCCCAAGGGCACCCTGGCCGAGATCAAGAACTTCCCCACGGTGACCGTGCCCAAGGGCCGGCTGTTCCTCCTCGGCGACGAGCGCCAGGGATCGCTGGACTCCACGGCCCATCTGACCGACGCGGCCAAGGGCACGGTCTCCCGGGACGCCGTGACCGCCCGCGTGGACGCCGTCATCTGGCCCTGGAAGGGCTCGCTCAAGCGCCCCACCGGCTTCGAGCCCCTCGGCGCCCTCTCCCAGCCGGGCCCGCTGTCCACGATCGAGCTGCTGATCGTCGCCGGCGCCGTCCTGGTGCTGGCCGGCGGAGCCTACGGCCCCATCGCCAAGCGCACGGGCCGCTCCCGCGCCCGAACCGCCCGCCCGGAGGCGGCAGGTGTCCGCTGACACCGCCCCGACCGGCGCGGAGCCGTACCGGGGCGGCCTGCGCAAGGTGGCCCGGGTGGTCCTCCTCGACCCGCAGGACCGCATCCTCCTGCTGCACGGCCACGAACCGGACGATCCGGCCGACGACTGGTGGTTCACCCCGGGCGGCGGTCTGGAGGGCGCCGAGACGCGCGAGGAGGCCGCGCTGCGGGAACTCGCCGAGGAGACCGGCATCACCGACGTCGCCCTCGGCCCGGTGCTGTGGCGGCGCGTGTGCTCCTTCCCGTTCGCCGGCCGCCGCTGGGACCAGGACGAGTGGTACTACCTGGCCCGTACGACGCAGACGGCCACCGCCGCGCAGGCGCTGACGGAGCTCGAGCGGCGCAGTGTCGCCGGAGCGCGCTGGTGGACGTGCCAGGAACTGACCCGGGCACATGAGACGGTGTATCCGACCAGACTCGCCGAGCTGCTGCGCACGCTGCTCGACGAAGGTCCCCCGGCCAGTCCTGTGACCCTCGATACGGAAATCGTCTGAGGGTCCGTCTGACTGGCGCACAATGGGGGGATCGCACGGCTGAAGGGGAACATGCCATGAGCGCCGAGGACCTCGAGAAGTACGAGACCGAGATGGAGCTGAAGCTCTACCGGGAGTACCGAGATGTCGTCGGTCTGTTCAAATACGTGATCGAGACCGAGCGGCGTTTCTACCTCACCAACGACTACGAGATGCAGGTGCACTCGGTGCAGGGCGAGGTGTTCTTCGAGGTGTCGATGGCGGATGCCTGGGTGTGGGACATGTACCGGCCGGCGCGCTTCGTGAAGCAGGTCAGGGTCCTCACGTTCAAGGACGTGAACATCGAGGAGCTGAACAAGAGCGATCTCGAGCTTCCGGGCGGCTGAGCGGGACTGCTGTGACTCGTGTGGGTGACAAGGTTGTCCACAACCGCTGAGTAACCCACCAAGATCAACATCTGTCGGGCGGATGCGTGACCGTTGGCGCCGGAGGTGGTGCCGACATGAACGCACGAGAGGCACTGGGCAGGTACGGCGAGGACCTGGCCGCCCGGCGGCTCGCCGAGGCCGGGATGACGATCCTGGAGCGCAACTGGCGCAGCGGCCGGTCCGGCGAGATCGACATCGTGGCCCGGGACGGGAACACGCTGGTCATCTGCGAGGTGAAGACCCGCAGGGGCGGCGGCTACGAACACCCGATGGCCGCCGTGACCCCCGAGAAGGCGGCCCGGCTGCGGGAACTGGCCGAGCACTGGATCCACGCCCACGGAGGCGCTCCACCGGGCGGCGTCCGCGTCGACCTGATCGGCGTCCTGCTGCCCCGCCGGGGCGCCCCGTCCGTGGAGCACGCGCGGGGGGTGGCCTGAATGGGCTTCGCCCGCACCTGCGCGGTCGCCCTGGTCGGCGTGGAGGGCGTCGTCGTGGAGGTCCAGGCCGACCTGGAACCCGGCGTCGCCGCGTTCACCCTGGTAGGCCTCCCGGACAAAAGCCTCACGGAAAGCCGCGACCGGGTACGGGCGGCGGTGGTGAACTCGGGCGGCGAATGGCCGCAGAAGAAGCTCACCGTCGGTCTCAGCCCGGCGTCGGTGCCCAAAGCGGGCTCCGGCTTCGACCTCGCCGTCGCCTGCGCGGTGCTCGGCGCCGCCGAACGGATCGATCCGCGTGTCCTCGCGGACATCGTCATGATCGGGGAGCTGGGCCTGGACGGCCGGGTCCGGCCGGTCCGCGGCATCCTGCCGGCCGTCCTCGCCGCCGCCGACGCCGGTTACGAACAAGTCGTCGTACCCGAGTGCGCCGCCGCCGAGGCCTCCCTGGTCCCGGGCGTCTCGGTGCTCGGCGTGCGGAGCCTGCGGCAGCTCGTCGCGGTCCTCACCGAGGAGCCCGTCCCCGAGGAGGAACGCGACGAGCAGGGCCGCCCCGACCCCCTTCTGGCCGGCCTGCGCGTGCCGGGCACCGGCGCGGCCACCGGCATGCACAGCGTCGGCGCCGCACAGCACGAGCCGGATCACGACCTAGCGGACGTCGTGGGCCAGACCTCGGCGCGTACGGCCGTGGAGGTCGCCGCCGCCGGAGGGCACCACCTGCTGCTCGAGGGGCCGCCCGGAGCGGGCAAGACCATGCTCGCCGAGCGGTTGCCCGCCGTCCTCCCCCGGCTCACCAGGGAGGAATCGCTCGAGGTCACCGCGGTGCACTCGGTGGCCGGACTGCTCCCGCCGGGCAAGCCGCTCATCGACGTGGCCCCCTACTGCGCCCCGCACCACTCGGCCACGATGCAGTCCCTGGTCGGCGGCGGCCCCGGCATCGCACGGCCCGGGGCGGTCTCCCTCGCCCATCGCGGCGTGCTGTTCCTGGACGAGGCGCCCGAGTTCCACAGCCAGACTCTGGACGCCCTGCGGCAGCCGCTGGAGTCGGGGCACGTCGTGATCGCGCGCAGCGCCGGCGTCGTCCGGTTCCCGGCGCGCTTCCTCATGGTGCTGGCGGCCAACCCCTGCCCCTGCGGACGCTTCTCACAGCGCGACTCCCTGTGCGAATGCCCGCCGTCGGTGATCCGCCGGTACCAGTCCCGGCTCTCCGGCCCGCTGCTGGACCGGGTGGATCTGCGCGTCGAGGTCGATCCGGTCACCCGGGCCCAGCTCACCGAACCCGACGCCCGGGGCGAGTCCACCGCGACCGTGGCCGAGCGGGTACGGCAGGCCCGCGAGCGAGCGGCGGCCCGGCTGGCCGGAACCCCGTGGCGCACCAACAGCGAAGTGCCGGGCCGGGAGCTGCGCAGCAGGTACCATCCCGTCCCCGGCGCGATGGACGAGGCGGAGCGCAGCCTGGAGCGGGGCGTGCTCACCGCCCGAGGCATCGACCGGGTGCTGCGCGTCGCCTGGACGGTCGCCGACCTCGTCGGACACGACCGCCCGGACGCGACGGACGTCGCGCTGGCCCTCCAGCTGCGCACCGGGGTCCCGCGAGGGGTGCCCATGGCCATCGGGGCGTTGATGTGAGTGCGGAGCTGCTTGCGCGGGTGTTCCTGTGCCGGGTGGTCGAGCCGGGGGACGAGGTCGGAGGGCGGTGGGTTCGGGAGTTCGGGGTGCAGGAGGTGGTGCGGCGGCTGCGGGACGGGGGTCCGGCGCTGCCGGGGGTGAGCGACGTGCGGTGGGCCGGACTCGTCGCGCGGGCCCGGCGGGCCGAGCCCGAGCGGGATCTCGCGGTCGCGGCGGCGGCCGGGGCCCGGTTCGTGGCGCCCGGCGACGCCGAGTGGCCCGGCCAGCTCGACGACCTCGGCGACGCCCGGCCGCTCGGGCTGTGGGTGCGCGGCCGGCCCAGCCTGCGGATGTGGGCGCTGCGGTCGGTGGCCGTGGTCGGCGCGCGGGCCTGCACGGAGTACGGCACCCATGTCGCCGCCACCCTCGCCTCGGGGCTCGCCGAGCGCGGCTGGGTGGTGGTGTCGGGCGGTGCGTACGGCATCGACGGCGCCGCCCACCGCGGCGCCCTCGCCGCCCGCGGGGCCACCGTCGCCGTCCTGGCCTGCGGCGTCGACCGGCCGTACCCGCGCGGCCACGCCGCCCTGATCGGCAGGATCGCGGAACAGGGCCTGGTGGTGGGCGAGCTGCCCCCGGGCGACCATCCGACGCCCAGCCGGTTCATCCTCCGCAACCGCGTCATCGCCGCCCTGACCAGGGGCACCGTCGTCGTGGAGGCCGCCTGCCGCAGCGGCTCGCTGGCCACCGCACGGGCCGCGCAGCGCCTCGGACGGTTCACCATGGGCGTGCCGGGACCCGTCACCAGCGCCCTGTCCGCCGGTGTGCACGAACTGCTGCGCGGCGAGGCCACGCTGGTCACCGATGCCGCGGAAGTCGTCGAACTGGTGGGCGACATGGGCGAGCTGGCCCCGCCCCGGCGCGGCCCCGTGCTCCCGCGCGACCTGCTGGAACCCGCCGCACGAGCCGTCCTCGCCGCCCTGCCCGGCGACCGCGCGGCCGGCGTCGAGGAGATCGCGCTCGGCGCGTCGGCCACCCGCGACGAGGCGATCGCGAGACTGTACGAACTCCGAGCACTTGGTTACGTCGAACGACATGGCGATGGCTGGAAGTTGACACGCCAGGCGGTGATGTCGGTGCGTACCGGTCGCGGGCCGTGCTGACCGAGCGTGTTCGGCCGTCCGGGGGAACGCCCGACGCCCTTGGGGTTTCCCGGAGTTGGCGCCCAGGCCGGTCACACAGAGCGAGCCGCGCGACCCGCACCCCGGGCGGGCCGGAGCGCCCCGCGCACGGGTGGTGCCGCACTGTTCGCGCACCGCGACACCTCAGTCACGCTACGCTCACGAAGGCGCCGACACAGAACGCGCCAACTCGACACCAGACCGACAGCTCACCCGGCTACCCCACATCACCGCACACACCACCCCACGAACCCCACCCGCTCTCACTTCACAGCACTTCACGGCACTTCACGGCAGAACGGCACAAGGCGACGAATGCCCCAGCACACCTCCGGGTCCGACCGGGCGGCGATCCCCCCAGCCGCCCGCGACGGTGGCAGCGTGCGGCCGCCCGCTCCCTCGACGCTCGACGAACTGTGGCGGTCGTACAAGGCGACGGGGGACGAGCGGCTGCGGGAGCAGCTGATCCTGCACTACTCGCCGCTCGTGAAATACGTCGCGGGGCGGGTGAGCGTCGGACTGCCGCCCAACGTGGAGCAGGCCGACTTCGTCTCCTCCGGGGTGTTCGGGCTGATCGACGCGATCGAGAAGTTCGACGTCGACCGGGAGATCAAGTTCGAGACGTACGCGATCACCCGGATCCGGGGCGCGATGATCGACGAGCTGCGGGCGCTGGACTGGATCCCGCGGTCGGTGAGGCAGAAGGCGCGCAACGTCGAGCGGGCCTACGCCACGCTGGAGGCCCGGCTGCGGCGCACCCCGACCGAAACCGAGGTCGCCGCCGAGCTGGGCATGGAGGTCGAGGAACTCCATGCCGTTTTCAGCCAGTTGTCGCTGGCCAACGTGGTGGCTCTGGAGGAGCTGCTGCACGTGGGCAGCGAGGACGGCGACGGGCTGAGCTTCATGGACACGCTGGAGGACACCGCCGCGGACAACCCCGTGGAGGTGGCCGAGGACCGTGAGCTGCGCCGCTTCCTCGCGCGGGCGATCAACACACTGCCCGAGCGGGAGAAGACCGTGGTCACGCTGTACTACTACGAGGGCCTCACCCTGGCCGAGATCGGCAACGTCCTCGGGGTCACCGAGAGCCGGGTCAGCCAGATCCACACCAAGTCGGTGCTGCAGCTGAGGGCGAAGCTGGCGAGCTTCGGGCGCTGAGGCGGGCGGCACGGCGGCGCGCGGCTCCCGTTCGGGTGGGGGCGTCCGTAAAGTGGTTGACGTGCCAAGGATTCGAGCGGCCTCCGTGGCCGAGCACCGGTCGATGCAGCGAGCCGCCCTGCTGGACGCGGCTCGCTCTCTGCTGTCCGAAGGCGGGACCGAAGCGCTGACGTTCCCCGCGCTGGCCGAGCGGACGGGGCTGGCGCGGTCGTCCGTGTACGAGTACTTCCGGTCGCGGGCCGCCGTGGTCGAGGAGCTGTGCGCGGTCGACTTTCCGGTCTGGGCGGCGGAGGTGGCCGCCGCGATGGAGCGGGCCGGCACCGCCGAGGGCAAGGTCGAGGCGTACGTACGCCGGCAGCTGGCGCTGGTCGGGGACCGGCGGCACCGGGCGGTCGTCGCCATCTCGGCGAGCGAGCTGGACGCCGGGGCGCGGGAGAAGATCCGGGCGGCGCACGGCGGTCTCGTCGCGATGATCGCCGAGGCGCTCGCGGAGATGGGGCACGAGCAGCCCCGGCTGGCGGCGATGCTGCTGCAGGGGATCGTGGACGCTGCGGTGCGGCGCATCGAGCTGGGAGCCGCCGAGGACCCCTCCGCGGTGACGGACGCGGCGGTGGCCATGGCGCTGCGGGGCGTGAAGGGCTGAGGCCCGCCGGGCTACGGCAACGGCACCCCGAGCACCGGCAGCAGTCTCGGTGGCCCCCGGTGCAGCAGCCAGGGCGGCAGCAGGGACAGCGGGTTCAGGTAGGTCTTCCCCCTGAGCAGGCCCCAGTGGACGCACGCGGTGGGGCAGTGGGAGCCCGCCGGCTGCACCGCGCCCACCGCCTCGCCGGCCCGCACCTCGTCCCCCTTGTGGACCGACGGAGTCACCGGCTCGTACGTCGTGCGCAGGTCCGTACCCGTCAGGTCGACCGAGACGACCTCCCTGCCCGCCACCCGGCCCGCGAAGGACACCCGGCCCGGGGCCACCGCCCGGACCGGGGAGCCGGCCGGCGCCGACAGGTCCACGCCCCGGTGGCCGGGGCCGTACGGTGTCGCCGGCGGCTCGAAGCCGCGTAACACGAGCGGGGGCACGCCCACCGGCCAGACGCGCGCGACGCGGGGGACCGGGGCCTGAGGGGGCGGCGCGGGGGCCGGGGGCGGGGTGTCCGCCCAGGACCGGCAGGGCGCCAGGGCCGCCATCGCCAGCCCGAGGAGCAGACCCGCCGACAGCAGGACATATCGCATCGCTTCTCGCATGCGACCACCGTGCCGCACCGCCGCCGATCATGGTCGGGCCTGTGGACAACCCGCTGGTTGTGGACAGCGGCGTCACCCGGCGCCCCGGCGGTCCCGTACACTTCTTCTGGCGATCCGGGTCACCGGGTCGACTTCGCACGCCCCGACACAAGCCCTCACCGGCCGGTGTCAGCGCCTCTCGGTCCTCAGCGGCACGGCGCACGCGGGCGTCAGGCGCGGAAGCCGTCCGGCATCCGCGGCACAACCGAGAAACTCAAGGAGATACGGCCATGGCCGTCGTCACGATGCGGGAGCTGCTGGAGAGCGGCGTCCACTTCGGTCACCAGACCCGCCGTTGGAACCCGAAGATGAAGCGCTTCATCTTCACCGAGCGCAACGGCATCTACATCATCGACCTGCTCCAGTCGCTGTCGTACATCGACCGCGCCTACGAGTTCGTCAAGGAGACCGTGGCCCACGGCGGCACGGTCATGTTCGTCGGCACCAAGAAGCAGGCGCAGGAGGCCATCGCCGAGCAGGCCACCCGCGTCGGCATGCCCTACGTCAACCAGCGCTGGCTGGGCGGCATGCTCACCAACTTCTCGACCGTCTACAAGCGTCTGCAGCGCCTCAAGGAGCTCGAGCAGATCGACTTCGAGGACGTCGCCGCGTCCGGTCTGACCAAGAAGGAGCTTCTCGTGCTCTCGCGCGAGAAGGCCAAGCTGGAGAAGACCCTCGGTGGTATCCGCGAGATGCAGAAGGTGCCGAGCGCCGTCTGGATCGTGGACACCAAGAAGGAGCACATCGCCGTCGGCGAGGCCCGGAAGCTGAACATCCCGGTCGTCGCGATCCTCGACACCAACTGCGACCCCGACGAGGTCGACTACAAGATCCCGGGCAACGACGACGCGATCCGCTCCGTCACCCTGCTCACCCGCGTGATCGCCGACGCCGTCGCCGAGGGCCTCATCTCCCGCTCTCGCGTCGCCACCGGTGACAAGGGCGAGAAGGCCGCGGGCGAGCCGCTCGCCGAGTGGGAGCGCGACCTGCTCGAGGGTGAGAAGAAGGCCGACGAGGCCGAGAAGCCGGCCGAGGCCGCCGCCGAGGCTCCGGCTGCCGAGACCCCGGCCGCCGAGGCTCCGGCCGCCGAGACCCCGGCTGCCGAGGCTCCGGCCGCCGAGGCCGAGCAGGCCTGACGCCGGTCCGTCAGCGTTCGACGGCGGGGGCGGTGCTGCGTCACGGCGCCTTTGGCGCGGTGAAGTCCGCCCCCGCTGTTCACCCGCAGGTCGGCACGACGTACGCGTTCCGCGACTACATGTGGAGCGCAACCGCGCGGATCTGAAGATCTTCCAGACTTCGAGAAAGACTCACAGACTCATGGCGAACTACACCGCCGCCGACGTCAAGAAGCTCCGTGAGCTGACCGGCGCCGGCATGATGGACTGCAAGAAGGCGCTGGACGAGGCCGAGGGCAACGTCGACAAGGCCGTCGAGGCGCTGCGCATCAAGGGCCAGAAGGGCGTCGCCAAGCGCGAGGGCCGCTCCGCCGAGAACGGCGCCGTGGTCTCCATCATCGCCGACGACAACTCCTCCGGCGTCCTGGTCGAGCTGAAGTGCGAGACGGACTTCGTCGCCAAGGGCGACAAGTTCCAGGCCGTGGCCAAGGCCATCGCCGAGCACGTCGCCAAGACGAACCCGGCCGACCTCGAGGCCCTGCTCGCCTCCGAGATCGAGCCCGGCAAGACCGTCCAGGCGTTCGTGGACGAGGCCAACGCCAACCTCGGCGAGAAGATCGTCCTGGACCGCTTCGCGCAGTTCTCCGACGGCTACGTCACCGCCTACATGCACCGCACCATGCCCGACCTGCCCCCGCAGATCGGTGTCCTGGTCGAGTTCGACAAGCCGAACGCCGAGGTCGCCAAGGGCATCGCCCAGCACATCGCCGCCTTCGCGCCGAAGTACCTGGCCAAGGAGGACGTGCCGGCCGACGTCGTCGAGTCCGAGCGCCGTATCGCCGAGGAGACCACCCGCGCCGAGGGCAAGCCCGAGGCCGCGATCGCCAAGATCGTCGAGGGTCGCCTCAACGGCTTCTTCAAGGACGCCACGCTGCTCGGCCAGCCGTACGCGCTCGACAACAAGAAGTCGGTCCAGAAGGTGCTGGACGAGGCCGGTGTCACCCTGAAGCGCTTCTCGCGCATCAAGGTCGGCATCTGAGTCCGTACCGCGATCGACGCGCGACCCTGAGGGAAATCTCGGTAGGGTCGACAGCAGTCGTCCGCGCACACCGCCACACCCAGGCACGTGGCGGACGGCAGCAGATCTGACGAGGAGGCCATTGCCGCGCATGGGAGCGAAAAGCGACCCCACCGGCAATGGCCTTCTTCGTATGTGCAACACGTGAAAGAGGCGGGATCTCCCATGACCACCAAGGCCCAGAAGAGCGACGACGGCAAAGTACGCGGCCGGTATCTGCTGAAGCTGTCCGGAGAGGCCTTCTCCGGCGGCGGGGGCCTGGGCGTGGACCCGGACGTGGTGCACAAGATCGCCCGTGAGATCGCGGCCGTCGTCCGGGACGGCGCCCAGATCGCGGTCGTCATCGGCGGCGGCAACTTCTTCCGCGGCGCCGAGCTGCAGCAGCGCGGCATGGACCGGGCCCGCTCCGACTACATGGGCATGCTCGGCACGGTCATGAACTGCCTCGCCCTCCAGGACTTCCTGGAGAAGGAGGGCATCGACAGCCGGGTGCAGACCGCCATCACCATGGGCCAGGTCGCCGAGCCGTACATCCCGCTGCGCGCCGTGCGCCACCTGGAGAAGGGCCGCGTGGTCATCTTCGGCGCCGGTATGGGCATGCCGTACTTCTCCACCGACACCACCGCCGCCCAGCGCGCCCTGGAGATCGACGCCGAGGCGCTGCTCATGGGCAAGAACGGCGTGGACGGGGTCTACGACTCCGACCCCAAGGCCAACCCCGACGCCGTCAAGTTCGACGCCCTCGGCTACGGCGAGGTCATCACCCGCGACCTCAAGGTCGCCGACGCCACCGCCATCACGCTGTGCCGCGACAACAAGCTCCCGATCCTCGTCTTCGAACTTCTCGCGGAGGGCAATATCGCCCGGGCCGTCAAGGGTGAGAAGATCGGCACGCTGGTGGGTGAACACGGCAGCCGGGACTGACCCGGGATCAACCCGGCCGGTGGTGCGCGGCCCCGCGAGGGGCCTGACCCTGGCCGGGGGATGGACAATGTCCTGCCGGTCGGGAACCGTGCAGGAAGAAGACGCGACGCAGCCGGCCGCCGCCCCGACTCAGGAACAGCAGCCGGGCCTTACTCAAGACACGCAGGAGCAAGTGGTGATCGAAGAGACCCTCCTCGAGGCCGAGGAGAAGATGGAGAAGGCCGTCGTGGTCGCCAAGGAGGACTTCGCCGCGATCCGCACCGGTCGTGCGCACCCGGCGATGTTCAACAAGATCGTGGCCGACTACTACGGTGCCCCGACGCCGATCAACCAGCTGGCCTCGTTCTCCGTGCCGGAGCCGCGCATGGCGGTCGTGACCCCGTTCGACAAGAGCGCGCTGCGCAACATCGAGCAGGCGATCCGCGACTCCGACCTGGGCGTCAACCCCAGCAACGACGGCAACATCATCCGTGTGGTGTTCCCCGAGCTGACCGAGGAGCGCCGCCGCGAGTACATCAAGGTCGCCAAGAGCAAGGGCGAGGACGCCAAGGTCTCGATCCGCTCCGTGCGCCGCAAGGCCAAGGACGCCATCGACAAGCTGATCAAGGACGGCGAGGTCGGCGAGGACGAGGGCCGCCGTGCGGAGAAGGAGCTGGACGACACCACGGCGAAGTACGTCGCCCAGGTGGACGAGCTTCTGAAGCACAAGGAAGCGGAGCTGCTCGAAGTCTGATGAGCGACTCTTCCTGGAGGGTGCCGCCCACGGCGGGCCGGGCCGGGTACTGGGGGGCCGCCGAGGGCGGGCCGGCCCAGCCTGCCCCGGGGGCCGTCCCGGCGGGTCCCGCGTACGATGCGCCCGAGGCGCAGCACACCCGCCCCATGCCCCTCGTGCCCGACGAGCCCGCGTACGGATCGGACCCCGCGTACGGATCGGACCAGGACGGCGACCTGGGGGCCGCCCGGCAGAGCGGCCCCTCGTTCCAGGAATTCCGCGGCGCGTTCCGCCCCGAGTCCCCGCAGGGCCGGGCACTCCCGGCCGAGAACCAGAATCCGGAGCCCATGCCCGACGCCCACCAGCCGGCCCCAGCGCCGCAGAAGAAGAGCGCGGGCCGTGACCTGAGCGCGGCCATAGGGGTCGGGGTCGGGCTCGGGGTGGTGATCGTCGCCTCGCTGTTCGTCTACAAGGCCGTGTTCGTCGGGGTGATCGCGGTCGCGGTCGTCGTCGGCCTGTGGGAGCTGACCAGCAGGCTGCGCGAGCGCAAGGAGATCAAGGCCCCGCTGGTGCCGCTCGCGGTGGGCGGTGCGGCGATGGTGGTCGCCGGGTACGTCAGCGGCGCCGAGGGCGCGTGGGTCGCCATGGCGCTGACGGCGCTGGCGACCCTGGTGTGGCGGATGACCGAGCCGCCGGAGGGCTATCTGAAGGACGTCACGGCGGGCGTCTTCGCGGCGTTCTACGTGCCGTTCCTGGCCACGTTCGTCGCCATGATGCTGACCGCGGACGACGGCCCCTGGCGGGTGCTGACCTTCCTCCTCCTCACGGTCGTCAGCGACACCGGCGCGTACGCGGTCGGCTGGCGCTTCGGCAAGCACAAGCTGGCCCCGCGCATCAGCCCCGGCAAGACCCGCGAGGGGCTGGTGGGCGCGGTGACCTTCGCGATGGTCGCCGGCGCGCTGTGCATGCAGTTCCTGATCCACCACGGCACCTGGTGGCAGGGCCTGGTGCTGGGCCTCGCGGTCGCGGCCAGCGCCACCCTGGGCGACCTCGGCGAGTCCATGATCAAGCGCGACCTGGGTATCAAGGACATGGGCACCCTGCTCCCGGGCCACGGCGGCATCATGGACCGCCTGGACTCCCTGCTGCCCACGGCCCCGGTGGTGTGGCTGCTGCTGGTGGTGTTCGTCGGTTCGGCGTGAGCCGTCGTACGCCGGGATACGTACGGCCCCGTCCTCCGCGGAGGACGGGGCCGTTCACGTGTGTCCGGCACAGTCTCACGTGGCCCGGATGGCGGCGATGTCGAACTGGAGGCGGACCTTCTCGCTCACCATGGCCCCGCCCTGGGCCAGCCGGGCGTCGTAGGTCAGGCCCCAGTCCGAGCGGTTGATCGTCGTGGTGCCGTCGAAGCCGACGCGCTCGTCCCCGAACACGTCGGTGACATGGCCGATGTAGGTGAGGTCCAGGTCGACGGGCCGGGTGGTGCCCTTGATCGTCAGGTCGCCGGTCATGCGGTAGACGTCCGCGTCCACGAGCCGTACGGCGGTGCTCGTGAAGGTCATCCGCGGGTGCGCCCCGGAGTCCAGGAACTGCCGCCCGATCACATGCGCGTCGCGCTGCTCGACACCGGTGTCGACGCTGGCGGTGTAGAGCACGATGTCGGCGCGGGAGCGCGTGGGCTGACGGCCGTCGAAGTAGAGGCGGCTCTCGTACTCGGTGAACGCGCCCCGCACCGTCGTCACCATCGCGTGCCGCACGGAGAACCCGATCCTGCTGTGCGCGGGATCGATCAGCCACTCGCCGGTCAGATGCGCCAGCTCGGGGTCGGGCAGAACGGCGGTGGCACCGGCCCGCGGGGCGACGGTCGCCACGGGGGCGGCAGACGGCTGTGCACGCCGCTGGAAGGAATTGCGGCCGAAAAGGTTCATGGCTCGTGGTTACGCCAGGGCAGGGTGCCGGACAAGACCCGACCAGGAAACCCGACCGTTCCCCGGCAGAACTTCACGCCGCGCAGCAACGGCGACCGTCCCGTGCCGATTCCGGTGACCACGACAAGGGGCCAGAAAAGGCACTGAAGATGCCCAATGCCCGATTAAAGGTATTGACGCCATGACTGAGGCATATGACCATAACGAAACCCCGAGCGCCGAATCCTCGCCCCGTGGACCGCGCGGCGCTCCCGTCTCGGCCCTGAGGAGGGCGGCAATGAAGACGTTCCGAAGGCGCATGCCGGGCAAGAAATCGGCGGTGGCGGCGATGGTCCTGGGGGCGACCCTCTTGATCACCCCGACCGCGACCGCCGTCACCGACAGCCCGAAGCCCCAGACCCCGGCCCTCGACCGCTGCGTCCACAGCATGGGCCCGGCCGGCCGCTACTTCTACCCGGGCTACGCCAACGTCCCCTGCCTGTAACTGGACGGCAGCCCCGCACCGGTCTCACGACCCGAAGACCACTTGCAGAACGACGCCGATGACCGCCAGCCCGGGGAGGGCGGCGACCGCCAGACACAACCAGGAAGCCGCCTTCGCCGGCCGCGTTCCGTGCTCCCGCAGAACCAGGAAAGCCAGCAACGCCACACCGGCCACGACACCGGAATAGAAAAGCGCGGCCATGGCTCACCCCCATTCTGCGAGACTGTATCCCGGCGGTTGCCGCTCGCGCGCCCGCTGCGTCCAGCACCCGCAAGGCAGGCTTCCACTCCTGGATGCCAAGCCCCGGCTGCGCTCCGCTCCGCCGGGCGCGCTTCCCGGCTCCGCTCCGCGCGCCGCTCCTGCCTTCGGCCCGCTCCGCGCGGGCTGCGCCGACGCGCACCGACGCGTGGGTAAGCAGGCGGACATGAGTCGATCACCCGTAGAGCGCGGCCATGGTCAGAACAGAGCCTCTTGATCACGCCGGTGCGTTCGAGTCCGGGCAGACGCCGCTGGCAGCGGGACACGCTGATGCGGGCGTGCCTGCAGTGTGGTGACACCGGCGCCGCCCAGCAGCAGCGGCACGAGCTCGGCCGACTCGCGAACAAGGCACTGATCGGCGCAGTGCTCAGGGCCTGGGGCGGCGGCTGCAAGCGTTGGACAGCCCGGCGCCTGAGGGAAAGGCTGGATGGGCGAGGGCCGCGCCCTCGTCCTGGCTGGTGGTGGCTCGCTCAGGCGGAGCCTTGGCACCCAACCCCCCTCACGTCGGAGGAGCGCTGATGACACCCACCTTCGACGCGGTCGTGATCGGGTCCGGCGTGAACGGCTTGGTTGCCGCTGCCCAGCTGGCCAAGAGCGGCTGGTCGGTGGCCCTCATAGAAGGAAGCGACCGGCTGGGCGGCTTCATCGCCACCGAGGAGCGGACTCTGCCTGGATACCTGCACGACACGTACTCCTCGTGGCACCCGCTGTTCGTGTCCGGCGGGGCCTACGCCGCCCTCGGTGAGGACCTGCACCGTCACGGTTTGGAGTATCGCAACACCGACGGACTGATCACGGGCACCGTCACCGACGAAGGGCGCGTGGTCCTCGCCCACCGCGACCCCGCGGCCACCGCCGAGATGTTCGGCCACTCCGAGGACCGAACCGCCTACCTCACCCTGCTGCAGAGGTTCCTCGACAACGCCGACGCACTGGGCGGCATCCTGGGCGGTGAACCACGCTCGCCCCGTGTGCTCCGGCATGTGGTGAAACTGCTGCGCCGCGAGCGCTTCAGCGGCGCCGAGGAGTGGTTGCGGGCCACCATGACCAGCGGCCGCTCCTACTGCCGCGGCGCCTTCCGCGGCGACGAGCCTGATGTGCTGTGGATCCCCTGGCTGCTGCACGCCGGACTGTCTCCTGACCACGCCTTGGGCGGTCTGACGCTGCCTGTCATGGCCACGACCCTGCACGGTTTCGGCATGCCCGTGGTGGCGGGCGGCGCCCAGAACTTCGTCCGCGCCTTCGAGGCACTGCTCGACGAGCTCGGGGTGCACGTCTCCACGGGGCAGTCGGCGGAGCGGCTGCTTATCACAGGCGGCCGGGTCATGGGCGTGGCCACCGACGGCGAAACCATCCGGGCCCGCCACGCCGTCCTGGTCTCGGTAACCCCGACCGCGCTGTACGGCGAGCTTCTGCCACAGGACGCGCCCGTCCCGCCCGCCATCCGCGACGAGGCCCTGCGCTTCCGGTACGGACGCGCTGCGATGCAGCTCCACGTCGCCCTCTCCGCCCCGCTCGGCTGGCGCGATGCGCGCCTGGCCGGCATACCGCTGGTCCATCTCAGCGACGGGTCCGCGAGCACCGCGATCGCGTGCGCGGAGGCCGAGGCGGGGCTGCTGCCGCGCAGGCCCACACTGGTCGTCGGCCAGCAGTATGTCCTGGACCCTTCACGCGTGCCCGACGGCGCCGCCACCTTGTGGACCCAGCTCCAGGAACGGCCCTACAAGCCGAGCGGCGACGCGGCGGGCGAACTGGACGCCCACGGCCACTGGACGAAGGAGCTGACCGAGGGATACGTCCAACGGGTCCTGGCCAGGATCGCGCTTCACGCGCCCGACCTGCCGGAGAAGCTGCTCGCCTGGGACGCCGTCACACCGTCGGACCTGATGGCGCACAATCGGAACGCGGTCAACGGCGACCCCTACGGCGGCTCGACCGAACTCGACCAGGCCCTGCTGTGGCGCCCCCTACCGGGCGCGGCCCGGCACGCCACACCTGTACCCGGCTTGTGGCACATCGGCGCCTCGACCCACCCCGGCCCCGGCCTCGGCGCCGGGTCGGGGCACCTCGTGGCCCAGCACCTCATCCGCGGCAGGCGCCGGAGCAGCCGCCGCTGACCCGCGGTGAGGTGGGCATCTGCCCGGTCACCCAGTCGGGATGACCCGCTCAGCGTCCCACCCCCGCTGACGGATCCCGGCTACCAGGGAAATCGATGCCGGACACTGCACAGGACGCCAGCAAGCCGCACACCCGGCCCTCGGGCCGCTGGAAGGAACTCCTGCGATGTTCACGCAGGCCAGGAAAACCGCTGCCACGGAGGGGCGGACTGCGCACGTCGCGCCCGCGCTCCCCCCGGGTGCCTCCCACCAGTAGAACGGAAGCCGCCGCCCACTTTTGCCGTGTCCCTTGCTCATCCCCGACAGCACCCCTGCCACGCGCCGCGCCGGATCACTCTCGTTCGGCCCGCCCAGGGCCAGCATCAATGGGCGGCAACCGTCGCGGCCCTGCCTCTGGAGGGCTCAGTTCACCGGAGAGGTCATCGGTCGCCGGCGCTTCGGGGTTTTCATACGTAGCACCCATGACAGTCGTAGCGAGCGACAGCCGTGCCCCAGGCCACCCAAGTGGATCTGCGACACTGGTACCACCATGCCCAAGCCCGGAGAACTCACTTTCGTCGTGCCGCGCGGTGCCAAGACGCCGCCGCGGCATCTTGCCGATCTCACGCCCGCGGAGCGCAAGGACGCGGTGGCCGAGATCGGTGAGAAGCCGTTTCGTGCCAAGCAGCTCGCGCAGCACTACTTCGCGCGGTACGCGCACGACCCCGAGCAGTGGACGGACATCCCCGCCGGCTCGCGGGACAAGCTGCGCGAGGCGCTGTTCCCGGAGCTGATGACCGTCGTCCGGCATCTGTCGACCGACCAGGGGGCCACCCGCAAGACGCTGTGGCGGCTGTTCGACGGGACCCTCGTGGAGTCCGTGCTGATGCGGTACCCGGACCGGGTCACCATGTGCATCAGCTCGCAGGCCGGGTGTGGCATGAACTGCCCGTTCTGTGCGACCGGGCAGGCGGGTCTCGACCGGAATCTGTCCACCGCCGAGATCGTCCACCAGATCGTGGACGGGATGCGGGCGCTGCGGGACGGGGAAGTGCCCGGGGGCCCTGCCCGGCTCTCCAACATCGTGTTCATGGGCATGGGTGAGCCGCTCGCCAACTACAAGCGGGTCGTGGGCGCGATCCGGGCGCTCACCGACCCCGCCCCGGACGGGCTCGGGCTCTCGCAGCGCGGGATCACCGTGTCCACCGTCGGGCTGGTGCCGGCCATCCACCGGTTCGCCGACGAGGGCTTCAAGTGCCGGCTCGCGATCTCCCTGCACGCCCCCGACGACGAGCTGCGCGACACCCTCGTCCCCGTCAACACCCGCTGGAAGGTGCGCGAGGTGCTGGACGCCGGGTTCGAGTACGTCGAGAAGTCCGGGCGCCGGCTGTCGATCGAGTACGCGCTCATCCGCGACATCAACGATCAGGCCTGGCGGGGCGACCGGCTCGGGCGGCTACTCAAGGGCCGGCCCGTGCACGTCAACCTCATCCCGCTGAACCCGACGCCGGGCTCGAAGTGGACCGCCTCGCGGCCCGAGGACGAGAAGGCCTTCGTGGAGGCCATCGCCGCCCACGGTGTGCCGGTCACCGTCCGGGACACCCGGGGACAGGAGATCGACGGGGCCTGTGGTCAGCTGGCGGCCACCGAGCGGTAATCTGGCCACCGTCCCATCACATCTTCATATTCCGACAGGGGAGCGCCACAGCGCTGAGAGTGCGGCGGACAGGGCCGCAGACCCTCTGAACCTCGCCCAGGTCATTCTGGGTAGGAAGTTCGGTCATCACTCAAGCTGTTGCGCCCTGCCCGGATTCCCCGGGTGGGGCCGCGTCTCTTCCTGGCCAACCCCAGGAGGACAACCAGTGCAGAACAAGACCCTCGTGGCCGTCGCGGTCGGCCTCGGCCTCATCGGTCTGTCCGCGTGCGGCTCGACGCACGCCAAGAGCGCCGCCGACTCCAAGACCGTGACCCTGGTCAGCCACGACTCGTGGGCCGTGTCCAAGAACGTGCTCGCCGACTTCGAGAAGAAGACCGGGTACAAGGTCAAGGTCCTCAAGGACGGCGACGCCGGGCAGGCCGTCAACAAGGCGATCCTGACCAAGGACAACCCGCAGGGCGACGTCTTCTTCGGCATCGACAACACCCTGCTCTCCCGCGCCCTCGACAACGGCCTCTTCCAGCCGTACACCGCCAAGGGCCTGGACAAGGTCGGCGCCCCGTACCAGCTCGACAAGGACAAGCACCGGGTCACGCCCGTCGACTACGGCGACATCTGCGTCAACTACGACAAGAAGTACTTCGCCGATCACCACCTCACCCCGCCGCAGTCCTTCGCCGACCTCGCCAAGCCCCAGTACAAGAACCTCCTCGTCACCGAGAACGCCGCCACCTCCTCGCCCGGCCTCGGCTTCCTGCTCGGCAGCGCCGCGCAGTTCGGCGACGACAACTGGCAGGGGTACTGGAAGAAGCTCAAGGCCAACGGCGTGAAGGTCGTCGACGGCTGGGAGCAGGCCTACTACCAGGAGTTCTCCGGCTCCTCGGAGGGGAAGAAGGCCGGCGGCGACCGGCCGCTCGTCGTGTCGTACGCCTCCTCGCCGCCCGCCGAGGTGATCTACGCCAAGAAGCGCCCCAGCACCGCCCCGACCGGGGTGTCGTACGGCACCTGCTTCCGGCAGATCGAGTTCGCCGGGCTGCTGAGCAACGCGCAGAACCCCAAGGGCGCCAAGGCGTTCATCGACTTCCTGGTCTCCAAGGAGTTCCAGGAGGACATGCCGCTGAACATGTTCGTCTACCCGGTGGTGCAGGGCGCCAAGGTGCCCGCCGAGTTCACCGAGTACGGCAAGGCCGCCCAGCACCCCGAGACCATGGCCTCCGGCAAAATCGCCGCCAACCGTGACCAGTGGGTCAAGTCGTGGACCTCGCTCGTACTGAAGTAGCCGGGCCCCGGCGGAGGTACGCGGCGCGGCTGGGGCTGATGGCCCTGCCCGTCGCGTTCTTCGCGCTGTTCTTCGCCTGGCCCGTCGCCGCGATCGTCGCGCGCGGGCTGAAGGCGGACGGCGCCTGGCGGTGGGGGCGGCTCGCGGACGTGGTGACGCAGTCGGACATCCGCCACGTGCTGTGGTTCACCACCTGGCAGGCGCTCGCCTCCACCGCGCTCACCCTGCTGCTCGCGCTGCCCGCCGCCTACGTCTTCGCCCGCCTCGACTTCCCGGGCCGGCAGGTGCTGCGGGCCGTGGTCACCGTGCCGTTCGTGCTGCCGACCGTCGTCGCCGGCAGCGCGTTCCTCGCCCTCGTCGGGCACGGCGGGCTGCTCGACGACCTGTGGGGCGTACGGCTGGACACCACGGTCTGGGCCATCCTGCTGGCCCACGTCTTCTTCAACTACGCGGTCGTCGTACGGACCGTGGGCGGGCTGTGGTCCCAGCTCGACCCCCGGCAGGAGGAGGCCGCCCGCATGCTGGGCGCCTCGCCGCTCGGCGCCTGGCGCAAGGTCACCCTCCCCGCGCTCGCGCCCGCCGTGGCCGCCGCCGCGCTGATGGTGTTCCTGTTCTGCTTCACCTCCTTCGGCATCGTCCAGATCCTCGGCGGCCCCACCTTCTCCACCCTCGAAGTGGAGATCTACCGGCAGACCTCCGAGGTCTTCGACCTGTCCACGGCCGCCGTCCTCACCCTCGTCCAGTTCGCCGCCGTCGGCGCGATCCTCGCCGTGCACGCCTGGACCGTACGGCGCCGGGAGACCGCCCTGCGGCTGGTGGACCCGGCGGTGACCGCCCGCCGGCCGCGCGGCGCCGGGCAGTGGGCGCTGCTCGCCCTCGTCCTCGGCACCGTCGTCCTGCTCCTGGTGCTGCCCCTCGGCGTCCTCGTCCAGCGCTCCCTCGACGCGCCGGGCTTCGGCTACTACCGGGCGCTCACCGACGCCGACGGCGGTACGTTCCTGGTGGCGCCGGTCCACGCGGTGTGGACGTCCCTCCAGTACGCCGTCGCCGCCACGGCCATCGCGGTGGTGATCGGCGCTCTCGCCGCCGCCGCGCTCGCCCGGCGGGACGCCGGACGCCTGGTGCGGGGCTTCGACGCGCTGCTGATGCTGCCGCTCGGCGTCTCCGCCGTGACCGTCGGCTTCGGCTTCCTGATCGCCCTCGACAAGCCGCCGCTGGACCTGCGCCAGTCCTGGATCCTGGTGCCGCTCGCCCAGGCGCTGGTCGGCGCCCCCTTCGTCGTACGGACCATGCTGCCCGTGCTGCGCGCGGTGGACGTACGGCTGCGGGAGGCCGCCGCTGTGCTCGGGGCCTCGTCCTGGCGGGTGTGGCGCGAGGTGGACCTGCCGATGGTGCGCAGGGCGCTGCTGGTCGCGGCCGGGTTCGCGTTCGCCGTCTCGCTCGGCGAGTTCGGCGCGACCGTGTTCATCGCCCGGCCCGACAACCCGACGCTCCCGGTCGCCGTGGCCCGGCTGCTCAGCCGCCCCGGCGACCTCAACTACGGCCAGGCGATGGCCCTTTCGACCATCCTCATGGTGGTGTGCGCCGCCGCGCTGCTGCTCCTGGAGCGGCTGCGCACCGACCGGACGGGGGAGTTCTAGATGCCGCCGACCGGACGCGTGGCCGCCGCCTGGACAGGTGAGTTCCCGACGGGGGAGTTGCGATGCTGCTGAGTCTCGACGCCGCGACCGTACGCCTGGGCGGCCTGGCCGTGCTGGACGCGGTGGGCCTTCAGGTCGCCGAGCACGAGGTGGTGTGCGTGCTCGGGCCCAGCGGCAGCGGGAAGTCGACCCTGCTGCGGGCGGTCGCCGGGCTGCAGCCGCTGTCCGCCGGACGGGTGTTGCTCGACGGCCGGGACCAGGCGGGCGTGCCCGCGCACAAGCGGGGCGTCGGCCTGATGTTCCAGGACCACCAGCTCTTCCCGCAGCGGGACGTCGGCGCGAACGTGGCCTTCGGGCTGCGCATGCACGGCATGGCCAAGGGCGAACGGGACGCCCGGGTCGCCCAGTTGCTGGACCTGGTGGGGCTGCCCGGAGCCGCCCGGCGGGCCGTGGCCTCCCTCTCCGGCGGCGAGCAGCAGCGCGTGGCCCTCGCCCGCGCGCTGGCGCCCCGCCCCCGGCTGCTGATGCTGGACGAGCCGCTCGGCCAGCTCGACCGCTCGCTGCGCGAACGCCTGGTGGTCGAACTGCGGGAACTCTTCGGCCGGTTGGGCACGACCGTGCTCGCCGTGACGCACGACCAGGGCGAGGCGTTCGCGCTGGCCGACCGGGTGGTGGTGATGCGGGACGGGCGGATCGCCCAGTCCGGCACGCCCCTTCAGGTCTGGCAGCGGCCCGCCGACGCGTTCGTGGCCCGCTTCCTCGGCTTCGACAACGTGGTGGAGGCGACCGTCGCCGGTACGGCCGCCGACAGCCCCTGGGGCAAGCTGCCGGTCCCCGACGGCTCGCCGCAGGGCGCCCGCAGCCTGCTGGTGCGGCCCGCCGGGGTACGGCTGGTGGCCGCCGACGCCGGTCTGCGCTGCACGGTGACGGCACGCACCTTCAAGGGCACCCATGTGGCCGTCCGCCTCCAGCCCGCGGACGCCCCGCGCCTGGAGGCGGCCTGCGCGCTGCGGGACGCGCCCGAGGTCGGCCAGGCCGTGGGCGTGGAGTTCGACGCGACCGAAATCGTCGTGCTCGACTGATCACCCCCGCCCTAGGGTGGGGGCATGACCTTGCTCACGCATGATCGCTACTGCGACGAAATCGCCGACCAGGTGGACCGGTTCAGGGCGTTGGTGACCTCGGGCGCCGATCTGTCGGCCACCGTGCCGACCTGCCCGGACTGGACCCTGGAACGGCTCGTACGGCACATGGGCGGCGCCCTGCGCTGGGCGGCCACGCTGGTGCGGACCCGGGCGCAGGAGATGCTCCCGCGCGAGCAGGTGCCGCTCGGCGAAGGACCGGAGGCCGAGGGCGACGCGGCGGCCCTGGACGCCTGGCTCGCGGAGACCGGCGAGATGATCGTCGGGGCGCTGCGCGAGGCCGGTCCCGAGGCCAAGGTGTGGTCCTGGATGGGCATGGTCCCCAGCGGGTTCTGGGCCCGCCGGATGACCCACGAGATCACCGTCCATCGCGCGGACGCCGCGCTCACCGTCGGCGCGGCCTACGACGTCGCGCCCGACGTCGCCGCCGACGCGCTGGACGAGTGGCTGCAGATCGCCCAGTGGGTGCAGCGCGCCGGGGCGCGCCCGTGGGCCGCGGAGCTGCGCGGGCCCGGCCGCAGTATCCATCTGCACGCCACCGACGCCGCCGCGGACCTGAACGCCGAGTGGCTGATCGAGCTGGGCGAGGACGGGCTGAGCTGGCGGCGCGGCCACGAGAAGGCCACGGTCGCCCTGCGCGGCCCGCTCACCTCCGTGCTGCTCGCCTTCTACAACCGGCTGCCGCTGGAGGCCCCCGGCCTGGAGATCGTCGGTGAGCGCGAGGTGCTGGAGTTCTGGAGGCAGCACGCCACCTTCGGCTGACGTACGACCGCGGCCCGTCCCCTGGGGATAGGGGGACGGGCCGCGGTGGTGTACGGATGCCGACGGGCGAGGCGTCAGCCGTTGCCGCGCGCTCCACGACGGCGCATGCCGAAGTAGACCGCGCCGCCGCCGACGACGACCAGCGCGCCGGCGACGCCGGCGATCAGGCCGGTGTTGGAGTTGGCACCGGTCTCGGCGAGGTTGGAGTCACCGGCCGCCGGGGACGGCGCGTTGCTCGGCGCGCTCGCCGGGGCGGAGCTGGACGCGGAGGCCGACGGGGTCGGGGTCGCCGACTCGGCCGGGGCGGACTTCGACGGCGACGGCGTCGGCTTCGAGGGGGCCGTCGGAGTCGGGGAGTCCTCCTTCTTGCAGGCCTCGGCCGGGGTGGTCAGATCCGGCTTGATGTACTGGTCGAAGTGGAACCGGCCGCTGTCGACCTTGACCTCGATGCTGTAGGTGGTCTTGGCCTTCCAGTCCACGTCGACGGGGGTCTTCGTGCCCTGGGCGGAGCCCCGCACGTCGACCTCGGCGACCTTCGTCTCGACCGCGTCGTTCTTCTCGAACACGGTGATGTGAGCGGTCGTGTTGGACGAGTCGGTGTCGGTGATGACGATCTGGCCCTTGTCGCCGGCGCAGCCGGCTTCGGCCTTGAAGTCACCGATCTGGCAGGCGAGCGCGGAGCCGGAGACACCCAGCACGATCGCGGCCGATGCGGAGGCAACACCCAGAATGCGCACGGAACGACGTGCGCCACGGTGAGTTATGGACAACGCTTGTCCTTTACAGTGTGCAACTGCGGGGGGTAGAGGGGGAGTTGCGGCACCGAACGAGACCAGTGCCCCACCACCCCCAAGAGACTCACAGGTCTATAAGCGCTTCATAAGCAGTGTCAATGCATATGCCGCCAACGGCCGTTGGCTTTGCCTGCTTATTACCCGCAGATACGTTTGACCGTGTCGACGCGCCCCCTGACAGCGAGTCAGCCCTGGACCATCGCCGGGTCCATCCAGACGACCTCCCAGGTGTGGCCGTCGAGGTCGTCGAAGGAGCGGCCGTACATGAAGCCGTGGTCCTGGGTCTCGCCGCTCGGCGTGGCGCCCAGGGCGAGGGCCCGGTCCACCAGTTCGTCCACCTTCTCGCGGCTCTCGGCGCTCAACGCGATCAGCACCTCGCTGGTCTTCGTGGCGTCGGCGATCTCCTTCTTGGTGAAGGTCGCGTAGAACGGCTTGGTCAGCAGCATCGCGACGATGGTGTCGCTGATCACCACGGAGGCGGCGTTGTCGTCGCTGAACTGCGGGTTGATCGTGTAGCCCAGCTCCGTGAAGAACTTCTTCGCGGCGTCGAGGTCGTTCACGGGCAGGTTCACGAAGATCATCTGCTGGTACATGGGGCCCTCCCGGGGCGGTCCGTGCCGTACGTCGGTGTGTTCGGTGGGTTGGACCGGGGACCCCGGGAGAACTCATCGGTCGCCGGAGAGCTTTTTCGCGGGCGGGTGGTCAGCGCTCCACGGGCAGGGCCGCCAGGGCGGCGACGGCCAGGGTGAGCGGGCCGAACAGGGCCACCAGGGCCGCCGCGCGGAGGGCCGCCGCCGCGCGCAGCATCGTGGCGGGCGCGCCGAGCCGGAGCAGCGCGGCCGTCGTCTCCGCCCGGCACTGGCGGGTCTCCACGGCCGCGGTGAGGAGGGTGGCGACCGTGCAGCCGGTCACGAGCAGCGCGCCGAGGGTGGTCAGCGGGCCGAACGCGGGCGCCGAGCCGGCGTAGAGCGTGGTCATCGCGTAGCCGGCGGACGCGACCGCGCAGACGACGCCGAGGGGGCGGCCGATGCGGGTGGCCTCCGTCATGAGGACCCGCCCGGCCAGCAGGCGGAGGGCGCCGGGACGGGTGGACTGCAGCAGGAGGCCGCACAGATGGGTGAGGCCGGGCCCGGCGAGGACGAGGCCGGTGGCGGTCAGCAGCCGGCCGAGCAGTACGGCGATGTCCGCGTGGCCCGCGTAGGCCTGGACGGCGAGACCGGTGGCCAGAAGGCTGATGCCCCAGGGCAGGCCGGCGGGGGCGCCCTTGGGGGGCTGGGCGCCGTCCGTCCACGCGGTGGCCGGCGTCTGCGGCTCGAGGTCGGTGGCGCTGCCCGGCGCCGCCGGGGTGCCGTCGGCGTCCGCCGTTCCTGTCGCCGCGGCGGCGCGGCCGAGGTCGGCGGCACCGCCCGGCGCTGCCGAGGTGCCGTCGGCGTCCGCCGTCTTCGTCGCCGTGGCGGTACGGCCGCCCGTGGGGTGGGGACCGGGCTGCTCGCCGTCGTCCGCTTTCCCGTGCGCGTCGCGCGGGCCTCCGGCCCCCGGCCGCAGCCGCGCACCGAACCTTCCGTACGTCCCGAACGTCTCCCGGGCCACCGAGTAGCCGTACGCGCCGAAGCGGCCGTACCTGCGCAGCAGCGGGGCGGTGGGGCGGGGGTCCTTGGGGCGCAGGGCGAGGGCCACCGTGGCCGAGGCGGCGGCCGGGACCAGCAAGAGCAGGGTCAGGGTGGCCGGCACCGGCAGGTGCGCGTCCACGGCCAGGAAGTCCGCCGCCGCGCCGTCGAACGGCACGCCGGTGAGGTCGCCGCGCAGGTCGAGGAAGACCAGCAGGGCCAGCAGCGAGCCCAGGGTGCAGCACAGGGCGGTGGTCAGCGCCGAGATCGCCATCATGCGGGCCGGGCCGAGGCCCAGCGCGGACAGTCCCGTGCGCGGCCGGGTGGCGGGGTCGGTGCGGGCGACGGCGAGCGCGAAGTACACCGTGGCGGCGAGCGGCACCGTGCACCAGGCGAGCCGCAGCGCGGCGGCGTCCGCGGCCTCGGGGTGGTTCAGGGCGTAGCCGAAGCAGGACAGCAGGAGGAATCCGGTGCCCGCCGAGGCTGCGGTCACCAGCAGCCGGCGCAGCTGGACGGCGGGCCGGGCCGCACGGGTCAGACGGAGAGCGACCACGCGGCCCGGCCTTCCGTCTCGGGGGTCTCCGGCAGGTGCACGGTGCTGACGCGCCGGCCGTCCAGCAGGCAGACGGTGCTGTCGGCGAGGGCGGCGGTGTCGGGGTCGTGGGTGGCGAGGACGACCGTGATGCCGTGCGAGCGGGCGGCCGTGGTCAGGGTGCGCAGCACGTGGGTGCGGTCGGCCCGGTGCAGCGGGGCCGTGGGCTCGTCGGCGAAGAGGACCGTGGGGGTCGTGGCCAGGGCCCGGGCGATGGCCACGCGCTGGCGCTCGGCCTGCTGCAGCTGGTGCGGGCGGCTGCGGGCCTTGTCGCCGACGTCGAGGCGTTCCAGCCACTCCAGCGCCGCGACCTTGGCCCGGCGGCGGCCGGCGCCGCGCAGCATCAGGGGCAGCGCGGCGTTCTCCCAGACGTTCAGCTCGGGCACCAGGACCGGCTGGGTGTCGATCCAGGCGAACCGCTCCCGGCGCAGCCGCTCGCGGCGCATCGGGCCGAGGGTGTGCATGGGGGAGCTGTTGAACCACACCTCGCCCTCACGCACCGGCACCAGACCGGACAGACAGCGCAGCAGGGTGGTCTTGCCGCTGCCGCGCGGGCCGGTGACGGCGAGGATCTCGCTCGCGCGCACACCGAGCGAGACCCCGGTGAGTCCGGGGGAGCCGTCGGGGTGGCTGAAGTGCAGGGAGCGTGCCCAGAGCACGTCGTTGTCCGGCGGGGCCTCGGCCTCCATGGCGTACACCTCGGTTCTGATCCGTTTTCCCGCTTCCGATCCCTCGTCCGGGGGAACGAAGGCTGGGCCGATCGGTCACTGGCACGCTAGGCAGCGGTCACCGGGAGGCCGGACAGCACACGGCCCCGGGCCGCCGTTCCCACTCGAACGGACGGCACCGGGGCCGGCACAGATCAGCTGATCGGATGAATCAGGCTCAGAGCTTGGTCCACGCCTCCGTCAGCGTCGCGCGCAGGATCTGCTCGATCTCGTCGAAGGTCTCCTGGTTGGAGATCAGCGGCGGGGCGAGCTGGACGACCGGGTCGCCGCGGTCGTCGGCACGGCAGTACAGGCCGTTGTCGTACAGCGCCTTGGAGAGGAAGCCGTACAGGACGCGCTCGGTCTCCTCGTCGTTGAAGGACTCCTTGGTGTTCTTGTCCTTCACCAGCTCGATGCCGTAGAAGAAGCCGTTGCCGCGGACGTCGCCGACGATCGGCAGGTCGTGCAGCTTCTGCAGGGTCTGCAGGAAGGCGCCCTCGTTGTCCAGCACGTGCTGGTTGAGGTTCTCGCGCTCGAACAGGTCGAGGTTGGCGAGGCCCACCGCGGCCGACACGGGGTGGCCGCCGAAGGTGTAGCCGTGCAGGAAGGTGTTGTCGCCCTTGTAGAACGGCTCGGCGAGGCGGTCGGAGATGATGCAGGCGCCGATCGGGGAATAGCCCGAGGTCATGCCCTTGGCGCAGGTGATCATGTCCGGGACGTAGCCGAACTTGTCGCAGGCGAACATCGTGCCCAGGCGGCCGAAGGCGCAGATGACCTCGTCCGAGACGAGCAGCACGTCGTACTGGTCGCAGATCTCGCGCACGCGCTGGAAGTAGCCGGGCGGCGGCGGGAAGCAGCCGCCGGCGTTCTGCACCGGCTCCAGGAAGACCGCGGCGACGGTCTCCGGGCCCTCGAAGAGGATCTGCTGCTCGATCTGGTCGGCGGCCCAGCGGCCGAAGGCCTCCGGGTCGTCGCCGTGGATCGGGGCACGGTAGATGTTCGTGTTCGGCACCTTGTGCGCGCCCGGGACGAGCGGCTCGAACGGCGCCTTCAGGGCCGGCAGGCCCGTGATGGACAGGGCGCCCTGCGGGGTGCCGTGGTAGGCGACCGCACGCGAGATGACCTTGTACTTGGTCGGCTTGCCCTGCAGCTTGAAGTACTGCTTGGCGAGCTTCCAGGCGGTCTCGACGGCCTCGCCGCCGCCGGTGGTGAAGAAGACCTTGTTCAGGTCGCCCGGGGCGTAGTCGGCGAGGCGCTCGGCCAGCTCGACGGCCTTCGGGTGGGCGTACGACCACACCGGGAAGAAGGCCAGCTCCTGGGCCTGCTTGAAGGCGGTCTCGGCGAGCTCCGTGCGGCCGTGACCGGCCTGGACCACGAACAGACCGGCGAGACCGTCGAGGTAGCGCTTGCCCTTGTCGTCGTAGATGTAGGTGCCCTCGCCCCGGACGATGGTCGGCACGGGGGAGTTCTCGTACGAGGACATGCGGGTGAAGTGCATCCACAAGTGGTCGTACGCGGTGCGGCTGAGGTCCTTCTGGGTCACGGTTATCGGGTTCCCCACATGTAGGTCTGCTTCTTCAGCTTCAGGTAGACGAAGCTCTCGGTGGAGCGCACGCCGGGCAGGGCCCGGATGCGTTTGTTGATGACGTCCAGCAGGTGGTCGTCGTCCTCGCAGACGATCTCGGCGAGGATGTCGAACGAGCCCGCGGTCATCACCACGTACTCGACTTCCGACATGGCGGTCAGCGCGTCCGCGATCGACTCGACGTCGCCCTCGACGTTGATGCCGACCATCGCCTGCCGGCGGAAGCCCACGGTGAGCGGGTCCGTGACGGCGACGATCTGCATCACGCCCTGGTCCAGGAGCTTCTGGACGCGCTGGCGCACGGCCGCCTCCGACAGGCCCACGGCCTTGCCGATCGCGGCGTACGGCCTGCGGCCGTCCTCCTGGAGCTGCTGGATGATGGCGAGGGAGACGGCGTCCAGCTGGGGGCTGTTGCCGTTCCTGGACTCGCGGGTGGAGTCCCTCTGGTCTGCGCTTCGACTGGCCACGACCTCACTGTGCACGAGGTCTCGTCAGTTTCGCAAGCCCCGATCGATGAAATTCGTTGTCTGAGACTCGCAGTCTTGCGGATTTCGCAGAAGTCAGTGGCGCAGGGGTGTTGAAAACGTCGGGCTGGCGGCTAGGGTGGGTGTCTCAGCTAGTGGACGCAAAGAACCAGATCAGGAGGCCGGCAGTGAGCACCGAGCTGCGTCGTCTGCGCAACTACATCGACGGTGAGTTCCGGGACGCCGCCGACGGACGGACCACCGAGGTGGTCAACCCCGCGACGGGCGAGGCGTACGCGACCGCGCCGCTGTCCGGCAAGGCGGACGTCGACGCCGCGATGGAGGCCGCCGCCCGCGCCTTCCCGGCCTGGCGCGACACCACCCCGGCCGAGCGCCAGAAGGCCCTCCTCAAGATCGCCGACGCGTTCGAGGAGCGCGCCGAGGAGCTGATCGCGGCCGAGGTGGAGAACACGGGCAAGCCGGTCGGGCTGACCCGCTCCGAGGAGATCCCGCCGATGGTCGACCAGATCCGCTTCTTCGCGGGCGCGGCGCGGATGCTGGAGGGCCGCTCGGCCGGCGAGTACATGGAGGGGATGACCTCGATCATCCGCCGTGAGCCGGTCGGCGTCTGCGCGCAGGTCGCGCCCTGGAACTACCCGATGATGATGGCGGTGTGGAAGTTCGCCCCGGCCATCGCCGCGGGCAACACGGTCGTCCTGAAGCCGTCGGACACGACCCCCGCCTCCACGGTCCTGATCGCCGACATCATCGGCTCGATCCTGCCCAAGGGCGTCTTCAACGTCATCTGCGGCGACCGCGACACCGGCCGCCTGATGGTCGAGCACGACACCCCGGCGATGGCCTCCATCACCGGCTCGGTCCGCGCAGGCATGTCGGTCGCCGAGTCGGCGTCGAAGGACCTCAAGCGGGTCCACCTGGAGCTGGGCGGCAAGGCCCCGGTCGTCGTCTTCGAGGACACCGACATCCCCAAGGCCGTCGAGGACATCTCCGTGGCGGGCTTCTTCAACGCCGGCCAGGACTGTACGGCGGCCTGCCGCGTCCTGGTCCACGAGGCCATCCACGACGAGTTCGTGGCCGCGCTCGCGAAGGCCGCGGAGGACACCAAGACCGGTCAGCCGGACGACGAGGACGTCCTGTTCGGCCCGCTCAACAACCCCAACCAGCTCAAGCAGGTCGAGGGCTTCATCGAGCGGCTGCCCGCCCACGCGCGCGTGGAGGCCGGCGGCAAGCGCGTCGGCGACAAGGGCTACTTCTTCGCGCCGACCGTCGTCTCCGGCGTCAAGCAGGACGACGAGATCATCCAGAAGGAGGTCTTCGGCCCGGTCATCACCGTCCAGTCCTTCTCCGACGAGGACCAGGCCGTCCAGTACGCCAACGGCGTCGAGTACGCCCTCGCCTCCTCGGTGTGGACCAAGGACCACGCGCGGGCGATGCGCATGTCGAAGAAGCTCGACTTCGGCTGCGTGTGGATCAACACCCACATCCCGCTGGTCGCCGAGATGCCGCACGGCGGCTTCAAGAAGTCCGGCTACGGCAAGGACCTGTCGGCGTACGGCTTCGAGGACTACACGCGCATCAAGCACGTGATGACGTCGCTCGGCGAGTAGGCACCGGCACCAGCAGGCAGTGAGCGGCCCCCTGACGGGATCACCTCCCCGTCCGGGGGCCGCGCCGTGTCATGGGGCTTCCCCTCGGCCTTCCGTCCGGCCCCGGCGGATGACCTGGGCATGACCTGCACTGATCGACAGGGTGTCGGGCAGCCGCGGGCATGCTCGACGCAGCGTCGATTGTGGCCCTGAAGCGGCGAGCGGCATCCTTCCGAGGTGCCCCAGACTTCCTCGCGTACGTCCTCGGTGTCCCGCCGTTCCCTTCTGCGTGCCCTCTCCGGCGCCGCCGCGCTCGGTGCGGCGGCCGGCTGCGGGGTGCCCGCCGCCTATGTGGCGCCCGGCGACCGGGCCGTCACCGACGACTCCGCCGCCGACAAGAAGCTGACCTGGGCGAACTGGCCGCTCTACATCGACACCGACGAGCACAACCCCAACCGGCGGCCCACGCTTGAGGCGTTCGAGCGGCGCACCGGAATCTCCGTGGACTACGTCGAGGAGATCAACGACAACGACGAGTTCTTCGGCAAGATCAGCCCGGCGCTGATGAACCATCAGTCCACCGGCCGCGACCTGATCGTCGTCAGCGACTGGATGTGCGCCCGGTTCGTGCGGCTGGGCTGGGTCCAGGAGATGGACCGCGCCCGCCAGCCGAACGTGGCCAAGTACCTTGACCCGCTGCTGCGTTCGCCCGCCTTCGACAAGGGCCGCCGGTTCACCGTGCCGTGGCAGTCGGGCATCACCGGCATCGCCTACAACCGCGGGAAGCTCGGCCGCGAGATACGCCACGTCAAGGATCTCTGGGCGAGCGACCTCAAGGGCCGCGTGACCCTCCTGTCCGGCCTCGACGAGTCCTTCGCCCTCCTCATGCAGGGCAACGGCGTGGACATCACCAGGTGGACGGCGGACGACTTCCACAACGTCTGCGACGGGGTCGAACGCGAGATCCACCGCGGCCAGATCCGCCGCTTCACCGGCAACGACTACACCAAGGACCTGGTCAGCGGGGACGTCCTGGCCTGCCAGGCCTACTCCGGCGACGTCATCCAGCTCCAGGCCGACAACCCCGACATCCGCTTCGTCGTGCCCGAGGAGGGCGCCGAACTGTGGTCGGACTCCCTGATGATCCCCAACCGGGCCCGCCACAAGGCCAACGCCGAGCGCCTGATCGACTCCTACTACGACCCCGCCGTCGCCGCGAAGCTCGCGACCTGGGTCACCTACGTCTGCCCCGTCCCGGCCGCCCGGGACGTCCTCGCCTCCTCCACCGACAAGGACACCGCGTCCCTCGCCGACAACCCCCTCGTCTTCCCGGACTCCGGCATGCGGGCGCGCCTGGCCATCGCCCGCGACATCACGTCCACGGAGCGCGTGGAGTTCGCACAGCGGTGGAACAGGATCGTGGGCCTCTAGTCGCGTTGCCCGACGGCCGATTGCGGCATGGCTGAGCGGGTGTTCCTGCTCCTACGATGGAAGCCGCCGTCGGGGGAGGGTGGTTGTGGCCGACAGTGCACCGCAGGGGGCCGGGCGCCGGCTGGAGGACGCGATCGCCTGGGCGGTCCGGAACGCGGACGGGATCGTCGCGCTCGTCGTCGCCGTCGTCGTCGGGATCATGGACGTCCTCAACCAGAACATGGACGACAACGTCGTCTCCGGCGCCACGCTGCTCGTGCTCGCCGCGCTGGTGTACGGCTCGCTCACCGAGCGCCGCCGGCGGATGGCCGACATCCGCGCCGCCACCACCGCGACCAGCCGGGCCGTCGAGGACCTGGCGATGGTGCGCACCCTGTCCGGCGCCGAGGTCGCCCTCGCGCACGAGCGGGCCCGGCGCGCCACCAGCCGCTGGGTGTTCAAGGGCGGCACCGGCACCTACCTGCGCGCCGTCACGCTGCCCGAGTGCGTGCTGGAGGCGCAGCGGCAGCGGCGCTCGCTCAGCATGAAGATCGACATCATCAACCCGGCCGACGACGCCGTGTGCGCCGCCTACGCCCGCTTCCGCAGCACCTTCGGCCCCGGCGGCGACCTCGCCGCGTGGACCGTGGAGCGCACCCGCAAGGAGGCGTACGCCACCGTCGTCGCCGCGAGCTGGCACCGGCAGCGGCTGGACACCCTGGAGATCGACGTCCATCTGTCCTCCGTCGCACCGGCCCTGCGGTTCGACCTGTCGGACACCGGCCTGATCATCACCCAGGACGACCCCAGCCGGGTCGGCCTGTACGTGGAGCGGGACCGGCCGCTGTACGACTACTACGTCACCGAGCTGCACCAGAGCCGGGAACAGGCGGTCAAGCTCGATCTGCGCGAGGCCGTCCCGCTCGCCGACGAACCCACCGTGGACGAGGTCAGACGCCTGCTCGACCGGCTCGGACTGCCGCTTCCGCCGAGCTTCACCGACCGTGACGTCGGCGACATCATCGACAAGGCGCTGCGCGCGGAGAACCCGTACCGCAGGTGAGCGCCGTGTTCCGGCCAAGGGGGAAGGAACATGGACTACCCGGCCCTGGAACGGGCCGCCCGGCGGCACGCCACCGCCGAGCTGATCCGGCACGCCGTGGCGGAACTCGACCGGATCGTCTCGGGCCGCCGCGCCCTGCACGCCGTACGCCACCCGCTCGGGTTCGTCTGCCTGCCCGTGCTGCGCGACGGCCCCGACGGCGTCTGCGTCCACGTCTTCGGCACACCCGAGTCCGAGCCCGACGCCTCCGCGCCCCAAGTGCACTGCCACAGCTGGGACCTGACGAGCACCGTGCTGTACGGCCGGCTCGACAACCGGCGCGTGCACGTCGACGACGACCCCGGCGACCCCACCCACCGCGTCTTCGAGGTGCTCAGCGACCCGACCGGCGTGGACGAACTGCGGCCCACCGAACGGCTCGTGCGCTGCCGGCCCGGCGCGCGGGAGACCAGCGTGCGCGGCCAGAGCTACGCCCTTCCGGCGGGTGAGTTCCACACCAGCGTGGTGCCGGACGGCCGCCCCGCCGCCACGCTGGTCCTCGGGCGGACCCTGCCCGGCCGGGTGGACCTCTCGCTGGGCCCGCCGTCCGCACCCGGGCACCGCATGGTCCGCCGGACGTGCGACGCGACCCAGACCGCCCGCATCGCCCGGGCCGCCCTCAGGAGGATCCATGAGCCCGAACCCTGACGCCTGGTCCTCCGAGCACGCCGCGGCCGTGGCCGCCGCCGAGGAGGCCGGAGCGCTGCTGCGGTCCCGCTTCCCCGACGGCTTCGCCGCCCGCCCCAAGGGCGAACTCGGCGACGTCGTCACCGACCTGGACGTCGCCGCCGAGCAACTGGTGGTCGGGCGGATCCGGGAACGCTTCCCGCACGACCGGATCCTCGCCGAGGAGTCCGGCGAAATCGCCGGCGACGGTGACGGCCGCACCGGCCGGACCTGGCTGATCGACCCCCTCGACGGCAGCAACAACGTGGTCATCGGGCTCGCCGTGTACGTCGTCGGCATCGCCCTCTGCGTCGACGACACGCCCGTGGTGGGCGTCGTCCACGATCCGATGACCGGCCGTACGTGGTCCGCGCGGCAAGGCGGCGGGGCGCACGGCCCGGCCGGACGGCTCACCGCCCCTGCGGCTTCCGGCCCGCTTCCCGCCGCCGGGCCCCTGCTCGCCTGGACCCAGGGCCACGCCGTCTTGCGCGACGACCCCGTGGCCTGCTCCCTCCGGCACACCCTCGAACTGCGGTCCCGGCGCCTGCTCCAGCTCTGGGCGCCGCTGGTCGCCTGGGCGATGCTGGCCCGGGGGGACATCGACGGCTTCGTCGGCTACCGCGCCGAAGCGATCGACCTGCCCGCCGGCGCGCTCCTCGCCCGCGAGGCCGGCATCGCCCTGCGGCACCTCGACGGCGCGGAGTTCGGCGGCGGCTTCGGCGGCCCCGACACGGGGCGCTCGTTTGTCGCCGGGCGCCCCGAACTCCTCCCGCATCTGCTGGACCTCGTCAGCCCTTTCTCCCCCGGCACCGGGGGCACTCACACGGCGGGAACCGCCCCGACAGATCCAGCGGCGCGGCGTTCTTCGGCGGGCGGTACGTCACCCTGGGCCCCCACGTCCGGCCACCGTCCCGGGACACCCTCAACGTGAGAAACACCCTGACGTAGCCGTCGTCCTCGTCTTGCATTCCAGCGCCTTTCACTATCTGTGGCGAATCAAGCACAGAGTGATGTGGGGGCGGGTAGCTTCGGAAGATGACCGAGAGTGACAACGGGGACGGCACGAGGGGGAGTTGAGCAGGTGGCCATCGAGGACAATCCACGGTCACGGGAGCAGTACGGGCAGGAGCTGAAGCGGCGGAGGGAGGCGGCGGGGCTTACGCAGGAGGAGCTGAGCCAACGTGTCGTGATGTCCCGCACACACATCGCCCATATCGAGGCGGGGCGGCGGAGGCCGGATGTGGAGGACGCGCGGCGGCTGGATCGGGAGCTGGGGACGGGTGGGTTCTTCGAGCGGTTCTTGCCGACGCTGGACGGCAAGAAGGTCGCCGAGCACTTCGCGGAGGCTGCGGAGCTTGAGCAGCAGGCCGTCGCCATCAAGGAGTACGCGACCATTCTGGTTCCGGGCTTCATGCAGACGCCGGGGTACGCACGCGAGGTGCTCGGCTCCGGCCACCCGGCCAAGAGTGACGAACGGCGTGACAGCCTCCTCAGCACGCGTCTGGAACGAGCCCGGATCCTGGAGAACTTCGACTCTCCCAAGGTGACGCTCTTGCTGGGAGAGGCTGCCCTGCGCCAGGTGATCGGCGGCCCGCAGGTGATGTGCGACCAGTTGCGGCACATTCTGGAGCTGGGCGAGAGCCGACGCATCCGCGTGCACGTGCTCCCCTTCACGGTGGGCGCCCATGCCCTCCTGGAGGGTCCTGTCAAGCTCATGTGGTTCGAGGAGTTGCCGCCGGTCGCGTACGTGGAGGGGCTGAAGTCGGGCAGGATCTGGGAAGTCCAGGGCACCGTGCGCGAGTTGGAGGACGTCTACGATCATGCGCTGGGCGACGCTTTGTCGCACCGTGAGTCCCTGGCGCTGATCGGGTCGGTTGCGGAGGATTACGAGCATGAAGCACATCGGGCACAGCATTCCTGACGCATCAGCGCTGAACGGGTGGCGCAAGTCGAGCTACAGCGGTGAGAGCGGCGGCAACTGCCTCGAAGTCACCGCCTGGCGCAAATCCAGTTACAGCGGCGGGAGCAGCGACAACTGCCTCGAAGTCAACGACACCCCCGCCCCCACCCACGTCCCCGTCCGCGACAGCAAGCACCCCGCCGGCCCCGCCGTCGTCTTCTCGGCGCCCGCCTGGGCGGCGTTCGTCGGTGCGCTGAAAACGAGCTAGCGCGTCAGAGCCAGCGCAGCCACCGCCGCTCCCACCGCGCACACGGCCAGCACCGCGCCGGTGCCCATCAGGCGGGGGACCGGCACCCGGACGCCGTAGGCGTGGCAGCGCTCGTACCACAGCAGCGTGGCCAGGGACGCCCACGGTGTGATCACCGGTCCGGCGTTGGTGCCGACGAGCAGGGCGAGGAGCTGGTCGTGGTTGCCGGCCGGGACCGCCGCCTCGCCGGCCAGGTACACCGGCAGGTTGTTGAGGGCGTTGGACAGGCCGCCGCCGACCGCCGCCGCCCGGAACTGGCCGAGCGTGCCGCCGTCGGTGCCGACGGCGGAGGCGAGCAGGTGGTGCAGCCCGTGCGCGTCGAACGTCTCGACCACCAGGAACATGCCCGGCACCATCACCAGCAGCCGCCAGGGGACGAGGGACAGCCGGAGCGCGGACCGGTCGCGGATCCCGAAGGCAGCCACGGCGATCAACGCTGCCGTGCCGGACGCCATCCACAGTGGTACGTCGGCCACCAGGATGGCGAGCAGAAAGCCGCCGCAGGCGAGCGCGCAGGCGCGGAACAGGACGGCGTCGGCGGGGCGGTGGACGGTGGGCGGGACGTAGCGGTCGGCCGCGTCCACCCGCACGTCCGCCGCGCGGGCCGCGCCCGGGCCCGACACCGGTACGGCCTCCATCAGGCCCTCACCGTCCACAACAGGGCCCCCACGCCGCCCCCGGCGCCAGAAGAACAGCCACAAACAAGCCATCGTCACGGCGAGCGCGGCGAGTTGCGGGGCCCACATCCGTCCCGCGAGGCCCAGCGGGGACAGCGCGACCCGGTTGGCGGCCAGCAGGTTCGTCAGGTTGGACACCGGGAGGAGAAGGCTCGCGGTGTTGGCCAGCCATACCGTCGTCATCGCCAGCGGCACCGGCGCGATGCCCACCCGGGAGGCGAGCGCCAGCATCACCGGGGTGAGCAGGACCGCCGTGGTGTCCAGGTTGAGGGCGATGGTGGTGACCGCGGCGAAGGCCACGCACAGAAGGAACAGCAACGGATAGCTGCCCCGCGCCGCCCGTGCCACCCGCGCCGCCACCACGTCGAACACCTCGGCCCGGCTGGTCAGTTCGGCCAGCACGATCACTGTGCCCAGGAAGGCCAGCAGGGGAGCGATGCGGGTCATCGCGTCGGACGCGGAGCCCTTCGGCAGCAACCCCGTCGCCACGCACAGGAGTCCGGTCGCCAGCAGACCGATCGCCACCCGGTCCAGTACATGCAGACGCAGCAGTAAGGCACGCACGGAGGGAAGGGTCGCACGTTTGTGCGTCGCTGTGACCAGGGCGCCGTCGAACGCCTGGAAACGACCCGTATCGGCCTGTCTTCTCACGGCATCATGAATACATGGTGGCTCGTCAGAACGCCCCGGGGGACACCGGGCCATTGGACTTCTTCATCAGCTACTCGCCCGCCGACGAGCGCTGGGCGTCCTGGATCGCCTGGACGCTGGAGGAGGCCGGGTACCGGACGGTGCTGCAGGCCTGGGACTTCGTGCCGGGCACGAACTTCGTGGACTTCATGGACCGGGGCGTGAGCGAGTCCGCCGCCGTCATCGCCGTACTGTCCAGGAACTACGAGCGGTCCCGGTACGGGCGGATGGAGTGGCAGGCCGCCCTGCGCGCCGATCCGGACGCGCCGGAGCGGCGGCTGATCACCGTGCGGGTCGAGGACATCCCGGTGGAGGGCCTGCTGGCCACCATCACGTACGTGGACCTGGTGCCGGTCAGCGATCCGGTGGCGGCCCGGGACCTGCTGCTCGCCCGGGTCCGGCAGGCCCTCGACGGGCGGGCCCGGCCGAGTCTGCCGCCCGGTTACCCCGGTGGTGCGAACGGGCACCCGCTGACCTCGGCCCCGCCCCCGTCGAGCCCCGGGCGGCCGCTCGGCGGCACCGGGTGGGCCGGGCGGCGCAGACCCGCGGCGGCGCCGGCGTATCCCCGGGTGCCCGGAGCGGACCGGGAGCGGGAGGCGGTCACCGTGCTCCAGCTCGCCGGGCCCGCCTTCGGCCGGGGCCAGGACCCCGCCGAATTACAGGCCGCGATCTGGGGCGACCTGGTCGAGCTGGCCGACGCCGGGGCGCCCGCACCCGATCTGCTCGTCGTCACCGGGGACCTCACCGCCTCCGGCAGCCGGCGCGAGTTCGAGCAGGCCCTCGCCTTCCTCACCGGGCTGCGCGCGCTGCTCGGGCTCGAACCGCACCGGGTCGTCCTGGTTCCCGGCGGCCAGGACGTCAACCAGGCCGCCTGCCGGGCCTACTTCAGCACCTGCGAAGCCGACGAGATGCCGCCCCGGCCGCCGTACTGGCCCAAGTGGCGGCACTTCGCCCGGCTGTTCCGGGAGCTGTACCAGGGGCTCGACCTCGTCTTCGACAGCGACCAGCCGTGGAGCCTGTTCCCCGTGCCCGAGCTGCACACCGTGGTGGCGGCCCTGAACTCGTCCATGGCGTACAGCCATCGGCCCGACGACCAGTACGGGCTGATCGGACGCGAGCAGGCCGCCTGGTTCGCGCAGGCGCTGCGGCCCCACGAGACGGAGGGGTGGCTGAGGATCGGCGTCGTACGGCACTCGCCCGGCGCCGCCCGCGCGGCCGCCCCGGGCGTGCGGCGCGCCGGTACGGCCGCTGCCGACGGCGCCGGGCCGCTGCACGACACCGAGGTGCTCACCCGGCTCACCGCGCCCCGGCTGCACCTGCTGCTGCACGGCCCGTCCGGCCCCGGCGCGCCCGCCGTCCTGGCCACCGGCTCCGGCGAGGTGCCGCTGATCGGCGCCGGGCGGCCCGGCGGGCACCAGCTGGTGCGGATCGGCCGGGACGGGCTGGCCGTCTGGCAGGGGCCGGGGGAGCCGCAGCGGCGGCCGGTCCAGTGGCGGCGGACCGACCGGGCCTTCGGGCCGCAGGCCGCACCCGCCGACGACCGCGCCGGCACGCCCGCGCCCGCACCCGAGCCCGAGCCGCGCGCCGTACAGACCCCCGCCGAGATCCTGCTCGCCCGGGTCGCCGAGGTCTGCCGCACCCGGCACGAGGGCGCCCAGATCCGTCGCGTCGACGGGCCGGTGCCCCAAATCCTCGTCACCTGGAGCCAGTCGGGCTTCGTACGGCAGCAGCGGGTGGCGGTCCACATCGGCACCCCGGACGCGCAGGACGTCGACCGGTTCGCGGCCCTCGTGCACGCCGCCGACGCCCAGGCGGAGGCCGAACTCGTCCACGACGGACCCCCGCCCGCCCGCGAGCTGCGCGATGCGGCCCGTCGCCGGGGCGTGCGGGTGCGCAGCTTCACCGAGTTCCAGGGACTGCTCGACCTGCGCGGCTACGTCGCCGGGCAGACCGAGCGGCTGCGCACCGACCCCCGCTATCCCCCGGGCATGTACCTGCCGCAGCGGTACCGGGAGGTGGAGCGCCTCGACGCCGAGGACCGCGACGGGCTGGTCGACGAGATGCTGCGGCTGCTCGACTCCGACCAGGGGCGCTTCCTGCTGCTGCTCGGCGACTTCGGGCACGGCAAGACGTTCGCGCTGCGCGAGCTGGCTCGCCGTATCCCCGCCGAACTGCCGCACCTCGTCCCGCTGTTGATCGAACTGCACGCCCTGGACCGGGCCTACTCCTTCGAGGGCCTGGTCGCCGCGCACCTCGCCGCGCACGGCGTCGACAACATCGACCTGCGGGCCTTCCGGTACATGCTGCAGCAGGGCCGGATCGTGCTGCTCTTCGACGGCTTCGACGAACTCGTCAACCAGGTGACGTACGACCGCGCCGCCGAACGCCTCCAGGTGCTGCTGGACTCCGCCGTGGACCGCGCCAAGATCGTGGTCTCCAGCCGCACCCAGCACTTCCGCTCCCAGGGGCAGGTGCTCACCGCGCTCGGCGAACGCGTCGGCCTGCTCCCGCACCGCCGGGTGCTGGCCGTGCGGGAGTTCACCCCGCAGCAGATCCGCGCCTACCTGGTCAACCGCTACGACGGCGACGAACGCGCCGCCGACCACCGGCTGCGGCTGCTCGACGCCATCCCCGACCTGCTCGCCCTGTGCCGCAACCCCCGGCTGCTCGGCTTCGTCGCCGACCTCGACGACGACCGGCTGCGCGCGGTCGCCGGCGCCGGGCGCGCCCTCAGCCCCGCCGGGCTGTACGAGGAGGTGCTCGGCGCCTGGCTGGGCTTCGAGGCGCAGCGGGGCGGCGGCAGCCCCGGCCGGGCGCCCGGACTCTCCGTGGACCAGCTGTGGGACGCGGTCACCGCGCTCGCCCTGCGGTTGTGGGAGAGCGGACAGGACTCGCTGCGCCTGGACGAGCTGACCGACGTCGCCGAGACCCTGACCGGGCTCGCGGACGCCCGGCTGTCGGTGCCGCAGACCGCGCACGCCATCGGCTCCGGCAGCCTGCTGGTGCGCAGCGACGACGGGGTGTTCCGGTTCATCCACGGCTCGGTGGTGGAGTGGCTGGTCGCCCGGGAGTGCGCCCGGCGGATCACCGGCGGCGACAGCGGCCTGCTGGAGCACCGCCAACTCAGCCAGCTGGCCGTTGAGTTCCTGTGCGACCTCGCCGACCACCGGATCTGCCAGGCCTGGGCCGAACGCGAGCTGTCCGGCACGTCCGGCGACACCGCGCCGGACGCCGCCCACGCCAACGCCGTGAAGATCCTCGGCCGGCTCCGCGTGCCCGCTCACACCGATCTGCGCGGCGCGGCCCTCGCCGGGGAGGACCTGTCCCACCGCGACTTCTCCGGCGTCGACCTCACCCGCGCCGACCTCACCGACGCCCGGCTGGTCGGCGCCAACCTCTCCGGCGCCGTCCTGCGCGGCGCCCGGCTGACCGGCGCCCGGCTCGACGGCGCCGATCTCACCGGCGCCGACCTGCGCGGCGCGGACCTGCGGCGCGCCCGGCTGATCGGCACCGACCTGACCGGCGCCCGGGTGGACGGCAGCCGGTGGCGGCGGGCGGCGCTGATCTCGGCGACCACCGGGCCGCTGGCCGGCCGCCCCGAGCTGGCCACCGCCGCGATCGCGCCCGGCATGGCCGTCGACGCCGGCTTCCGGCCCTCCGCGGTCGGTGTGCCGTACGGCTTCGACATGCGGACCAGCCGGCTGCCCGAACCCATCTCCTACAGCCCCGACGGCGAACTCCTCGCCGTGGGCAGCGAGGACGGCGGCGTCCTGGTCTGCGAGGCCGCCACCGGCACCCCGCTGCGCACCCTCCAGGGCCACACCGGCCGGGTCTACGCCGTGAAGTTCCGCGGCCGTGTCCTGGCCACCGGCAGCGCCGACGGCACCGTACGCCTGTGGGACCCGGTCTCCGGCCGCTGTCTGCACCGGCTGGAGATCCACGGCAGCGGCGTCTGGCCGCTCGTCCTCGACGCCGAGGGCTCCCTCATGGCCACCGGCGACGCCGACGGCGTGGTCACCGTCTGGGACACCGCCTCGGGCACCGCCCTGCACCGGCTGCCCGGCCACGCCGCGCCCGTCTACACCGTGGCGTTCGCACCGGGCAACGCCACCCTGGTCACCGGCGACGCCTCCGCCGCCGTACGCCTGTGGGACCTCGGCACCGGGCGGACGACCGGTGAACTCCCCGGCCACCGGGGCGCGGTGTTCCGGGCGCGGTTCAGCCCGGACGGCGCCCTGCTGGCCACCGCCGACCGCGGCGACGGCGGGCAGGGCGGCACCGTGCGGCTGTGGGACCTCGCGACCGGAAGCCCGCGGCATGAGTTCACCGGGCACTCCGGCCGCGTCTACACCCTGGACTTCCACCCCGGTGGCGCCCTGCTGGTCAGCGGCGACACCGAGGGGGAGGTACGGCTGTGGGACCTGGCCGGCGGGCACAGCGCCGGGCTGCTCGGCGGCTGCCGCGGGGCCGTCTACCAGGTGCTGTTCGATCCCGACGGGACCCTGCTCGCCGCCGGGGACAGCGCCGGTGTGGTCCGGCTGTGGCGGATCGACCCCGCGGCCGACCCGGTGGCCGCGCCGCTGAACCGGCAGCCCGCCGAGCACCGCGGCTCGGTGTGGGTGTGCAAGTTCCGCCCGCACGGCGACACGCCCGCCCAGGGACCCGGCGCCCTGCTGGTGACCGGCGGCAACGACGGTGTCGTACGGCTGTGGGACCCCGCCACCGGGCAGGGCCGGCGCATCCTGCGCGGCCACGGGCGGCGCATCGGCACCCTGTCCTTCAGCGCCGACGGCTCGATGCTCGCGGCCGGCGGCAACGACGGCGTCGTCCGGGTGTGGCACGCCGCCTCCGGCCGCCGGCTGCGCGAACTGACCGGCCACAGCGACCGCCTGGTGTCGGCCGCGTTCGGCCCCACCGGCCACCTGCTGGCCACCGCGAGCAGCGACGGCGACATCTACCTGTGGAACGCGGCCACCGGCGAGTACCAGCGCGCCCTCGACGTCGAGACCGACCATGTGTGGGCGGAGGCGTTCAGCGCCGACGGCGAACTCCTCGCCACCGCCAACGACGACGACACCGTACGGCTGTGGTACCGGGCCACCGGCGCCCATGTGGCCACCATCACCGAGCACTTCGGGCGGGTCCGCGCGATCGCCTTCCGATCCGACGGCGCGGTCCTGGCCACCGGCTGCGACGACCGCAAGGTGCGGATCTGGGACGTGGCCGAAGGGCGGATCACCGGTGTCCTCGACGGCCACACCGACCGGGTGTACGCCGTGGGCTTCGCCCCCGACGGCTCCTGGCTGGCCAGCGCCGCCTGGGACGGCACCGCGGTGATCTGGAAGGACGGCGAGAGGGTCCACCGGCTCACGGGGCACACCGGCAAGCTCTGGACGGCGGCGGTGCATCCCTCGCGGCCCCTGCTGGCAACCGCGGGCGACGACCGCACCGTCCGCCTCTGGAACGCCGTCACCGGTGAGCAGACGGCCGTGCTGACGGGCCACACCGGCCGGATCCTGGCGGTGGCCTTCAGCCCCGACGGCTCCCTGCTGGCCGGTGGCGGCGAGGACGGCACGGTACGGCTGTGGAACGTGCCCGCGGACGCCCCGGCCACCCTGAGGGTCACCCTGGTCGGCATGCCCGGCGGCTGGGCCGCCCTGTCCCCGTCCGGCGGCTACAAGTACGAGGGCGACGTCACCGGCGAGTTCTGGCACGCGGTGGGCATGTGCCGCTTCGAACCGGGCGAGTTGGACGGCCGTCTGCCGGGGGTCTGGCAGGTGCCGCCGGACGAGCCGCTGGGGTAGGGGAGGGGGCGGTTTTGAACGTGTTCAAACGCAGGCGTACGCTCCTGCCATGAGCGACAGAGCCGCCCTGCTCAAGGGCATTCGCGTCTGGCTGGTCTCCTTCGTGGTGTGCCTCGCCCTCAGCGGGGCCACCGCCTTTCCCCTGGTGCACGAACTGCGCTGGACCGAGAGCGCGCTGAGGTGGTTCTCCGTGCCGGACCACCTGCCCGGCCTGATGGCCTGGATCTCCCGGGTGCGGGAGGGGCTCGACACCGCCGACGCCGACTACCCGTTCCTGCTCTACGGCACCGACTGGCTGGCCTTCGCCCACCTCGTCATCGCCGTCGCCTTCTACGGGCCGTACCGCGACCCCGTCCGCAACGTCTGGGTCGTCGAGTTCGGCATGATCGCCTGCGCCGGCATCGTCCCGCTCGCCCTGGTCTGCGGGCCGATCCGCGGAATTCCCTTCTGGTGGAGCCTGATCGACATGTCCTTCGGGGTGTTCGGGGTGCTCCCGCTGTACGTCGTACGCAAGAAGATCAAGCGGCTGGAGGCGCTCACGGCTGCGGCCGGCGTGGCTCAGTCGCCGGTGTAGTGCTCCTGGGCGGCCATCACCTCGTCACCGTGCTCGAACGCCCAGGCGCCGAAGGCGTCGATCGGCCCGAGCAACGTCCGCCCCAGCGGGGTCAGTCCGTACTCCACCCGGGGCGGTGAGCCGCCGTAGGCCCGCCGCGCCACCAGGCCGTTGAACTCCAGCCGGCGCAGTGTCTCGGTCAGCACCTTCTGGCTGATCCCGCCGATGCGCCCGCGCAGGGCGCCCGGCCGGCTGGGGCCGTCCCGCAGGGCCCACAGCACCACCGCGTTCCAGGTGTTGGAGAGCAGGTCGAAGGCGAGCCGGGCCCGGCAGTCGGCGAGGAAGGCGTCATCGGTCACATACCGAATGGTGCCCGAGCGGCTTCCTACTGTCGTGCCCGTGTCCAACAGGCCCGAAGAAGGAGGCACTCGTGCGCATAGGAATCATCGGTACCGGCGCCATGGCTCAGGCGCTGGGCGGTCGATGGAAGCGGGCCGGCCACCACGTGGTCGCGGGCAGCCGGTCGCGAGGCGATGTGCGGGCGGCGGTGGAGCACGGCGCCGACGCGGTGCTGCTGGCCGTGCCCTACGCGGCGGCCGTGGACGCGGTCGCCGGACTCGAACCCGCCCTGCGGGGACGGACCTTGATCGACTGCACCAATCCCGTGGGCGGCCCGGACTTCGCACTGCTGACGGCCGGCGGCCCGGCGGCGGCCGAGCGCATCGCCCGCGCCGCGCCCGGCGCCCGGGTGGTCAAGGCGTTCAACCTCTGCCACGAGAGCGTCTGGCGTCTGACGCCGCCGGTGTTCGACGGCCGTCCCCTCGCCGTACCGGTGTGCGGGGACCATGAGGACGCGCTCGCGGTCGTCCGGGCGCTGGTGCGGGATCTGGGCTGCGAGCCGCTGGACGCCGGCGGACTGCACCGGGCCGGGCTGCTGGAGGCGACGGCCGCGCTCCTGATCGGACTGTGGGTGGGACAGGGGGCGGACGCCCAGGCGATCGCGCCCCCGCGGGAGTTCGCCGGTTCCTGACGCCTACGCCTGCTCCCGGCGGCGCCCGCCGCCGGCGCCGTCGCGCAGGGCGTGCAGGGTGTCGATCCGGTTGGTGGTGATCGAGTCGACGCCCAGGTCCAGCAGGCGGGCCATCGAGCGGCGGGTGTCCGGGGTCCACACGGACAGGAGGTAGCCGTCGCGGTGGACGCGGGCCGCCAGGTCCCGGCTCACCAGGGAGAAGCGGTAGTTGAGCCAGCGCGGGCGGATCGCGTCCAGCAGCACGGGCCGGGGCGGGGCCAGCGTCGTGCGGGTCAGGGCGATCTCGGCGGCCGGATCGGCGGCGCGGACGGCCAGCATCGCCTCGGCGCCCGCGCAGTAGTAGACGCGCTCCCCGGCCCCGCTCTGCCGGACCACGTCCATGACCCGGTCCACCGTCCGCCGCTCGACCGGCCCGCACAGGTCCGCCATCACCCGGCAGTCGCCGGTCGCGGCCAGCGCCTCCGCCAGCGTCGGCACCCCGCCCGCCGTGAGCCCGCGCACCTCCTCGGCGGACAGCGCGGCCAGCGGCCGGCCGACGCCCCACAGCCGCTCGAGCGTGTCGTCGTGCAGCAGCACGGGCACGCCGTCGCGGGTGAGCCGTACGTCGACCTCCACCACGTCCGCGCCCCGGCCGAGCGCGGAGCGGAGCGAGGCGAGCGTGTTCTCACGGAGGCGATAGGGGTCGCCGCGGTGGGCCACGGCGGTCACGGTCTGCATGCCCCCCATTGTGGGGTGCGTCAGGAGGCGAGCCAGGTCGCGGTGTACGCGTCGATCTCCGCCGCGAGCCGGGCCTTGCCGGCCGGGTCCAGGAAGGAGGCCTCCACCGCGTTCTTGGCGAGGCCGGCGAGGCCCCGCTCGTCCAGGTCCAGCAGCCGGGCCGCGACCGCGTACTCGTTGTTGAGGTCGGTGCCGAACATCGGCGGGTCGTCGGAGTTGATCGTCACCAGCACCCCGGCCCGCACGAACTCCTTTATCGGGTGCTCGTCCAGGGTGCGGACCGCGCGGGTGGCGATGTTCGAGGTCGGGCAGACCTCCAGCGGTATGCGGTGCTCGGCGAGGTGCGCGAGCAGCTTCGGGTCCTGCGCGGAGCTGGTGCCGTGCCCGATGCGCTCGGCGCGCAGCTCGGTCAGCGCGTCCCACACCGTCTTTGGGCCGGTCGTCTCACCGGCGTGCGGCACCGAGTGCAGACCGGCGGCGATCGCGCGGTCGAAGTAGGGCTTGAACTGCGGCCGGGGCACGCCGATCTCCGGCCCGCCGAGCCCGAACGACACCAGCCCCTCCGGCCGGATCCGGTCGTCCGTGGCCAGCCGAGCCGTCTCCTCGGCGGACTCCAGCCCCGCCTCGCCCGGAATGTCGAAGCACCAGCGCAGTACGGTCCCGAACTCGGCCTCGGCCGCCTTGCGGGCGTCCTCGATAGCCGCCATGAAGGCCGGCTCGTCGATGCCGCGCCGGGTGGAGGAGAAGGGGGTGACGGTCAGCTCGGCGTACCGCACCTGCTGCCGGGCCAGGTCACGGGCCACCTCGTAGGTGAGCAGCCGGACGTCCTCCGGGGTGCGGATCAGGTCCACGACCGACAGGTACACGTCGATGAAGTGCGCGAAGTCCGTGAAGGTGAAGAAGTCGGCCAGGGCCTCGGGATCGCTCGGCACCTTGGAGTCGGGGTGGCGGGCGGCCAGCTCGGAGACGATGCGGGGGGAGGCGGAGCCGACGTGGTGGACGTGCAGTTCGGCCTTGGGCAGTCCGGCGATGAAGGTCCGCAGATCACGGTCGGCGGTGCCGACGGCGGGTACGGAACTGTCGGTCATGGGGTCCTCCCCGAAAAAAGGGCGCCCGCGCATCGTGGTCCGTGGTGGTGCGGGCGCGGTGATCGGCTGATCGGTTGCGCGGCATCATCGTAGGCCCCGGCCCCGAGCCCTCCCGACCTGCCCGTAGCATGGCGGCACAGCCAGCAGAGGGGGGCCTTCACCATGTCCGACGACGTGCCGCAGTCCACGCCGCAGGAGCATCGGCCCACCGGCGAGGACCAGGCGTCACCCCGGGTGTCCCTGGACAAGCCCCAGGACGAAGGCCCCCAGGGACGCGCTCCGTGGGCGGCTTCGGGGGAGGGGAGTGCTTCGGGTCCGGGGCGGGAGTCGATACCCGAGGCCCGTCCGGACGCCGGTCCCAGGGACGGATACGGGTCCGTCCACTACCAGCAGACGGTGACCTCGCTGCCCTCCTCGCCGGACGAGCCCTCCGACGCCGTGCCGTCGGCCTGGGCCCCGCCGGCCGCGGATTCCGCGCCCCCGGCCGCGAACCCGTTCGCGCCCCCCGCGGCCACACCGCCCCCGGCGAACCCGTACGCCCCGCCGGCCGCCCCCGCGAACCCGTACGCCCCGCCCGCCGCCGCGGCGCACGCGTACGCCCCGCCCTCCGCGCCCGCGAACCCTTACGCGCCGCCGGTCTCCTACGCACCGCCCGCCGCACGGCACGCGGGGCCGGAGCCGGTTCCCCCGCCGCCCATCGCCCCCGACGGCCCCGGCCAGGTGCCGTACGGCTATCCGGGCCCGGCGGCCTACGGCTACCCCGGCCGGCCCCAGCCGCCGTACGCCGGTCCGTACGGCTGGCCCGGTATGCAGCCCGTGCCGAGCAACGGCCTGGGCACGGCCTCGCTGGTGCTCGGCATCCTGGGTGCGATCTGCTTCCTGCTGTGGCCCATCGCCCTGGTGCTGGGCATCCTGGGCATCATCTTCGGCGCCGTGGGCCGCGCGAAGGCCAACCGCGGCGAGGCGACGAACCCCGGCGTGGCCCTGGCCGGCCTGATCTGCGGCGCGGCGGGCATCGTCCTGGCGCTGGTCTTCGTCGCGGCGCTGCTCGCGGCCGGCTCCTGAAACCGGGGCCGGTGCGCGGCGCTTCGCGTGGGCGCGGCAAGCCACCGCCAACCCGGTCTCGGCCAAGGCCGGCGACCTGAGCGCTGTGGGTGGCGAGGGCACATCACTCCCCACCGGGCGCCCGGATACGCCCCGGCCAACCGCGCCCGGACGCGCCCCGGCAAGCCGGCGCCGGACACATCCCGGCACCCCGCCGCGCCAGTCCCCCCGCGCTCCGACACGCCCCGGCGCCATCAGCCCGCCGTCACCCGACCCCCTCCTTCAACCGATCCCGCGCCTCCATCAGCGCGAACCCCAGAAGGTTCAGCCCCTTCCACCGCTCCGGGTCCGATGCCGCCTCGTCGTTCGCCGCGAGGCCGATGCCCCACACGCGGTCCACGGGGCTCGCCTCCACCAGGACGCGGTCGCCGGTGCCCAGCAGGAAGTCGCGCAGCGCGTCGTCGGACGCGAACTTGTGGACGCTGCCCTCCACCACGATCCGGAACCGCTCCCGCTCCCAGACCGCCTCGTCGAAACCGCGGACCAGCCGCCCCGCCTTCTTGGCCTGAGCCGGATGCCCCGCGGCCAGGATCCGCCGCTCCGCCTCGGCGTCGCCGAAGAGCCGCGCCTTGCCCGCCATCATCCAGTGCTCCGCCGTCGCGTACTCGACGCCGTCGACGACGAACGGTGACGGCCACCACTGGCTCAGACAGCTCGCGCCGATCGTGCCGTCCGGTCTCGGCCGGTGCCCCCAGAAGTGCAGGTATCTGATCCGGTCGCCCTCCCGGACCGCCCTGATCAGCGCTTCCACCCCGTCGATCTTCCCCATGCAGGCGAGTCTGGCACGCACCACTGACACTCCGTCCCTCCTTTTACCCCCCGACTCGACATCTGGTCGACAGATTCCGTCGCGTAACCAAAAGGCAACAACGGAATCACTTGTTGGAGTCCTTGTGCTCTGTCAGGATCGGCACTCAAATCGAGCTGGAGCTACGCCACCCACCCCCTGGGACGGGGCGAACGGCGGAGGAGAGCGACATGCACAACCCGGGCACCGCCACCCCGGAACGATTTCCCGCCGAGGACCGGTTCGCCGACGGTGCGCAGTTCATCGCGGGCCGGCTGACCAAGGGCACCTCGGGCCGTACCCACGCCGTGGTCGACCCCGCCACCGGCGAGGAGGTGTACACCTACGAGCTGGCCGGCCCCGACGACGTCGACGCGGCCGTCGCCGCCGCGCGCGCGGCCTTCCCGGGCTGGGCCTCGCTCACCCCGGGCGAGCGCTCGGACGCCCTGCACCGGTTCGCCGCCGTGCTCGCCGACCGCGCCGAGGACCTCGCCCGAGCGGAGTCCCTGCAGTGCGGCAAGCCGCTCAAGCTCACCCGCGAGTTCGACGTGCCGGGCACCATCGACAACACCGCTTTCTTCGCGGGCGCCGCCCGGCACCTGACGGGGCAGTCCGCCGGTGAGTACTCCGGCGACCACACGTCGTACGTCCGGCGCGAACCGATCGGTGTCGTCGGGTCGATCGCGCCCTGGAACTACCCCCTGCAGATGGCCGCCTGGAAGATCCTCCCGGCGATCGCCGCGGGCAACACCATCGTGCTGAAGCCCGCCGAACTCACGCCGCTCACCTCGCTGCTGTTCGCCCAGGCCGCCACGGACGCCGGCATCCCCGACGGCGTCGTGAACATCGTCACCGGCACCGGCAGGGAGGCGGGGGAGCACCTGGTCGGCCACCCGGACGTCGCGATGACCTCCTTCACCGGGTCCACCGCCGTCGGCAGGCGCGTCGCCGAGGTCGCCACCGCCACCGTCAAGCGGCTGCATCTGGAGCTGGGCGGCAAGGCGCCGTTCGTCGTCTTCGACGACGCCGACCTGGAGGCCGCCGTCCACGGCGCGGTCGCGGGCGCGCTCATCAACACCGGGCAGGACTGCACGGCCGCCACGCGCGCGTACGTGCAACGGCCGCTGTACGACGCGTTCGTGGAGCGGACCGCCGCGCTGATGCAGACCGTACGGCTGGGCGATCCGTTCGCCCCGGGCACCGACCTCGGGCCGCTCGTCTCGCACGCCCAGCGCGACCGGGTCGCCGGCTTCGTGGACCGTGCGCGTGCCTACGCGCGCGTGGTGACCGGCGGCGAGGCGCCGGGCGGCGACCTGGAGAAGGGCGCCTACTACCGGCCGACCCTGATCGCCGGCGCGGCCCAGGACAGCGAGGTCGTCCAGTCCGAGATCTTCGGTCCGGTGCTGGTCGTCCTGCCGTTCGACGGCGACGAGGAGGGCATCCGGCTGGCCAACGACACGCCGTACGGCCTGGCCGCCTCCGCGTGGAGCCGCGACGTGTACCGGGCGAACCGCGCCACCCGCGAGATCAAGGCGGGCTGCGTGTGGATCAACGACCACATCCCGATCATCAGCGAGATGCCGCACGGCGGCTACAAGGCCTCCGGCTTCGGCAAGGACATGTCGGCGTACTCCTTCGAGGAGTACACGCAGGTCAAACACGTCATGTTCGACAACACGGCGGTGGCCCGGAAGGACTGGCACCGCACCGTCTTCGGGGACCGGTGACAGCCGGACACACCACCAGGAACCGGCTGCCGCCGGGCGTGACGTTCCGGCCCTCGACCAGGCCGACCACCCAACCCTCCCGAAAGGGCACCACGCGCATGGAGAGTTACGAGCCCGACCGCCTGAACCCGGTCGAAGTCGCCGCCGTACGGCGCAGCCTGCGCACCGGCCGGGCCGCGCTCACCCGCCGGTCGCTGCTGCGCGCCTCCGCGGGCGGCGCGCTCACGGTCGGCGCACTCGGGGCGCTGAGCGCCTGCGGCATCCCCGCGGCGAACAAGACGCTGGGCGGCGTGTCCGCCGACGACCACTCGGCCAAGGAGAAGGTCGTCAACTTCTCCAACTGGCCCGAGTACGTCGACGTGGACGACAAGACCAAACGGCACCCCACGCTCGACGCGTTCGCCAGGCAGACCGGCATCCAGGTCAAGTACACCGAGGACATCAACGACAACGACGAGTTCTTCGGCAAGATCCAGCCGGAGCTCGCCGCGGGCCACGACACCGGCCGCGACCTGATCGTCCTCACCGACTGGCTGGCCGCCCGGATGATCCGCCTCGGGTATGTGCAGAAGCTCGACCCGTCCAACCTGCCGCACGCCTTCGCCAACCTGTCGGACCAGTTCCGCGCCCCCGACTGGGACCCCGGCCGCGCCTACTCCTACCCCTGGCAGGGCATCTCCACCGTCATCGCCTACAACAAGAAGGCGCTCGACGGCATCGAGGTCAAGTCGGTCTCCGACCTGCTCGACAACCCCAAGCTCAAGGGCCGTGTCGGCTTCCTGACGGAGATGCGCGACAGCATCGGCATGACCATGCTCGACATGGGCAAGGACCCGGCGAAGTTCACCGACGACGACTTCGACGCGGTGATCGCCCGCCTCCAGAAGGCCGTCGACAAGGGCCAGATCCGCCGCTTCACCGGCAACGACTACACCTCGGACCTCACCAAGGGCGACTTCGCCGCCTGTGTCGCCTGGGGCGGCGACATCGTCCAGCTCCAGGCGGACAACCCGCACGTCGGCTATGTCATCCCCGACAGCGGCTACATGACGTCGACCGACAACATGCTGATCCCCAACAAGGCGCGCCACAAGACGAACGCCGAGCGGCTCATCGACTTCTACTACCAGCCCGAGCCGGCCGCCGAGCTCGCCGCGTACGTCAACTACGTGAGCCCCGTCGCGGGAGTGCAGCCCTACCTCGCCAAGATCGACAAATCGGCGGCCAACAACCCGCTGATCCTTCCCGACAAGGCCATGCAGGCGAAGTCCCACGCGTTCCGCGCGCTCACGCAAGCGGAAGAGACCGCCTACCAGCAGAAGTTCTCGAAGCTCACAGGGGCGTGACGACGATGACGACACCAGACAACAGCGGCGACGTCCGCCTCTCCGGTATCTCCAAGACCTACGACAACGGCTTCACCGCCGTGCACCCGCTGGACCTGACCGTGCCGCAGGGCTCCTTCTTCGCCCTCCTCGGCGCCTCCGGCTGCGGCAAGACCACCACCCTGCGCATGATCGCCGGCCTGGAGGAGCCCACCAGCGGCACCGTGCGCCTCGGCGACCAGGACGTCACGCATCTGCCGCCGTACAAACGGCCGGTGAACACGGTCTTCCAGTCCTACGCCCTCTTCCCGCACCTCGACGTCTTCGAGAACGTCGCCTTCGGCCTGCGCCGGCGCGGTATCAAGAGCGTGAAGAAGCAGGTCGAGGACATGCTGGAGCTGGTCCAGCTCGGCGAGCAGGCGCGCAAGAAGCCGCACCAGCTCTCCGGCGGCCAGCAGCAGCGCGTGGCCGTCGCCCGCGCGCTGATCAACCACCCGAAGGTGCTCCTCCTCGACGAGCCGCTCGGCGCCCTCGACCTGAAGCTGCGCCGCCAGATGCAGCTGGAGCTCAAGCGGATCCAGACCGAGGTCGGCATCACCTTCATCCACGTCACGCACGACCAGGAGGAGGCCATGACCATGGCCGACACGGTCGCCGTGATGAACGCGGGCCGCGTCGAGCAACTCGGCTCGCCCACCGACCTGTACGAGAACCCGAACACGACCTTCGTCGCGAACTTCCTCGGCACCTCCAACCTCATCGAGGCCGAGGTCGACACCAGGAGCGGCGACGACATCGTGCTCAAGGCGGGCGGCGGCAAGCTGGTGCTGCCCGAGTCGCGCTGTTCGGCCCCGACGGCCACCGGCGGCAAGGTGCTGGTCGGCATCCGCCCGGAGAAGATCTCGCTCACGCACGCCGACGACGCGGGCGGGATACCCGAGGGCCGCAACCGGCTCACCGGAAAGATCGCCGACGCCAGTTTCATCGGCGTCTCCACCCAGTACGTCATCGACAGCCCGGTCTGCGACGAGCTGTCGGTGTACGTGCAGAACGTCGAGCGCGACGGCCGGCTCGTGCCCGGCGCCGACGTCGTCCTGCACTGGAGCCCGGCGCACACCTTCGGCCTGGACGCGGCCCAGGACATCGACGCGGGCACCGAGGAAGAGGCGGCCGCCTGATGTCGACGCTCACCGAAGCCGAGGCGCCCCCGCCCCTCGCGCCCACCGCGCCCGAGACCAGGCCCCCGCGCAGACGCGGCCGGTTCACGCCGTACTGGCTGCTGCTGCCCGGCATCCTGTGGCTGCTCGTCTTCTTCGCGCTGCCGATGGTCTACCAGGCCTCCACGTCCGTGCAGACGGGCTCGCTGGAGGAGGGCTACAAGGTCACCTGGCACGTCGCGACGTACTGGGACGCGCTGAGCGAGTACTGGCCGCAGTTCCTGCGGTCCGTGTTCTACGCGGCCGCCGCGACGGTCCTGTGCCTGCTGCTCGGCTACCCGCTGGCGTATCTGATCGCGTTCCGCGCGGGCCGCTGGCGGAACCTGATCATGATCCTGGTGATCGCGCCGTTCTTCACCAGCTTCCTGATCCGCACCCTGGCCTGGAAGACGATCCTCGCCGACAACGGCCCGGTCGTGCACGTGCTGAACTCGCTGCACGTCCTGGACCTCACCGGCTGGCTCGGCTGGACGGCCGGCGACCGCGTCCTCGCCACACCGCTGGCGGTGGTGTGCGGACTGACGTACAACTTCCTGCCGTTCATGATCCTTCCGCTGTACACCTCGCTGGAACGGATCGACCCGCGGCTGCACGAGGCGTCCGGCGACCTGTACGCCAAGCCCTGGACCACCTTCCGCAAGGTCACCTTCCCGCTGTCGATGCCGGGCGTGGTCTCCGGCACGCTGCTGACCTTCATCCCGGCGGCCGGCGACTACGTCAACGCCGAACTCCTCGGCTCCACCGACACCCGCATGATCGGCAACGTCATCCAGACGCAGTTCCTGCGGATCCTGGACTACCCGACGGCCGCGGCCCTGTCCTTCATCCTCATGGCCGCCATCCTGGCCATGGTCACGATCTACATCCGCCGGTCCGGGACGGAGGATCTGGTCTAAATGCCCTTCGTCACCTGGCTCAAGCGCCATCTCGTCGTCATCGCGGGCATGCTGACGCTCGCCTATCTGCTGCTGCCCAACGTCGTCGTCACCGTGTTCTCCTTCAACAAGCCGAAGGGGCGCTTCAACTACGAGTGGCAGCAGTTCTCCGTGGACGCCTGGAAGAAGCCGTGCGGCGTCGCCGACATGTGCGGCTCGCTGTCCATCAGCCTGCAGATCGCCGTCTGGGCGACGATCGGCGCCACGGTCCTCGGCACGATGATCGCCTTCGCGCTGGTCCGCTACCGCTTCCGCGCCCGGGGCGCCGTCAACTCGCTGATCTTCCTGCCGATGGCGATGCCCGAGGTCGTCATGGCCGCCTCGCTGCTCACCCTGTTCCTCAACATGGGCGCGCAGCTCGGCTTCTGGACGATCCTCATCGCCCACATCATGTTCTGCCTCAGCTTCGTCGTCACCGCGGTCAAGGCGCGCGTGATGTCGATGGACCCGCGCCTGGAGGAGGCCGCCCGGGATCTGTACGCCGGCCCGGCGCAGACCTTCCTGCGGGTCACCCTGCCCATCGCGGCGCCGGGCATCGCCGCGGGCGCGCTGCTGTCGTTCGCGCTCTCCTTCGACGACTTCATCATCACGAACTTCAACGCCGGTTCGACCGTCACGTTCCCGATGTTCGTGTGGGGTTCGGCGCAGCGCGGCACGCCCGTGCAGATCAACGTGATCGGTACGGCCATGTTCCTCGTCGCCGTCCTCATCACGCTGTTCTCGATGCTCGTCACCAACCGCCGCAACAGCCAGAAGGCATAGGCCTGTTCAGCAGTCCTCTGTAGGGAGTTGAAATCATGGCCCCAAGCGCCATGAGCCGTGGCACAGACACCTGGATCGCCTCTCTGTCCGAAGCCCAGCCGGTCCCGTACTGGCTGGAAGACCCCGGCAAGCCCCAGGCCGAGCCCGCCCTCACCGGCGCCGACACCTGCGACCTGCTGGTCGTCGGCGGCGGCTACAGCGGGCTGTGGACCGCGCTGAACGCGAAAGAGCGCGATCCGCGGCGGGACGTGGTCCTGCTGGAAGGCCGTGAGGCGGGCTGGGCCGCCTCCGGCCGCAACGGCGGCTTCTGCGCCGCCTCCCTCACCCACGGCCTGGCCAACGGCCTCACCCGCTGGCCGGGCGAGATCCACAAGCTCCAGGAGCTGGGCCGGCGCAACCTCGACGAGATCGAGGCCGCCCTCGCCCGGCACGGCATCGACTGCGACTTCGAGCGCACCGGCGAGATCGACGTCGCCACCGAGGCCTACCAGGCCCGCGAACTGCGCGACTGGCACACGGAGCTTCAGGACGAGGGCCTCGCGGACGGCATCGAGTTCCTGGACGCCGACGCGGTGCGCGAGCAGGTGAACTCGCCGACGTTCCAGGCCGGTCTGTGGGACCGCGAGGGCGTGGCCATGCTGCACCCGGCCAAGCTGGCCTGGGGCCTGAAGAAGGCGTGCCTGAAGCTCGGCGTGCGGGTGTACGAGCACACGCCCGCGCTCACCCTGAAGCAGTACGGCGCCGGAATGGCCGTACGCACCCCGTACGGCGCGGTCCGCGCCCGCCAGGTGGCCCTGGCCACCAACGTCTTCCCGAACCTGCTGCGCCGCGTGCGCTCCTACACCGTGCCGGTCTACGACTACGCGCTGATGACCGAGCCGCTCAGCGCGGACCGACTCGCCTCGCTCGGCTGGAAGAACAGACAGGGACTCGGCGACAGCGCCAACCAGTTCCACTACTTCCGGCTGTCCGCCGACAACCGCGTCCTGTGGGGGGGCTACGACGCGATCCACCACTACGGCGGCCGGGTGCGCGCCGAGTACGACGACCGGCCCGAGACGTACGCCAAGCTCGCGGGCCACTTCTTCACCTGCTTCCCGCAGCTGGAGGGCGTCCGCTTCACCCACGCCTGGGGCGGCGCCATCGACACCTGCTCGCGTTTCTCGGCGTTCTTCGGCACCGCCCACCAGGGCAGGGTCGCGTACGCGGCCGGGTACACCGGGCTCGGTGTGGGCGCGACCCGCTTCGGCGCGGACGTGATGCTGGACCTGCTGAGCGGGGAGCGCACCGAGCGGACGGAGCTGGAGATGGTCCGCACGAAGCCGCTGCCGTTCCCGCCCGAGCCGTTCGCCTGGACCGGCATCGCGCTCACCAAGTGGTCCCTGGCCCGCGCGGACGCGCACGGCGGCCGCAGAAACCTGTGGCTGCGGACGCTGGACCGGCTGGGCCTCGGCTTCGACAGCTGAGCCCGGATGTGACCCAGGTCACGCCCTAGCGGGCGCGGAACCCGCGTAATGCCCACGGAAGGCCTCCCTCTCTCCCTCTGAGGCGACCGCACCGGACGGTCGGGACGAGAACAGGGAGGCCTTTCGGATGACTGGGGCGAAGACGGCCGTCGAGTGGCTGGCGTCCGTGGCGCCGGACCCCGAGGCGTGCCGCTGGGAATGGGAGCGCAACCCCCTCGGGGTCGCGCTGCTGCCCGCCGGCCGGGCCTGGGACGTGCTGATCCTGCCGGGTGACCTCGGCTATCCCACCCTGGACGTGCTCACGCGCGTCCTCGACCGGCCCGGCCCGGTGCTCGTCGACTTCGGCGACCACCGGGTCGGGTTCTTCGTGCCGCCCGGCACCGCGGCCCGCTGGGTCGGCACCGGCGTGCGCACCGCGGGCTCCGGCACCTGGATCGTCGTACCGCACCCGGGCCGGGCGACCCGGGACGTGCGCTGGCTGGTGCCGCCGGACGGCTCGGGCACGCTGACCGACCCCGCGCTGCTGGAACTGGCGATGCACGAGGCGGCGGCGTGGCTGGCCGGGGGCGGGGACGGCTAGCGCCCGAAAGCCTTGACAACAGGATTGGTCTGGACCAAGTTGAGTGCGCTCCACCCTCCAACTCCCCCACCACCGGAGGCCCTTGTGGACCGCACCCCCCGCGCCCCCCGCGCACGGCGTCCCAGATCCGTCCTCGCCCTGCTCACGGCCGCCCTGCTGGCCGTGCCCGGCATCACCGCACTGTCGTCGGCCGCCCGTGCGGCCGACGCGGACCTCGCGACCAACGGCGGCTTCGAGTCCGGCCTGACCGGCTGGACCTGCACGGCCGGTACGACCGTGAACTCACCGGTGCACAGCGGGAGTTCCGCACTCCAGGCGACCCCGGCCGGCAGCGACGACGCCCAGTGCGCGCAGACGGTGACCGTCCGGCCCGGCGCGCAGTACACCCTGTCCGGCTACGTCCGCGGCGCCTACGTCTACCTCGGCGTGAACGGCACCGGCACCACCGACGTCTCCGCCTGGACCCCGTCCGCCTCCGACTGGCAGCGGCTGACCACCACCTTCACCACCGGCGCCACCACCACCGAGGTCACCCTCTACACCCACGGCTGGTACGGGACGGGCGCCTACTACGCCGACGACATCTCCCTCACCGGTCCCGGCGGCAGCGGCACCGACCAGCCGCCCGCCGCGCCCACCGGCCTGAAGGCCACCGCCGTCACCTCGTCCGCCGTGACCCTCGCCTGGTCGCCGGTCACCGGCGCCACCGGCTACACCGTCTACCGCGACGGCACCAGGTCCCAGACGGTGACCGGCACCTCGGCCACCGTGACCGGGCTGTCCGCCTCGACGGCCTACGGCTTCCAGGTCACCGCGAGCAACGCCGCCGGCGAGTCCGCGAAGTCCGCGGTGCTGACCGCCACCACCGGCGCCGGCACCGGAACCGGCGGCGGCTCCGCCGGCCTGCCCGCCCACGCCCTCGTCGGCTACCTGCACGCGAGCTTCGCCAACGGCTCCGGCTACACCCGCCTCGCCGACGTACCCGACAGCTGGGACGTCATCGACCTCGCCTTCGGCGAGCCCACCTCGCCGACCTCCGGGGACATCCACTTCGACCGCTGCCCGGTCACCGAGTGCCCGACCGTGGAGAGCGACGCCGACTTCAAGGCCGCGATCAAGGCCAAGCAGGCGGCCGGCAAGAAGGTGCTGATCTCGATCGGCGGCCAGAACGGCCAGGTCCAGCTCACCACCACCGCCGCCCGGGACGCCTTCGTCTCCTCGGTCTCGGACATCATCGACACCTACGGCCTCGACGGCCTCGACGTCGACTTCGAGGGCCACTCCCTGTCCCTCGACACGAGCGACACGGACTTCAGGAACCCCACCACGCCGGCGATCGTCAACCTCATCTCGGCGCTGAAGACCCTGAAGGCGAAGTACGGCCCCGGCTTCGTGCTCTCGATGGCGCCGGAGACCTTCTTCGTGCAGATGGGCTACCAGTACTACGGCACCGGCAAGTGGGGCGGCCAGGACCCGCGCTGCGGGGCGTACCTCCCGGTCATCTACGCCCTGCGCGACGACCTCACGCTCCTGCACGTCCAGGACTACAACTCCGGGCCGATCATGGGCCTGGACAACCAGTACCACTCCATGGGCGGCGCCGACTTCCACATCGCCATGACCGACATGCTGCTCACCGGCTTCCCGGTCGCCGGCGACCCGGACGACGTCTTCCCGCCGCTGCGCCCCGACCAGGTCGCCATCGGCATGCCGGCGTCCACGAACGCGGGCAACGGCTATGTGGCGCCCGCCGAGGTCACCAGGACCCTGGACTGCCTGACGAAGAAGACGAACTGCGGCTCGTACGCGACCCACGGGACCTGGCCCGCACTGCGCGGTCTGATGACATGGTCGGTGAACTGGGACCGTTACTCGGACTGGGAGTTCCAGAAGACGTTCGACGCGTACTTCGGCTGAGCCCCGTCACCAGGGACAGGGCGGCCAGCAGCACGATGGACAGGCACCAGCCGGCCACCACGTCCAGCGGCCAGTGCCAGCCGCGCCGGACCAGGCCGTACGACACCCCGAGCACCAGCAGCGCGCAGCCGGCCACCAGCAGGCGGCGGGCGAGGACCGACCGGAGCCAGGGCAGCAGGATCAGGGTCGCCGAGCCGTAGGCGACGGCCGCCGTGGCCGTGTGCCCGGAGGGGAAGTAGCCGACGGCCGGGGGCACCACGGGGGTCCCCGGCCGTGCGGTCCAGTCCTTCAGCGGCACGACGGTCGCCGGGACCAGGGCCATCAGCACGGCCGCGGCCAGCGGCGGCAGCCACCACCGGTACGTGCGGGCGGCTCGCCCCCGCCACAGGACGTAGCCCACGGCCGCGATCAGGACCGGGACGGCGACCTCGATGTTGCCCAGGTCGGAGAGGACCGCGCCGAACCGGTCCGGATGGACGAGGGACCGGCTGAGCCGGGCGTCCAGGCGCAGCAGCGGGCCGTGCGCGACGACCTGCCAGGTGATCAGGGCGAAGAGGACGGCCGGGACGCCGAGGAGCGGGACATGGCGGACTGCGCGGGACACGGCGTCCAGCTTGTCAGACATTCGGCCCGGGCGACCGTACGACATACGGTGGGCCGGGCACCCGAGAAGGGCGCCGAAGAACGGCAGCGGGGAGAAGGAGGTCGGCCGCCCCGGAACAGGGGGGGTGGTTCCGGGGCGGCCGACCGGACCGGAACGTCGCTCGCCCCGGGGGGTTTGGGGCGGCGACCGTCCGATCGGTGAGGAGATCCCGGAGCCGTCAGGCGCCGGTTGTGTGCGCGAGGGCACGACCAGGTCGAAGCTGGGGAGGCCTCGGCCCGAAATCGCCCACAGTCCCCTGTGGGCGGGGTGTATCTCTCATCTGGGTAGAACCTACGGCAGGCCGGGCCGCTTGGGCAGACGGAATCGGGTCCCGTCATCCACCTCGCACACCTTCTTCACACGGCCTGCCGCAGGCGCCCTTCACAGGGGAGAGCGCTCGCTCAGATGGGCGTCGAACGCCCGCTCGGCGGGGCTCAGATGCCGGCGAAGGCCTGCTCGATGATGTCGAGGCCCTCGTTCAGCAGGTCCTCGCCGATCACCAGCGGGGGCAGGAAGCGCAGCACGTTGCCGTAGGTGCCGCAGGTGAGGACCAGCAGGCCCTCGGCGTGGCAGGCCTTGGCGAGCGCGGCGGTGGCCTCGGGGTTCGGCTCCTTGGTCGTACGGTCCTTGACCAGCTCGATGGCGATCATGGCACCGCGGCCGCGCACGTCGCCGATGACGTCGAACTTCTCGGCCATGGCGGTGAGGCGACCCTTCATGATCTCCTCGATGCGCTGGGCCTTGCCGTTGAGGTCCAGCTCCTTCATCGTCTCGATGGCGCCGAGCGCACCGGCGCACGCGACCGGGTTGCCGCCGTAGGTGCCGCCCAGCCCACCGGCGTGCGCGGCGTCCATGATCTCGGCGCGCCCCGTGACGGCGGCGAGCGGAAGACCGCCGGCGATGCCCTTGGCGGTGGTGATCAGGTCCGGGACGATGCCCTCGTCCTCGCAGGCGAACCACTGCCCGGTCCGGCAGAAGCCGGACTGGATCTCGTCCGCGACGAACACGATCCCGTTGTCGGCGGCGAACTGCCGGATGGCCGGCAGGAAGCCCTTCGCGGGCTCGATGAAGCCGCCCTCACCGAGGACCGGCTCGATGATGATCGCGGCCACGTTGTCCGGGCCGACCTGCTTGGTGATCTGGTCGATGGCCTGCGCGGCGGCCTCCGGACCGGCGTTCTCCGCGCCGGTCGGCCACCGGTAGCCGTACGCCACCGGCACCCGGTACACCTCGGGCGCGAACGGCCCGAACCCGTGCTTGTACGGCATGTTCTTCGCCGTCAGCGCCATCGTGAGGTTGGTCCGCCCGTGGTACCCGTGGTCGAACACCACCACGGCCTGCCGCTTGGTGTAGGCACGCGCGATCTTCACGGCGTTCTCGACGGCCTCGGCGCCGGAGTTGAACAGCGCGGACTTCTTGGCGTGGTCACCCGGGGTCAGCTCGGCCAGCGCCTCGGCGACCGCGACGTACCCCTCGTACGGGGTGACCATGAAACAGGTGTGGGTGAAGTCGGCGAGCTGGGCGGAGGCACGGCGTACGACGGCCTCGGCGGAGGCGCCGACGGAGGTCACGGCGATACCGGACCCGAAGTCGATGAGCCGGTTGCCGTCGACGTCCTCGATGATCCCGCCGCCCGCGCGCGTGGTGAACACCGGCAGCACCGAGCCCACGCCCTGCGCGACCGCGGCGGTACGGCGGGCCTGCAGCTCCTGCGACTTCGGGCCGGGGATGGCGGTGACGACGCGGCGCTCCTGCGGAAGTGCGCTCATGAGGGCTCCCTGAAGATCTTGCGTACCGGGCGGTCCCGGGATTCCGGGCGGTGATTTTTCGGCCGCATACCTGTCTTTCTTCGCAGGCTAGGGCCGGGCGCGGGGGGTGGGCATGCTCCATGTGGGCGTCTTCGGGGGTGGGGGTTGTCCGGAGTGGACATAGCAGGGTGGGAAAGGTACGCCCGGTCGGCGGGCGCTCTCGGCCGCGTAAGCGGTGAACTCCCCTTGCCGGGGCGTTAGATTGGCTCGCTGACGGTGGACGGAACGGCTGGTCAGGGGGCAAGGGCGATGGACAGCGACGGCACGCGGGACGCGCGCGGCACGCATGCGCATCCTGTACCGCGCCCAACCGCACCACAGGAGGGCCCTGCGGTGCCCCCGATGCCCCAGGCGCCGCCCGGCGCGCCGCCGAAACCGGACGGCTCCGCTTTCCTCACCTGGCTGCGCGCCCCCCGCCCGGAGGCGGCACCCGGGGTATGGCGCCTCGGGCACCGGCCCCGGCCGCAGCAGGAACCCGAGCAGACCCCGGGCCGGCAGCTCATCAGCGGCGCGCTCATCGCCTTCCTCGTCGGCTGGCTGGTCTGGTCCCTGCTGTGGAACGGCTACCTCGGCAGCTGGTGGGTGCTGCCCCTGGAACTGCTCGTCCCCGACTCCTGGCGCAACAGCGACAGCAGCGTCTCGCGCGCCTTCCTCTGGTACGGCTACTACACCGTCATCGCCCTGGTCATCCTGTTCGTCGTCGGGCGCATCGGCCGCTGGGGAGAGGTCTGGCGCCGCTACGGCCCGCCGGCCTGGCGCCAGACCCCGCCGGTGGCCGAGCGCCCGCCGGCGCCCGAGCAGGACCCGGCCGAGTGGCCCCAGCTGCGCCACGCCGGCGCCCACGAGGCAGCCGACCGGCTGGCCGCCGAGGCGAAGGCCGGCCTCATGAGGGACGTCGACCACGCCCGGATCAGCCGGGCCTGGCAGGGGGTGCGCGCGGGCCGGCACACCCTGGCCACCTTCACCGGCACCGTGCTCAAGGACGGCTCCGCCGCCTGCCTGCACCCCTCCGGCGCACGCGACCTGCCCGCCCGGCAGGCCCCTCACGACCTGCTCACCGGCCAGGTCCGGCTCGGCACCGCCGCCGACGATCCCCGCAACCCGTACCAGTACCGGGGTGCGGGCCTCGGCCTCGACCCCGGGCTGCTCGGCACCTCACTGCTCGCGGTCGGCCCCTCCGGCTCCGGGAAGACCGGTACCGTGGTACGGCCGCTCGCCGAATCCCTGTGCCTGCACGCGCTGGCCGGGCGGGCCTCCGTCGTGGTCGTCGGCGCGGCGGGCGCCGGACTCGGCCCGGCCGAGGCGTACGACGTCGTCGTGGCCATCGGCAACCCGGACTCCGTCTACGACCTCGACCTCTACGGCGGCACCACCGACCCCGACGAGGCCGCCGCCATACTGGCCGAGGCTCTCGTCGGCGACCTCGTCGACCCGCACCCGGGCAGCGACGGGCGCCGTGCCACCACCGTCCTCGCTCAGCTGCTCGGCCCCTTCCACGCCGTCCACGGCCGTTTTCCGTCCGTGCCCGAGCTGCGCGGGCTCCTCGACGGCGCGCCCGGCCCGCTCGCCGCACTGCGCAAGGCCGTCACGGACGCCGGACAGGACGGGCTGCTGAGGGAACTCGACGCCCGGGAGCGGCAGATGGCGCATCCGGGCGATGTCGGCACCGTGCTCGCCGACCGGATCGCGCTGCTCGACCGGCCCGCCTTCGCCTCCTTCTTCGACACCTCCGGGCAGACCCGGCCGTTCTCGCTCAAGGCCCTCGACCACCCGGTGCGCGTCCGCATCGACCTGCCCCAGCGCGGACACGCGGACGCCTCCCGGATCCTGGCCCGGCTGGTGCTGGCGCAGTTCACGGCGGCCGTGACGGTACGCGAGGACCGCTCGCTCTTCGCCTGCCTGATCCTGGACGACGCCTCCGGCGCCGTCACTCCCGAGGCGGTCCGCGGCATCCAGCGGCTCCGCTCGGCGGGCGCCGGCGTGGTGCTCACCCTGCGCACCCTGGACGACGTGCCGAGGCCGCTGCGCACCCCGCTGCTCGGCGCCACCGGCTGCCGGATGGCGCTGTCCGGCCTCACCCCCTGGGACGGGCAGGACTTCGCCGAGGTGTGGGGCAAGGAGTGGACCGAGATCCGGGACGTCACCGACCGGCAGATCATCGCCGAGACCCCCGCCGGCAAGGCCGTGCACATGCTGCGCCGGATCATCACCGGGAAGGCGCCCACCGCCCGCGCCGTCACCGTCCGCCAGGTAGAGCGGGAGCGGTGGTCGGCGTCCGAGTTGGCTCATGGGGTGCCGGCGGGGCATGCGGTGGTGTCGTTGACGAGTGTGCGCGGGGAGCACGCGCCGCCGTTGCTGGTGGATCTGCGGGGGTGAGAAGGCGGCGCGGGATCGTACGGTGAGGCAGAATCGAGGGAGGCCGTTCATACGCGGCGGCCAAAGAATCGGTTCGGTCGGCCGGATGCCCCGGCCCCGGCCGCCTCGATCTCCCTCACCGTGAAGGCCCCATGCCCCTGACCCTCGCCTCGCTCGTCCACCACTCCGCGCTGAAGCTGACCGTGCGCGCGGGCGAGGACCGTCTCGACGTGCCCGTCCGCTGGGCGCACGTCAGCGAGCTGGCCGACCCCGTGCCGTACATGGAGGGCGGCGAGCTGCTGCTGATCACCGCGCTGAAGCTGGACGCGGAGGATCGCGAGGCCATGCGGCGGTACGTGAAGCGGCTGGCCGGCGCGGGCGTCGTCGGGCTCGGGTTCGCCGTGGGGGTCAACTACGAGCAGACCCCCGCCGCGCTCGTCGAGGCCTGCGCGGAGGAAGGGCTGCCGCTGCTGGAGGTGCCCCGCCGCACCCCCTTCCTCGCCATCAGCAAGGCCGTCTCCGCCGCGATCGCCGCCGACCAGTACCGTGCCGTCACCGCGGGCTTCGCCGCCCAGCGCGAGCTGACCAAGCAGGCCCTGGGCGCCGGTCCCGAGGGCCTGCTCGGGGCGCTCGCGGCCCAGGTCGACGGGTGGGCCGCGCTGTACGACGCGTCCGGCGCCGTCGTCGCCGCCGCGCCCGAGTGGGCCGGCCGGCGTGCCGCCCGGCTGACGGCGGACGTCGAGCGGCTCCGGGAGCGGCCGGCGCCCGCCTCCTCCGTCGTCGGCGGACCCGACCACGAGGACCGGATCGAGCTGCACTCCCTGGGCACGGGGCGCCGGCCGCGCGCCGCGCTCGCCGTCGGCACCGCCGCGTCCCTCGGCACCGCCGAGCGCTACGCCGTGCACTCTGCCATCGCCCTGCTCACCCTCACCACCGAACGCTCCCGCTCCCTGCACGCGGCCGAACAGCGCATCGGCACCGCGGTGCTGCGCATGCTCCTCGCCGGGGAGCCCGACCACGCCCGCGCCGTCGCCGGCGACCTGTACGGCGGACTGCTCGACGCGCCGTTCCGGATGATCGTCGCCGAGGCGGTGTCCGGCCCGGCCGCCCGGGCGCACGCCGAGGCCCACGCACACGCGCGCACCCCGGGCGGCGCCGGGCACACCGGCGCCGACGCGGGCGGGGATCCGCTCGGCGCGCTGACGGAGAGCGTGGAGTCCGCCGCCGCGCGCTCCGGCGAGGCCGTCCTGGTCGTGCCCGAGGGCGAACGGCTGGTGGTGCTCGCCGCCGACGGGGGCGCGGCGGTGGCCGCCTGCACGCGGCACGCGGCGGCACTGGAGGCGGCCAGGGCCGTACCGGAGCAGGCCGGGGGAGACGAGGACGAGCTGGTCGTCGGCCTGTCCGCGCCGGCCGGGCCGATCGCCGCCGCCGCGGCCTACAAGCAGGCCGAGCAGGCGCTGTCGGTGGCGCGGCGCCGGGGGCGGGTCCTGGTGGAGCACGAGCAGCTGGCCGCGGGGTCCGTGCTGCCGCTGCTGGCCGACGACGCGGTGAAGGCGTTCGCGGACGGGCTGCTGCGGGCGTTGCACGAGCACGACGCGACCGGGCGCGGGGATCTCGTCGCCTCGCTGCGGGCGTGGCTGTCCCGGCACGGGCAGTGGGACGCGGCCGCCGCGGACCTGGGCGTGCACCGGCACACGCTGCGCTACCGGATGCGGCGGGTCGAGGAGATCCTCGGCCGGTCCCTGGACGACCCGGACGTGCGGATGGAGCTGTGGCTCGCGCTGAAGGCGACCGGCACGGAGTAGCGCAGGCGTCCAGTAGTCCAAACAGTAGTGGGCGGTCCGCCCACTGCTACGACTCGGACAAACGACCCCCGGCCGTCCCCGCCCTACCGTGGACCTCGCAAGCCAAGCACACCTCCAACGCGGAAGGGCCGGGACTCACCTATGACTTCCACCCACGCCTTCTGGCTCGCCGGCCGCCAGGTCTCCGGCGAGGACACCTTCGACGTCACCTCCCCGTGGGACGGCCGGCTCGTCGGCGCCGTCAGCGTGCCGTCCGACGCCCAGGTCGAGGAGGCCGTGGCCGCCGCGTACGCCGTGCGGGACGAGTTCGCCGCCACCCCGGCGCACGTGCGCGCCGCCGCCCTGGACCACGTCAGCAAGCGGCTGGCCGAGCGCGCCGAGGAGATCGCCCAGCTGATCTCCGCCGAGAACGGCAAGCCCGTCAAGTGGGCCCGCGGTGAGGTCGGCCGCGCCGTCTCGGTGTTCCGGTTCGCCGCCGAGGAGGCCCGGCGGTTCAACGGCGGCGAGGCCCAGCGCCTCGACACCGACGCCGGCGGCCAGGGCCGGCTGGCCCTCACCCGGCGCTTCCCGAAGGGCGTCGTGCTCGGCATCGCGCCGTTCAACTTCCCGCTGAACCTGTGCGCCCACAAGGTCGCCCCGGCGATCGCCGTCGGCGCCCCGATCATCCTGAAGCCGGCCCCCGCCACCCCGCTGTCCGGCCTGATCCTCGGCGAGCTGCTGGCCGAGACCGAGCTGCCGGCCGGCTCCTGGAGCATCCTGCCGGTGCCGAACGACCGCATGCCCGCACTCGTCCAGGACGAGCGGCTGCCGGTCATCTCCTTCACCGGCTCCGACAAGGTCGGCTACGCGATCATGGACTCGGTGCCGCGCAAGCACTGCACCCTGGAGCTGGGCGGCAACGGCGCCGCGGTCGTCCTCGCCGACTACGCCAGCGACGAGGACCTGGACTGGGCCGCGACCCGCATCGCGACCTTCTCCAACTACCAGGGCGGGCAGTCCTGCATCTCCGTGCAGCGTGTGATCGCCGACGCCTCGGTGTACGACCGCCTGCTGCCGCGCGTCGTCGCCGCCGTCGAGGCACAGGTCACCGGCGACCCGTCCGACCCCAAGACCGATGTCGGCCCGCTGGTCAGCGAGGACGCCGCCCAGCGCGTCGAGTCCTGGGTGAAGGAGGCCGTCGAGGCCGGCGCCACGCTGCTCACCGGTGGCGACCGCGACGGCGCCTCCTACGCGCCGACCGTCCTCACCGACGTACCGGCGCACGTGACGCTGGCCTGCGAGGAGGTCTTCGGGCCGGTCCTCACCGTGCAGAAGGTGGACGGCGAGGCCGAGGCGTTCGCCGCGGTCAACGACTCCAAGTACGGCCTCCAGGCGGGCGTGTTCACCCACGACCTGCAGGCCGCCTTCCGCGCCCACCGCGCCCTCGAGGTCGGCGGCGTGGTGATCGGCGACGTCCCGTCCTACCGCGCCGACCAGATGCCGTACGGCGGCGCCAAGCAGTCCGGCGTGGGCCGCGAAGGCGTGCGGTTCGCGATGGAGGACTACACCTACGAGCGCGTGCTGGTACTCACCGGTCTCGCGCTCTGACCTGCCACGGACAGGTCGGACGGAACGGCCGCAGCCCACTGTGCGGGGGCTGCGGCCGTTTCTGTTTCCCTCGTTTCCCTCATTTCTGCTGCCCGGTAAAGGATTTGATATCGGCTGTTCAAGAGTGTGCCCCTGCGTCTTGTTCTGTCCATGACTCACCCGATGGGATGCGCCTGACCACTTCGTCCGGCTCAGGACGTAACGGATCTGTCAGGGGAACACATGCTCATAGCCCGTACCGGGCGCGGCGTCGCGGCGTCCGCAGCCACCGCCGCGCTCGTCGCCGCCGCTCTGGCGGCCACCTCCCAGGCCGGCGCCACCACCGCCGCGCCCGCCGGCGTGCCGCACACCTTCGCGCAGCCGGCCATCGCGGGGCACACCCTCGTCCACGGCGTGGCCAGCCCGCTGCCCATCGCGCAGTGCCAGGCGAAGTGGCACATCAACTGCTACAACCCGCTGCAGTACCGCACCGCGTACAACCTGAACCCGCTGTACAAGAAGGGCATCACGGGCAAGGGCCGCACGATCGTCATCGTCGACTCCTTCGGGTCCCCGACCGTCCAGCACGACCTGGACGTCTACAGCAAGCAGTTCGGACTGCCCGGCACCAAGGTCGACGTCGTCAAGTGGGGGCACGTCCCGAAGTTCGACCCCAAGAACTCCGACATGACCGGCTGGGCCGGCGAGACCACGCTGGACGTCGAGATGGCCCACGCCGTCGCACCCGGCGCGAAGATCGTCCTGGTGGAGACCGCGGTCTCCGAGACCGAGGGCACCACCGGTCTGCCGGAGATGATGTCCGCCGAGAAGTACCTGATCGACCACGGCGTCGGCGACGTCATCAGCCAGAGCTTCGGCGCCACCGAGAACACCTTCCCCGGCTTCGGCAAGGGCGACTTCTCCAGCATCAAGAAGCTGCGCTACGCCTTCGAGGACGCGCACCGCAAGCACGTGACGGTGCTCGCCTCCTCCGGTGACGGCGGCGCCACCGACATGAAGCTGGACGGCAAGACGTACTACGACAAGCGCGTCAACTCCTGGCCGTCGTCCGACCCGTTGGTCACCTCCATCGGCGGCACCCAGCTGCACCTGAACGACAAGGGGCAGCGGGTCAAGCCGGACAGCGTCTACAACGACTACGGCGCGGGCGGCGGCGGCCAGTCCCACGTGTTCGCCCGCCCCGGCTTCCAGGACGGCGTGAAGAAGACCGTCGGCACCCGGCGCGGCACCCCGGACATCTCGATGGCCGCCGCGGTCGACGGCGGCGCCTGGGTCTACTCCAGCTTCGACCCGACCGCCACCGGCTGGGACGTCTCCGGCGGCACCAGCGAGGCCAGCCCGCTCTTCTCGGGCGTCGTCGCCCTCGCCGACCAGGCGGCAGGGCACCGTCTGGGCACCATCAACACGGCCCTGTACACGCTGCTGAAGCAGAAGAACCCGGGCGTCGTCGACGTCAACGACGGCACCGACAACAGCTACGAGGGCGTCAAGGGCTACAAGGCCGTGAACGGCTACGACATGGCGACGGGTGTGGGCACGCTGGACGCCCTGCGCTTCGTCCCGGCCCTGGCCAAGCAGCCCGTCCACTAGGACGACACCAAGTAGGCGGGGCGCGAGGCCGCCCGCCACAGAGGGGCCCGGCACCGCTGCCTGACGGTGCCGGGCCCCTCGTGTCGTCGGTCGTCCCCGGACCCTCAACCGGAGAAGCCGACGTGCGCGAGCCGCAGCGGGCCGCGCAGCCTGAGGCGGACGTCGTGGACGCCGTCGGCGACGAGGCGGGCGCCGAGGGCGGTGTAGGCGTAGACGCCGGCGGTGGGGGCGTCCAGGGTGAGCGCGGCCTGCACCGGGCCGCCGTCCAGGGACACCTCCAGGACGCCCTCGCCGGCCACCTGCGCCGTCACCTCGCTGACCCCCGTGCCGAAGTCGCAGGCGCGGTAGACCAGTTCGGCCGTCGTGCCGTGCTCCGGCGTCACCGCGTCGCCCGCCGTCTTCGTCCGGTCCACGATCGCGGCTCCGGACTGCTCGTCGAAGTCGGCCGCCGCGAGGCCCCGCCGGACCACCGGGCGCCGTGCCGGGGCAGTGCCGTCGAGGCGCACGGTCGTCCGCAGCCGGATGTCCTCGCTGGACGCGCCCACCAGCAGGTCGTAGGGGCCGCCCTCCAGTCGCGGGCCGCCCTGGGCCACGTCCCAGAACTCCAGCTCGGACAGCGGGACTTCGAACGCGACGGTGGCCGTCTCGCCGGGGGCGAGCGTGAGCCGGCGGCCGGCGAGCAGCTGGCGGCGCGGGCGGACCACCGACGGCTCGGCGGCCCGCCCGTAGACCTGCACCACCTCGTCCGCCGCCCGGTCCCCGGTGTTCGTCACCGCGCAGGACACGAGCAGTGAGCCCTCCTCGACACCGGCCGTGAGGCCGTCGTACGAGAAGGAGGTGTACGACAGCCCGTGGCCGAAGGGGAAGAGCGGGGCGCCCTCGAAGTACAGGTACGTCTGGCGGCTGCCGATCACGTCGTAGTCGAGCAGGTCGGGCAGGTCGGCGTCGGAGGCGTACCAGGTCTGCGGGAGGCGGCCGGCCGGTGAGACGTCCCCGGCGAGGACCCGGGCCAGCGCCGTGCCCGCCGCCTGGCCGCCGTGCGCGGTCCACAGCACCGCCGGCAGCCGGGTCACGTCCAGCGCGTACGGATAGGACGACGTCAGGACCAGCACCGTGTGCGGGTTGGCGGCGCAGGCCGCGTGCAGCAGCCGCTGCTGGTGCGCGGGCAGCTGAAGGGTCGTACGGTCCTCGGTCTCCCGCCCGTTGATGTGCGGGTCGTTGCCCGCGACGACCACGACGACGTCCGCCCGCTGTGCCGCCCGGGTCACCGCCTCCTCGCCCCGCTCGACGGTGATCACCTCGAAGACGTCACCGGTCTCGCCGTCCCCGGCAACCCGCACCCCGTCGGCGGCGACCCGGAGAGGGCGGCCCGTGCCCAGGTGGGTGAGGAGGTGGCCGGTGCCGTGCGGTGCGAGGCGGAACGTCTCCTGGACCACCCAGCCGCCGGGCTGGTCGGCGGCGGCACGCACCCGGCCGTCCTCGGCGACCGAGAGATAACGGCCGTCGGGCGCGCGCAGCGTCAGCACGCCCTCGCCCCAGTCCACCAACGCGAACTCGGTGCCCACGGGATCCACGGCGAGCGGCGGCAGATCGGTGCGGCCGGACAGCAGCGCCGGGTCCAGGGCGCCCTCCGCGCCGCGCACCTCGTCCGGCGCGTCCGAGACCGGGACATGCAGGAAGGCACCGGCGGCGGTGCGCAGCCGCACCCGGTCCACGCCCTCCGCGAACTCCACGCGGTCCGCGCCGAACCGCTCGTACAGGCCCTCCAGGGGAGTGGAGCGATGCAGGAGACTGCCGCTGTACCAGTCGAGCTTGCACTCGTCGGCGAGCAGGCCGACCACCGCGATCCGGGCGCCGGCGGCCAGGGGCAGCAGGCCCTCGTCGTTCTTCAGCAGCACGACCGCCTGCTCGGCGGCCTCCTGGGCGAGCGCCCGGTGCGCCGGGGTGTCGAACGCGCCCGTGCCGGCGTGCGGGTCCTCGTGCGGGTCGAACTCGCCGAGCCGGAACCGGACGGAGAGCTGACGGCGTACGGCCGCGTCGATGTCGGCCTCCGTCAACAGGCCTTGCGCGTAAGCGTTTTTCAGCCGTCCGACGATCGGCGAGGAGTCCGTGCCGTGGTCGGTGAAGCTGTCCACGCCGGCGAGCAGGGCGGCCGCGGTGGCCTCCTCGTGGGTGGCGAAGTAGTGCTCGGCGTCCACCAGGTTGGAGGGCGCGCCCGCGTCCGAGCAGACCAGCAGCTCCTCGTCCGTCCAGGTGCGCAGGTGCTCGCGCAGGTAGGGGGAGAGGTGGTTGGGGCGGCCGTTGACCAGGTTGTAGGCTGGCATCACCCCGGCCACCGCCCCTGCCTGCACCGCCCCCTTGAAGGCGAGCAGATCGTACTCGTGCAGCACGCGCGGGCGGACGGAGACGGAGCAGGTGGCCCGGTCCGTCTCGTTGTTGTGGGCCAGCCAGTGCTTGAGGACCGGGGCCGTGCGCCAGTACACCGGGTGGTCGCCGCGCAGGCCCCGGGTGTACGCGGTGGCGATCGCCGAGGTCAGCCGGGGGTCCTCGGAGTAGCCCTCCTCGTTGCGGCCCCACAGCGGATGCCGCAGCAGATTGACCGTCGGCGCCCAGACGTTGAGGCCGACCCGCTCGTCCCGGGCCCGCATCGCGCGCGCCTCCTTCGACACCGCCTCGCCGACCCGGCGCACCAGCTCCGGATTCCAGGTCGCGCCGAGGCCCACGGCCTGCGGGAACACCGTCGCCGGACCCATCCACGCGACGCCGTGCAGGGCCTCCTGGCCGGTGCGGAAGGCGGCGATGCCCAGGCGCTGAACGGCGGGGGCGAACTGGTGCAGGAAGGAGATCTTCTCGTCGAGGGTGAGCCGCGACAGAAGGTCGTCGACGCGCTTCGCGAACGGCAGCCGCGAGTCACGGAAAGGCGGCGTGGACGGTGGGTCAACGGTCACGAGTGGTTCCCCCAGCGGAGCGAGCGGCGAGGACGCTTTCGAAGCGCTTCGATGCTCAGCGGGAAGAAGGTGGGGTGTCAAGGTGCCAGACCGGAAGTCGGCGCGGAAGCCGCCGACTTGCCAAGGGGTATGGACCACTGGGACGGCCCGCCGAACATTCGGGGAATCTTGGAAGCGACCCTTGTGCGCCCCCAACCGTTCACTTAACCTCGCAGCAACATCGAAGCGCTTCGACGCCCGCTGTGATCCGCTTCCGCCTTCGTCGAAGCGCGTTTTCCGCTCAGCCAGATCCACTGAAGACACCGCAGCCGACGGCCACCGCCGGGTGTCCTGGTGCGCCATGAAGGGTTGACGCAATGACGCCGAACGCCGCCTTCCCCGCCTCCGCGCCCAGCCGGAGAAGCTCGCCCAGCCGGAGGAGCTTCCTCGCCTCCACCGCGGTCGCCGCCGCGGCGGTCGCCGGGGGGACGCCGCTGCTCACCGCCTGCGGTGCGTCGGACAGCGGGTCGGGCGGGGGCTCCTCGTCGGGCAAGAACGCGGGCAAGCTGCTGCCGTCGTACGTGCCCCGCGACGTGGTGACCCCGGACATCCCCGCGAAGAACGGCTCGGCGATCGGCTTCACCGGCAAGCTCGACCTGGCCACCCTGAAGACGTCGGTGCCCAAGAAGCTCGGCAAGGGCGGCAAGGTCACCGTCATGTCGCCGTTCTGGGGCACCCCGCCCCAGCAGGACAACGCCTACTACCGGGCGATGAACGACCTCATCGGCGCCGACGTGGTCTGGCAGAACCAGGACGGCAACACCTACGACCAGAAACTCGGCGCCGTCCTCGCCTCCAGCGACGTCCCCGACGTCGTGGTCGTCCCCAGCTGGAACATGGGCGGCAAGATCCCCACCGCCATCATCAGCAAGTTCGCCGACCTCGGGCCGTACCTGTCGGGCGACCGCGTCAAGGACTACCCGAACCTCGCCGCCATCCCCACCGACGCCTGGCGGCGCTGCATCATCGGCGGCAAGCTGCGCGGCCTGCCGCAGCCCTCGCCGTACGTCACCGGCATCGTGCCCCTCTACCGCAAGGACGTCTTCGACAAGGAGGGCTACCAGATCCCGCGCTCCGCGGACGAGTTCATGGCCCTCGCCAAGGAGATCACCAACGCCAAGGCCAAGCGCTGGGCCTGCCTGGACATGAAGTGGACCGCCTTCCAGGCCTTCGGCGTGCTCTCCGGCAGCGAGAAGCCGCTCGGCTGGAACCTCGTCGACGGCAAGCTGGTCAACCGCATCGAGACCGAGGAATACCTCGAGGCACTGGAGTGGACGCGCAAGCTGTTCGCCGCCGGTGTCGTCCACCCCGACGCGAAGATGGGCAAGAACGCCCCCGACCCCGGCCCCAAGTTCGCGGCGGGCGAGTTCCTCATCTACCCCAACAACATCACCCAGTGGTGGAGCCGCACCGCCGAACAGGCCGCCCAGAACCCGCGGTTCAAGATCTGGGGCATGGACGTCTTCGGCCACGACGGCGGCGACCCCCGGCTGTGGGCCGAACAGCCCGCCGGCATCTTCGCCTTCATCAACAAAAAGGCCCCGGAGTCCGTGATCCGCGACGCGCTCGCCGTCGCCGACGTCACCGCCGCGCCGTACGGCACCAAGGAGTACATGGCCACCAACTACGGCGTCGAGGGCGCGGACTACACCGTCAAGGACGGCGTGCCCGTCAAGACCACGCAGGGCAACAACGAGGTCCTGAACGCCTACGTCATGATCGCGAGCCCCGCCGCCACCATCGCCCACCCCGACTTCCCCGACGTGGCCAGGGCCCAGGTCCAATGGCAGCAGCGGATGGGCGCCTTCACCAGGAAGTCCAGCTTCTACGGCCAGATGATCACCGAGCCGTCCCGCTTCACCAACCTCGGCAACGACTTCGAGCAGCTCGAGGACGACATCACCCGCGGCCGCAAGAAGATCAGCGACATGCAGCAGGCCGTCTCCGACTGGAAGAGCAAGGGCGGCGACCAACTGCGCGACTGGTACAAGAAGCTCCTCGACGAGAACGGCACGGCGGCAGGCTGAGGCGAGGCACTGAGGCAAGGAGACGACCGTGTCCCACAGCACGGTGCCTCGGAGCAGGGCCGAGGCGGACGACAGGGCGAGCGGGACCCCGCCGGCACCGGACGGCGCCGGCGCAGCCCGCAGGAGCCGCAAGAAGGCGACGACCGGGAAGCTGAGCCTGCGCCTGAGACTCAGACGCGACCGCGCCCTGATCCTGATGACCCTGCCGGCGATCCTGCTGATCCTGGTCTTCACCTACCTGCCGGTCCTCGGCAACATCGTCGCCTTCCAGGACTACGACCCGTACGTCAGCGACAACGGCATCGTCTCGATGCTGCACAGCCCCTGGGTCGGCCTGGAGAACTTCCAGCAGATCTTCGCCGACTCGGCCTTCTGGAACGCCGTCCAGAACACCCTCGTGCTGTTCTTCCTCCAGCTCGTGCTGTTCTTCCCGGTCCCGATCCTGCTCGCGCTGCTCATCAACAGCGTCGTACGGCCCCGGGTGCGGGCGGTCGCCCAGGCAGTGCTGTACCTCCCGCACTTCTTCTCCTGGGTGCTGGTCATCGCCGTCTTCCAGCAGCTCTTCGGCGGCGCGGGCGTCCTGTCCCAGCTGCTGCGCAGGCACGGGTACGACGGGCTGGACATCATGACCGACCCGTCCACCTTCAAGTTCCTCGTCACCGCCGAGGGCGTCTGGAAGGACGCGGGCTGGGGGATCATCATCTTCCTGGCCGCGCTGGCCTCGGTGAGCCCCGACCTGTACGAGGCCGCCGCGATGGACGGCGCCGGCCGCCGGCGCCGCATGTGGCACGTCACGCTGCCCGCGCTGCGCCCGGTGATCGCACTGCTGCTGGTGCTGCGCGTCGGCGACGCCCTGACCGTCGGCTTCGAGCAGATCCTGCTCCAGCGCGACGCCGTCGGACCCGGCGCCGCCGAGGTCCTCGACACCTTCGTGTGGTGGAACGGCGTACGCAACCAGGACTTCGGCTACGCGGCCGCCGCCGGTCTGATCAAGGGCGTGGTCAGCCTCGCACTGGTCCTCGCCGCGAACAAGGTGGCCCATCTCATGGGCGAGCAGGGGGTGTACAAGAAATGACCGCCGTCATCGACGAGCCGCCCGTACGGCAGTCCCGGTGGGCCGCGCCGCCCCGCCCGGTGTGGGAGGAGCCGCCGAGCCGAGCCGGCCTCGCCGGCAAGGGCCTGGTCCTCACCCTGGCCTGCCTCGGCATCCTCTTCCCGCTGTGGATCGTGGTCGTCACCAGCCTGTCCTCCCGGCAGACCATCGACCGGGCGGGCGGCCTGGTCATGATCCCCAGGGGCGTCACGTTCGTCGCGTACCGGGAACTGCTCAGCGGCGGGCAGGTCACCCGGGCCGCGGTCATCAGCGTCCTCGTCACCCTCGTCGGCACGCTGTTCTCGATGACCGTGTCGGTGCTGTGCGCCTACGGCCTCTCGCGCATCGGCTCGCTCGGCCACCGCTGGTTCCTGATGCTGCTGCTGGCCACGATGTTCTTCAGCGCGGGCCTCATACCGACGTACCTGCTGGTCCAGTCCCTGGGCCTGATGGACAGCTACCTCGCGCTGATCCTGCCGAGCGCGGTCAGCGTCTTCAACATCCTCGTCCTGCGCGGGTTCTTCATGGGCATCTCGCAGGAACTCGTCGACAGCGCGCGCATCGACGGCGCCGGGGACTTCCGGATCCTCTGGCAGATCGTGATGCCGCTGTCCCGTGCGGTGCTGGCCGTCATCACGCTGTTCTACGCCGTCGGGTACTGGAGCGCCTGGTTCAACGCCTCCCTGTACCTCAACGACCAGGACAAGATGCCGCTGCAGAACGTCATGATCCAGCTCGTCCAGAAACAGCAGGCGCCGGTGGGGCTGGGCCAGGCCATCAAGACGGGCGAACTGTCCGGCCTCGCCGTCCAGATGGCGGTCATGGTGATGGCCCTGCTGCCGGTGGCCGTCCTGTCCCCGTTCGTCCAGAAACATTTCAAGAAGGGGATGCTGACCGGAGCGGTGAAGGGCTGACGGGGCGCCTGATAGCTCGGGGCGCGCTGTGATCGGGCGGCTGCGGGTGCGTCGTGGCCGTTCGCGCAGTTCCCCGCGCCCCTAGGGGGTTGCAGCTGCCCTGCGTCACCAACCCCGGACCACCCACCACACCCACCCCCACCGAGGTACCCCATGCCCAGACCCACCCGCAGAACCGTCCTGACGGCCACTGCCGCCACCGCCGCCCTGCTCACCCTCCCCACCGGCGCCTACGCGGCCGCCCCGGCACAAGAAACGTACCGTTGGCGCAACGCAGTCATCGGCGGCACCGGCTTCGTCACCGGCATCCTCTTCCACCCCACCATCCCCGGCCTCGCCTACGCCCGCACGGACATCGGCGGCGCCTACCGCTGGGACGCCCGCGCCGCCCGCTGGATCCCCCTCACCGACCACCTCGGCTGGGACGACTGGAACCTGCTCGGCGTGGAGGCGATGGCCGTCGACCCGGCGCACCCCGACCGCCTGTATCTCGCCCTCGGCACCTACGCCCAGCCCTGGGCCGGCAACGGAGCCGTCCTGCGCTCGGAGGACCGCGGCGCCACCTGGGCCCGTACCGACCTGGCGGTGAAACTGGGCGCGAACGAGGACGGCCGCGGCACCGGCGAACGCCTCCTCGTCGACCCCCGCGACAGCGACACCCTCTGGCTCGGCACCCGGCATGACGGGCTCCTCAAGTCCGGCGACAGAGGGGAAACTTGGGAGACGGACACCGGTTTTCCGCCCGCTCCCACCGCCACCGGCCAGGGCGTCACCCTCCTCGTCGCCGCGGGGCGCGCCGTCTACGCGGGCTGGGGCGACGCGGACGGCACCGCCCCCCACCTGTACCGCACGACCGACGGCACCGCCTGGGAGCCCGTACCCGGACAGCCCGGCGGTGTCTCGGCCAAGGTGCCGATCCGCGCCGCCTACGACCGGCACGCCCGTGAGCTGTACGTGACGTACGCGAACGCGCCCGGACCCAACGGCCAGACCGACGGCAGCGTGCACAAGCTGGACGTCACCACCGGCGCCTGGACCGACGTCACCCCGGCCGCCCCGCAGGACGCCGACACCTTCGGGTACGGCGGCGTCGCCGTGGCCGCCCACCGCCCCGGCACCGTCGTCGTCTCCACCAACAACCGCTGGTCCGCGGTGGACACCCTGTACCGGAGCACCGACGGCGGCCGCAGCTGGGTCTCGCTGAAGGACACCGCCGTCCTGGACGTCTCCGAGACGCCCTACCTGAAGTGGGGGGAGGCCGAGCCCAAGTTCGGCTGGTGGATCCAGGCCGTCGCCGTCGACCCGTACGACCCGGAGCACATCCTCCACGGCACCGGCGCCACCGTCTACGGCACCCGGGACCTGCGCACCTGGACCCCGGTGATCCGCGGCCTGGAGGAGACCTCGGTCCGTCTGCTCCTCTCTCCGCCGGTCGGTGAGGCCCATCTGCTCAGCGCGAACGGGGACATCGGCGTGCTGTACCACGACCGGCTCACCGCCTCCCCGGCGCGCGGCATGGCCACCGACCCCGTCTTCGGCACGGCGACCGGACTCGCGCAGGCCGCGGCGCGGCCGTCGTACGTCGTGCGCACCGGATGGGGCGATCACGGCAACGGCGCCTTCTCCACCGACGGCGGGCGGACCTGGGCGCCCTTCGCCGGCCAGCCCGAGCTCGCCAAGGACGCCCCGGGGCCCATCGCCGTCAGCGCCGACGCCGGTGTCCTGCTGTGGACCTTCGTGGCCGGGGACGGCACCGCCCACCCGGCCCACCGCTCGGCGGACGGCGGGGCGAGCTGGGCCGAGGTGGCCTCGTACCCGAAGGGCGCCACTCCGGTCGCCGACCCGGTCGATCCGGGGACCTTCTACGCCTACGACACCGCCGGCGGCACCCTGCACGCCAGCACCGACGGCGGCCGTACCTTCGCCGCCCGCGCGACCGGGTTGCCCGCCGGGGACAGCCAGTACCAGCTCGCCGCCGCGCCCGGACGCAGCGGGGACCTGTGGCTGAGCGCCAAGGGGAACGGGCTGTACCGGTCCACCGACGGCGGCGCCACGTTCGGCAAGGTGGGCAGCGCCTGGGCCGCCCACACCGTCGGCTTCGGCAAGGCCGCCCCGGGCGCCGACTACCCGGCGGTCTACCTCGTCGGCGCCACCGGCACCGTCACCGCCGTGTACCGCTCCGACGACCAGGCGAGGACCTGGAGCCGCATCAACGACGACGCCCACCAATGGGGCTGGACCGGGCAGGCCGTCACCGGCGATCCGCGCCTCCACGGCCGGGTGTACCTCGCCACCAACGGACGCGGCATTCAGTACGGGGACCCGGCATGACCCCGGCCCTCGCCGACGCCACCCGGGGCCGCATCCTCTTCGGCGGCGACTACAACCCCGAGCAGTGGCCGGAGGAGACCTGGCAGGACGACGTACGGCTGATGAAGGAGGCGTCGGTCACCTCCGTCACGGTCGGCGTCTTCTCCTGGGCGAAGCTCGAACCGGAGCCGGGAGCACGGGAGTTCGGCTGGCTCGACCGGCTGATGGACCTCCTGCACGCCCACGGCATCGGGGTCGTCCTCGCCACTCCGACGGCCTCGCCGCCGCCGTGGATGGGCCGGCTGCACCCGGACACGCTGCCCCGCGACGCCGACGGGCGGACCGAGGGGTGGGGCGGCCGGCAGCACTTCTCCCACTCCAGCGCCACCTACCGGCGCTACGCCGCCGCCATCACCGAGGACCTGGCCGCCCGCTACGGCAGCCATCCCGCCCTCACCATGTGGCACATCAACAACGAGTACTGCACCGCCGACTACGGCGACGAGGCCGCCGCCGCCTTCCGCCGCTGGCTCCGCGAGAGGTACGGCACGCTCGACGCCCTCAACTCCGCCTGGGGCACCGCCTTCTGGAGCCAGGGATACGACACCTGGGACGGCATCCTGCCGCCGCGCCACGCGCACTACCTGAAGAACCCCGCCCAGGTGCTGGACTTCCGCCGCTTCACCTCCGACATGCTCCTGGAGTGCTTCACCGCAGAACGGGACATCGTCCGCCGGCACACCCCGCACACACCGGTGACCAGCAACTTCATGCCGCTGTGGATCGGCCAGGACGGTTGGCGCTGGGCGCGGGAGGAGGACGTCGTCTCCGTCGACCTGTATCCCGATCCGCGCGATCCGCTGGCCGCGCAGCGCGCCGCCCTGGTGCAGGACCTCACCCGCTCGCAGGCCCGCGGCCCGTGGATGCTGATGGAGCAGGCGGCCGGACCGGTCAACTGGCGCGGGGTGAACCATCCCAAGCCGCGCGGCCTGAACCGGCTGTGGTCCTTCCAGGCCGTCGCCCGCGGCGCCGACGCCGTCTGCTACTTCCAGTGGCGCCAGTCCCGGCAGGGCGCCGAGAAGTTCCACTCGGGGATGCTCAGCCACGCGGGGGAACAGGGCCGTACCTATCAGGAGGTACGGCGGCTCGGCGCCGAACTCGCCGCTTTGGGCGAGGAGGTGGCCGGACGGCACAGTGTGAGCGACATCGCCGTCCTGCACGACTGGCACTCCTGGTGGGCCGGTGCGCACGAGGGGCGGCTGTCCACCGAGGTGGATTACCCCGAGGTGCTCACCGCCTGGCACCGGGCGCTCTGGGAGTCGCAGCTGGCCTGCGACTTCGCCCACCCGGAGGACGACCTGTCCGGGTACCGGCTCGTCGTCGTCCCGCAGCTGTACCTCCTCACCGACACCGCCCTGGACAACCTCGTGGCGTACGTCCGCGGCGGCGGCGCCCTGGTCTGCGGCTTCCTCACCGGCGTCGCCGACGAGGACGACCGGGTCAGGCCCGGCGGCATGGACGCCCGGCTGCGCGAGCTGTTCGGCATCCGCGTGCTGCACGAATGGTGGCCGCTCGAGGCGGGGCAGACCGTGGAGTGCGAGGGGTTCCGCGGCACCCTGTGGTCGGAGGAGATCGAGCCGGAGCCCGGCGCGGCCGAGACCGTGCCGTACCGGGGCGGTGAGCTGGACGGGCTGCCCGCCGTGCTGCGCCGGGGCCGCGCCTGGTACGTCTCCACCCTGCCCGAGCCGGAGGCGCTGCGCGCGCTGCTCGCCTCCATCGCCGCCGAGGCCGGGGTGCGACCGCTGCTGGAGGGACTGCCGGCCGGGGTGGAGGCGGTGCGCCGGGGCGAGCTGCTGTTCCTGCTGAACCACGGGCGGGAGCCGGTCACCGTGGAGGTCCCGGGCAGCCCGAGGGACCTGCTCGGCGGCGGAAGGGTCACCGGTTCGGTCACCCTGGACCGCTACGGCGTGGCGGTGCTGCGGCCATGAGCGGCGGACCGCGCCACGGCACCTGGGAACCGGCCCCGGCCGGCCGCTGGGAGGACGCCTTCCTGACCGGGAACGGCCACCACGGCGCCCTTGTGTCCGGTGATCCGAACGACGACCGGGTCATCGTCACGCACCACACCCTGGTCCGTCCCAACGGCGGCGAGTACGCCGAGCCGCCCCGCCTGGCCGCCCAACTGCCCCAGGTTCAGGACCGGTTGCTCGCCGGGGACCTCACCGCCGCCGAGGACTTCACCGACGGCCGCCCCCTGCAGTGGGTGCAGCCCTTCCATCCGGCCTTCCAGGTACGGCTGCGCAGGCCCGGCGGCTGCGGCCCCGGATACCGCCGGGCCGTCGACTTCGCCACCGGTGAGGTCACGGCCGCCTGCGCCGAGTGGCACAGCCGGGTCTTCGTCTCCCGCGCCGACGACGTGATCGTGCACGAGGTCACCGCCGCCGGCCTCGACATCGGCCTGGACCACAGGCTGCCCGGTGCGCCCGCCGGGCTCCGGGTCGGCCACGGCGCGCTGCTCACCCCCGAGGGCGCCCTGCTCAGCCTGCGCGCCCGCTACCCGGACAGCGACCGCGCCTACACCGGCGTGACCCTCGTCGCCGCCGACGGCGGCCGCACCGAACTCCTCCCGCCGGGCGTCCGCGTCACCGGCGCCCGCACGGTCCTGCTCCTGACCCGGGTGCACCGGCACACCGGCGAGGTGGACGTGGCCGCCGAGGCCCGACGGCTCCAGGACCTCCTGACCGGCACCGGACACGCCACCGGGCGGCCGTACGACACGCTCCTCGCCCGCCACCTGGAGCGGCACGGCAGCGCGTACCGGCGCGTGACGCTGGACCTCGGCGCCGATCCGGCCGAGCGCGCCCTGCCCGGCTCCGAACTGCTGAAGCGCCCGCACAGCCCGGCCCTGCTGGAACGGCTCTTCGCCGCCGGCCGCTACCACCTGCTGAGCAGCAGCGGCCTCAACCCGCCCCGGCTCACCGGGCTGTGGACCGGCGACTGGGACACCGCCTGGTCCGGCGCGTTCACCACCAACGCCAACCTCAACCTGCAGACCGCCTCCGCACCGGCCGCCGCCCTGCCCGAGGTCACCGAGGCGCTGGCCGCCTTCGTGACCCGGCAGCTGCCGGACTGGCGGACCAACGCCCGCGCGATCTTCGGCGCCCGCGGCGCCGTCGCGCCCTCGCACACCGACGGCGAGTCGGGGCTGACGTACCACTTCAGCCGCGAGTACCCGCTGCACCTGTGGACGGCGGGCGCCGACTGGCTGCTCAAGCCGCTGGTCGACCACGACGAGATCCGCGGCGCCCGCGATCCGCGCACCGCCGCCGCGCTCGCCGAGACGGCCCTGTTCTACGAGGACTTCCTCACCCGCACCGACGACACGGGCCACCTCGTGGCCGTCCCCTCCTACTCGCCCGAGAACCGCCCCGCGAACGGCGGCTGGGGCGCACTCAACGCCGCCATGGACCTCTCCGCCGCCCGCCACACCCTGCTCACCGCCGCCCAGTACCACCCCGAACACGCCGACCGATGGCGGGCGTTGGCGGACCGGCTGCCGCCGCACCGGATCAACCAGGACGGCGCGCTGGCCGAATGGGCCTGGCCCGGCCTGGAGGACACCTACGACCACCGCCACCTCAGCCACCTCTACGGCGTCTGGCCCCTGGACGAGATCACCCCCTACGACACCCCCGGCCTCGCCAGGGCCGCCCGGCGCGCCCTCGACCTGCGCGGCGCCGAGAACCACTCGGCCCACGGCCATCTGCACCACGCCCTCGTCGCCGCCCGCCTCGGCGCGCGCCACCGGGCCGCACGCGCCCTGCGCCACGTCCTCGACGGCGACTACTTCCACGCCTCCCTGATGAGCGCCCACTACCCCCACCGGGACGTCTACAACGCGGACGCCGCGCACACCCTGCCCGGCGTCCTGATCGAGATGCTCGTCCAGTCCGCCCCGGACCGGCTGGTCCTGCTGCCCGCGGTGCCGGACGGCTGCCCGCACGGCGAACTGCACGGCGTGCGCACCCGGTTCGGCGCGGAGCTCGACCTGAGCTGGACCCCGAACGGCGCCCGGGCCGTCCTCAGGCCGACCCGCACCCACCGCATCGACCTGCGGACTTCCTCCGGCACCCGACCGCTCGACCTGGTCGCCGGAGAAGACCGCGTCCTCACCCTGGAGACGCGGTGACCCCTCGCACCATCCCCCCACCCATGGAAGGGACACCATGGCAACAAGCACACTCCGCAGGGTCGCCAAGGCCCTGATCGCCCCGGCGCTCGCCCTCGGCGCCACCGCCGGCCTCGCCTCGGCGCCCGCCTCCGCCGCCGTCTGGTCCTCCTGCGACCAGTGGGCCAGCACCACGCTGAACGGCTACACCCTGTACAACGACATCTGGGGCTCCGGCGCCGGCACCCAGTGCATCTGGGCCAACTCCGGCACCAACTGGGGCGTCAACGCCAACCATCCCAACACCGGCGGCATCAAGTCCTACCCCAACGCCAAGAAGGTGATCAACAAGTCGGTCACCTCACTGTCGTCGCTCAGCAGCAGCTACAACGTCACCGTCCCGTCGTCCGGCGCCTACGAGACGGCGTACGACATCTGGGACACGAACTACAAGTACGAGATCATGCTCTGGGTCAACAAGACCGGCGCCGTCGGCCCGCTCGGCACCTCCCAGGGCACGGTCACCCTCGGCGGCTCCACCTGGACCGTCTACAAGGGCAACAACGGCTCCAACGACGTCTTCTCCTTCGTCCGCAGCTCCAACTCCGGCTCCGGCACGGTGAACATCCTGCCGATCCTGAAGTGGATCAAGGACACCAAGGGCTGGTTCGGCGACGTGACCATCGGTGACCTCCAGTTCGGCTTCGAGATCACCTCCTCCGCCGGCGGCCTGGACTTCACCGTCAACAGCGAGAGCGTCAGCAGCAGTTGAGCGGACAGAAAGGCGAGGCATAGGGGGCCGGTCCCGCACGGGACCGGCCCCTTTTGTCCTCATTCCGCGATCGGCAGCTGCGCCCCGTCCCGCAGGAACAGCGGGATGCGGTCCAGCGGCGCGTCCACGGTGACCGCCGTACCGCCCTCGTACGTCTCACCCGTCCACGCGTCCGTCCAGCGGGCGCCCGCCGGGAGGTACGCCGTGCGGGCCGTGGCCCCCGCCGTCAGCACCGGGGCGACCAGCAGGTCCCGGCCGAAGAGGTAGGCGTCGTCCACCGACCAGGCGGCCTGGTCGTCGGGGAACTCCAGGAACAGCGGGCGCATCACCGGCAGGCCCTCCTCGTGGGCCTGGCGCATGACGTGAAGGACGTACGGCTTCAGGCGCTCGCGCAGCCGCAGGTACTTCTCCAGGATCGCGCCGGCCTCCTCGCCGTACGACCACACCTCGTTCGGGCCGCCCGTCATCTCCGGGCCCAGCGGCATGCCCGGGGCGCGGAAGCCGTGCAGGCGCATCAGCGGGGACAGCGCGCCGAACTGGAACCAGCGGACCATGACCTCGCGGTACGCCTCGTCATGCGGGTCTCCGCCGTGGAAGCCGCCGATGTCCGTGTTCCACCACGGGATGCCGGACAGGGCGGTGTTCAGCCCGGCCGCGATCTGGCGGCGCAGCGTCGCGAAGTCGGTGCCGATGTCACCGGACCACAGGGCCGCGCCGTAGCGCTGACTGCCCGCCCAGGCCGAGCGGTTGAGGGTGATGACCTCCTCGCCCTCGGCGCGCAGCCCGTCATGGAAGGTGCGGGCGTTCTCCGCCGGGTAGAGGTTGCCGACCTGCGGGCCCGGGCCCGCCCAGTACCGCAGGTTCTCCGCGAAGCCGGGCTTCAGCTCCGGCTCGCAGGCGTCCAGCCAGAACGCCGTGATGCCGTACGGGAGAAGGTAGTTGTCGCGGACCTTCGACCAGACGAAGGCACGGGCCTCCGGGTTCGTGGCGTCGTAGAACGCCACCTGGACGGTCGAGGCGACGCCTTTGTCCGGCCAGTCGGCGTGCGCCATCGGGCCGTACTGGGTGCCGATGAAGTAGCCGCGCTGCTCCATCACCGCGTGGTTCTCCGACAGCGGCGACACCGACGGCCACACGGACACCACCAGCTTGACGCCCAGTTCGTCCAGCTCACGAACCATCGCCGCCGGGTCGGGCCACTCCGCCGGGTCGAACTTCCACTCGCCGAGGTGGGTCCAGTGGAAGAAGTCGCACACGATCGCGGCCAGCGGCAGGCCCTGGCGCCTGTACTCCCGTGCCACGGCGAGGAGTTCGTCCTGGGTGCGGTAGCGCAGCTTGCACTGCCAGAAGCCGGCCGCCCACTCCGGCAGCATCGGCGCACGCCCGGTCACCGCGCTGTAGGCGCGCTGCCCGTCGGCCGGGGCGCCCGCCGTGATCCAGTAGTCGATCTGCCGGGCCGAGTCGGCGACCCAGCGGGTGCCGTTGCCGGCCAGCTCCACCCGGCCGATCGCCGGGTTGTTCCACAGCAGGGTGTAGCCCCGGCTGGACACCAGCACCGGCACGCTCACCTCGGCGTTGCGCTGCACCAGGTCCACCACCAGGCCCTTCTGGTCGAGCCGCCCGTGCTGGTGCTGCCCGAGGCCGTACAGCCTCTCGCCCTCGTAGGCGGCGAAACGCTGCTCCAGGCGGTGGTGACCGCCCCCGACCGCCGTGTACAGGCGCGGCCCCGGCCACCAGAAGTGGGCCCGCTCCTCGGCGAGCAGTTCGCCGCCGTCGTCGGTGCGCAGGAAGCGGAGCACGCCCTCGGCGCTCACCTCGACGGTCAGCGCGCCCACCGTCAGGAGCGCCTCGCCGTCGCCGGCCTTGACCGTGCAGTCCTGGGCCGGCGGGGAGTCGAGGAGCGCCCCGGGGAGTCCCTCGAGCACCGGGCCGCCGAGCCGGGCGCGCACCCGGACCGCGTCCGGGCCCCACGGCTCGATCCGCACCGTCTCCTGACGGCCGCTCCACTCCAGCGCCCCGTCCCGCTCGCGGAAGGTGCCGACGGTGGGGGAGGACTGGGCGAGGCTGACCTCGGGCTGCGCTGCGGCGGGCTCGTTCACGGCGTGCTCCTGACGTGCGGAGTGCATGGACAGGGAAAGCAGGCAGAGGTGTGCCCCGGGCGAGGAGGGAAGGGGCGTGACCGGTCGGCGCCGCGAGGGCCCGGCCGGGGTGTCTCAGGAGGCGGTCGGGGCCGGCCCCGAACTCGCCCGCACCGTCAGCTCGGGCGCGATCAGCACGACCTCGTCGCTGCCGCGCCCGTCCAGCTTGGCCACCAGATGCTCGACCGCGTACCGGCCCATCTCCTGCGCCGGGATGCCGACCGAGGTCAGCCGCACCGAGGCCTGCACGGCGACCTGGTCCGGGCAGATCGCCACCACGGAGACGTCCTCCGGCACCGCCCGGCCCTGTTGGCGCAGCAGCGCGAGCAGCGGCTCCACCGCCGACTCGTTCTGCACCACGAACCCGGTCGTGCCCGGGCGCTCGTCGAGGATCCGGGCCAGGGTCAGGGCCATCGCGTCGTAGCCGCCCTCGCACGGGCGGTGCAGCAGCCGTACGCCGGTTTCCCGGGCCCCGGAGCGCAGCCCGTCCAGGGTGCGCTCGGCGAAACCGGTGTGCCGCTCGTAGACGGCCGGGGCCTCGCCGATGACAGCGATGTCACGGTGACCGAGCCCCGCCAGATGCTCCACGCACAGGGCGCCGGTGGCACTCCAGTCCAGGTCGACGCAGGTCAGACCGGTGGTGTCGGCGGGCAGGCCGATGAGCACCGAGGGCTGGTCGTCGCCCGCCCCCGGCCTCGCCCGGGCGGCGGCGCCGCGGCGCAGCAGCGGCAGCCGCTCGTCCTCCAGCTCGACGTCCATGAGGATCATCGCGTCGGCCAGACCGCTGCCGGTCACCCGGCGCACCGCGTCCGGCCCCTCCTCGCCCGTGAGCAGCAGGACGTCGTAGCCGTGCGTGCGGGCCGTGGTGGCCACCGCGATGGCGATCTCCATCATCACCGGCACGTACATGTCGGTCCGCAGCGGGATCATCAGCGCGATGATGTTCGACCGTTTCCCGGCCAGGGCGCGGGCGCCCGCGTTCGGGTGGTAGCCCAGTTCCCGGATGCTCTGCTCTACCCGCTGCCGGGTGGTCGCGGAGATGGACCGCTTGCCGCTGAGGACATAGCTCACCGTGCTCGCCGAGACTCCGGCGTGCTGGGCTACCTCGGCGAGGGTGACCATCCGGGCTCCAAGCTTTGTGAAGCGCTTCGACTAACGCGCGTAACCGACGGGGTGGAGTGAGGGTGAGATCGACACTAGCCCTCGGCCGGGCGGGGTGTCCAGAGGCTGTCGAAGCGCTTCGACAGCTTTTCCCTGCGGGTCCGCGACCCGCAGGCAGCAGCAGTACCACACCCGCCGGCCGCCCCCGCGGCAGGGCTTTCGGCCGGATGGACGCGCGAGGGGTGGTGAGGCCGGCCGGTTTCGGGTACCAACGATCCAGTAGCACTGGTCGGTAGCGAACGATCCGTAATCATCCCTCTTCGCGGCGAGGTGAGCCTCATGTCCGCCCCCTCCACCCCACGCACCACCGTCACCGAGCGCGAGGCCCGTCAGGTGGCGGAGGCCGCCCGGCAGCAGGACTGGCACAAGCCCAGCTTCGCCAAGGAGCTGTTCCTCGGGCGCTTCCGGCTCGACCTCATCCATCCCCACCCGCTCCCGGACCCCGACAGCGTCAGCCGCGGCGAGGAGTTCCTCGCCAAACTGCGCGCCTTCTGCGAGTCCACCATCGACGGCGCCCGCATCGAGCGCGAGGCCCGCATCCCCGACGAGGTCATCGCCGGCCTGAAGGAACTCGGCGCCCTCGGCATGAAGATCGACCCCAAGTACGGCGGCCTCGGCCTCACCCAGCTGTACTACAACAAGGCGCTCGCCCTGGTCGGCTCCGCGAGCCCCGCCGTCGGCGCGCTGCTCTCCGCGCACCAGTCGATCGGCGTCCCCCAGCCGCTGAAGATGTTCGGCACCCAGGAGCAGAAGGACGCCTTCCTGCCCCGCTGCGCCCGCACCGACATCTCCGCCTTCCTGCTCACCGAGCCGGACGTCGGCTCCGACCCGGCCCGCCTCGCCACCACCGCCGTGCCCGACGGGGACGACTACGTCCTCGACGGAGTGAAACTGTGGACCACCAACGGCGTGGTCGCCGACCTCCTCGTCGTGATGGCCCGGGTGCCGAAGTCCGAGGGGCACAAGGGCGGCATCACCGCGTTCGTCGTCGAGGGGACCAGCGAGGGCATCACCGTCGAGAACCGCAACGCCTTCATGGGCCTGCGCGGCATCGAGAACGGCGTCACCCGCTTCCACCAGGTCCGCGTGCCGGCCGCCCACCGCATCGGCCCCGAGGGCGCGGGCCTGAAGATCGCGCTCACCACCCTCAACACCGGCCGGCTCTCGCTGCCCGCGATGTGCGCGGGCGCCGGCAAGTGGTGCCTGAAGATCGCCCGCGAGTGGTCGGCGGAGCGCGAGCAGTGGGGCAAGCCGGTCGCGCTGCACGAGGCCGTCGGCTCCAAGATCAGCTTCATCGCGGCCACCACCTTCGCCCTGGAGGCCGTCCTCGACCTGTCCTCGCAGATGGCCGACGAGGACCGCAACGACATCCGCATCGAGGCCGCCCTCGCCAAGCTCTACGGCTCCGAGATGGCCTGGAAGATGGCCGACGAACTGGTCCAGATCCGCGGCGGCCGCGGCTACGAGACCGCCGAGTCCCTCAGGGCCCGCGGCGAACGCGCGGTCCCGGCCGAGCAGATGCTGCGCGACCTGCGCATCAACCGCATCTTCGAGGGCTCCACGGAGATCATGCACCTGCTGATCGCCCGCGAGGCCGTCGACGCCCACCTCTCGGTCGCCGGTGACCTCATCGACCCCGACAAGTCCCTGTCCGACAAGGCCAAGGCGGGCGCGAACGCGGGCGTCTTCTACGCCAAGTGGCTGCCGAAGCTCGTCGCCGGACCGGGCCAGCTGCCCACGTCGTACGGCCAGTTCAAGCACGGCATCGACCTGTCCGGGCATCTGCGCTACGTCGAGCGCACCGCCCGCAAACTGGCCCGCTCCACCTTCTACGCCATGTCCCGCTGGCAGGGGAAGATGGAGACCAAGCAGGGCTTCCTCGGGCGGATCGTCGACATCGGCGCCGAGCTGTTCGCGATGAGCGCGGTCTGCGTCCGGGCCGAGTGGCTGCGCGGCCGGGGCGACCACGGCCGCGAGGCCTACCAGCTGGCCGACGCCTTCTGCCGGCAGGCCCGCATCCGGGTCGACGAACTCTTCGACCGCCTGTGGACCAACACCGACGACCTGGACCGCAAGGTGGTCAAGGCCGTCCTCGGCGGTGCCTACACCTGGCTGGAGGAGGGCATCCTCGACCCGTCCGGGGACGGCCCGTGGATCGCCGACGCGACCCCCGGACCGTCCGCCCGGGAGAGCGCGCGCCGCCCCTTCGGGGCCTGACGCGCTCACCCGCCCGCCGACCGGGCGCCTGGGGTCAGTGGCCCCAGGTGCCCTGGTTCACGGCGCAGGTCCAGCCCGAGCCGTGCAGGGTGAACTTCACCTTGTAGCTGTGGGTGTTGAGCAGATGCGTCCGCACCTTCACCCCGAGGCTCGCCTTCTTGTTCAGCGTCCCCGTGTACACGGTCACCGTCTTCGACGTCTTGTGGGTGACCTTGCCGCCCGTGGCCTTGGCCGTGCCGAAGCGGATGTTCGTCACGTCCGTGACCGTGAAGCTGACCTTCTTGAAGGTCTTCGTCGTGCTCTTGTTCTTGATGCCGAAGTACAGGCCCCCGTTGGTCACCCACCCGTGCGAGTCGATGTAGAAGCGGGACGGGTAGACCAGGTCGATCGGGCAGCCGGAGCCGGCCGGCGCCTGCGCGGCGGCGAACGCGCCCCCGGCGAGTCCGAGCTGAGCGGCGGTCAGCAGACCGGCCGTGGCCAGGACGGTCGTGGTCGTGCGCATACGGTTCAAAGCGGTGATTCCTCCCCCAATTTTTTCGCGCCCGTCGAGCCGGGCGCCTACGGAAGGATGCCATCACCGGCGGCGCGACACGCGGGAATTCAGCAGGACGCGACGCCTGTGTCCCCTGTCCGGGACCGAGACCCCACCCGCAACCTTCACTGATATTTTACAAGCGGACAAACGTTCCATCCGGCGACAAAAACGGTTCACGCACCCGCCCGAGGGACACCCTGTCCCCGCTGTCAGTGGATGCGGCAACAATGGGGGGATGACCGACAGCCCCGCCCATCCGGCACCCCTCGCCGATCCCCACCTCGTCTACGACCCCCTCGCGGCCGACGGCCCCAAGGACGTGGTGATCCTCGGCTCCACCGGATCCATCGGCACCCAGGCCATCGACCTCGTGCTGCGCAACCCCGACCGCTTCCGGGTCACCGCCCTGTCCGCGAACGGCAGCCGCACCGCCCTCCTCGCCGAGCAGGCGCACCGGCTGCGGGTGCGCACCGTCGCGGTCGCCCGCGAGGACGCCGTACCCGCGCTGCGCGAGGCGCTCGCCGCCGCGTACGGCCCTGGCGAGCCGCTCCCCGAGATCCTCGCCGGACCGGACGCGGCCACCCAGGTCGCCGCCTCCGCCTGCCACACGGTGCTGAACGGCATCACCGGCTCCATCGGCCTCGCGCCCACCCTGGCCGCCCTGCAGGCCGGCCGCACCCTCGCGCTCGCCAACAAGGAGTCGCTGATCGTCGGCGGGCCGCCGGTCAAGGAGCTGGCCAAGCCCGGCCAGATCATCCCGGTCGACTCCGAGCACGCCGCGCTCTTCCAGGCACTGGCCGCCGGGACGCGGGCCGACGTCCGCAAGCTGGTGGTGACGGCCTCCGGCGGCCCCTTCCGCGGCCGCACCAAGGCCGAGCTGGCCGACGTGACCGTCGAGGACGCCCTCGCCCACCCCACCTGGGCGATGGGCCCGGTGATCACGGTCAACTCCGCGACCCTCGTCAACAAGGGACTGGAGGTCATCGAGGCCCACCTGCTCTACGACATTCCCTTCGACCGCATTGAGGTGGTCGTGCATCCCCAGTCGTATGTCCACTCGATGGTCGAGTTCACCGACGGATCCACGATCGCCCAGGCGACGCCCCCCGACATGCGCGGGCCCATCGCCATCGGTCTGGGCTGGCCCGAACGGGTTCCGGACGCGGCGCCCGCCTTCGACTGGAGCAAGGCCTCCACCTGGGAGTTCTTCCCCCTGGACGACGAGGCCTTCCCGGCGGTGAACCTCGCCCGGCACGTGGGGCGGCTCGCGGGCACGGCCCCGGCGGTGTTCAATGCCGCCAACGAGGAGTGCGTCGCCGCCTTCCTGAACGGCGCGCTGCCCTTCAACGGCATCATGGAGACCGTCACCCGGGTGGTCGAGGAGCACGGCACCCCGGCCACGGGAACTTCCCTCACCGTGTCGGACGTCCTCGAAGCGGAGACCTGGGCCCGCGCCCGGGCCCGTGAACTCACAGCCACGACGGCGACCGCGGAGGCGCGTGCATGACGACCTTGATGTTCATCCTCGGCATACTGGTCTTCGCCGTCGGCCTCCTCGTCTCGATCGCCTGGCACGAGCTGGGGCACCTGTCCACGGCCAAGCTCTTCGGCATCCGCGTGCCGCAGTACATGGTCGGCTTCGGCCCGACCGTCTGGTCGCGGAAGAAGGGCGACACCGAGTACGGCATCAAGGCCATCCCGCTCGGCGGCTACATCCGCATGATCGGCATGTTCCCGCCCGACGAGAAAGGCCGGGTCTCCGCCCGCTCCACCTCCCCGTGGCGCGGCATGATCGAGGACGCCCGCTCGGCCGCCTTCGAGGAACTGCAGCCCGGTGACGAGACCCGCATGTTCTACACGCGCAAGCCGTGGAAGCGCGTCATCGTCATGTTCGCCGGACCCTTCATGAACCTGATCCTCGCGATCGGCCTGTTCTTCACGGTCCTGATGGGCTTCGGCATCCAGCAGCAGACCACCACGGTCGCCTCGGTCTCGCCCTGCGTCATCGCGCAGAGCGAGCACCGCGACAGCTGCAAGAAGGCCGACCCGGCGTCCCCGGCCGAGGCCGCCGGCATGAAGAAGCGCGACAAGATCGTCTCCTTCGCCGGCCGGCCCACCAAGGACTGGAACACCCTGTCCGACCTGATCCGCGACAGCGCCGGCAAGACCGTCCCGATCGTCGTCCAGCGCGACGGCAGGCAGCTCACCCTGCACGCCACGATCGCCACCAACCAGGTCGCCAAGAAGGACTCCAGCGGCCAGTACGTCCAGGGCAAGTACGTCAAGGCCGGCTTCCTCGGCTTCAGCGCCGCCACCGGCGTCGTCCACCAGGACTTCGGCCAGTCCGTGACCTGGATGACCGACCGGGTCGGCGACGCCGTCGACTCCCTCGCCGCGCTGCCCGGCAAGATCCCGGCCCTGTGGGACGCGGCCTTCGGCAACGCCCCGCGCCAGCCGGACTCCCCGGTCGGCATCGTCGGCGCGGCCCGCATCACCGGCGACATCGCCACCCTCCACATCCCCGCCTCCCAGCAGGTGGCGATGTTCGTGATGCTGCTCGCCGGCTTCAACCTCTCCCTGTTCCTGTTCAACATGCTCCCGCTCCTCCCGCTCGACGGCGGCCACATCGCGGGCGCCCTGTGGGAGGCACTGCGCCGCAACGTGGCCAGGGTCCTGCGCCGCCCGGACCCGGGCCCCTTCGACGTGGCGAAGCTGATGCCGGTGGCGTATGTGGTGGCCGGGATCTTCGTCTGCTTCACGCTCTTGGTCTTGATCGCGGACGTTGTTAACCCGGTGAAAATCTCATAGCCGTACGACGTTCAAGGCGTCCTGGACGGTCATGTTCCGGGCCGCCTTCCATCGGGTGGGTTTACCGGGTGGGATGTGCTCGGGCCGAGGCCCGTGCCGTAATCTCGAAGCCTGGAGCCCGCCCGACGACGGGACCGGACCTTGATCCACGACTTGGGGTTGCACAGCAGATGACTGCGATTTCTCTCGGCATGCCGTCCGTTCCGACCAAGCTCGCCGAGCGCCGGAAGAGCCGGCAGATCCAGGTCGGAAGCGTGGCGGTCGGCGGGGACGCGCCCGTCTCGGTCCAGTCGATGACGACGACCCGTACGTCCGACGTCGGCGCCACCCTGCAGCAGATCGCCGAGCTGACCGCGTCCGGTTGCCAGATCGTCCGCGTGGCCTGTCCCACGCAGGACGACGCCGACGTCCTGGCGACCATCGCCAAGAAGTCCCAGATCCCGGTCATCGCCGACATCCACTTCCAGCCGAAGTACGTCTTCGCCGCCATCGAGGCCGGCTGCGCCGCGGTCCGCGTGAACCCGGGCAACATCAAGCAGTTCGACGACAAGGTCAAGGAGATCGCGCGGGCCGCCAAGGACCACGGCACCCCGATCCGCATCGGCGTCAACGCCGGCTCCCTCGACAAGCGCCTGCTGCAGAAGTACGGCAAGGCGACCCCGGAGGCGCTGGTCGAGTCCGCGCTGTGGGAGGCGTCCCTCTTCGAGGAGCACGACTTCCGGGACATCAAGATCTCCGTCAAGCACAACGACCCGGTCGTGATGATCGAGGCCTACCGCCAGCTCGCCGAGCAGTGCGAGTACCCGCTCCACCTCGGCGTGACGGAGGCGGGCCCGGCGTTCCAGGGCACGATCAAGTCGGCGGTCGCCTTCGGCGCGCTGCTCTCCCAGGGCATCGGCGACACGATCCGGGTGTCCCTGTCGGCCCCGCCCGTCGAGGAGGTCAAGGTCGGCCTCCAGATCCTCCAGTCGCTCGGCCTGCGCCAGCGCGGCCTGGAGATCGTCTCCTGCCCGTCCTGCGGCCGCGCCCAGGTCGACGTCTACAAGCTCGCCGAGGAGGTCACCGCGGGCCTGACCGGCATGGAGGTCCCCCTCCGCGTCGCCGTCATGGGCTGCGTGGTCAACGGCCCCGGCGAGGCCCGCGAGGCCGACCTCGGCGTCGCCTCCGGCAACGGCAAGGGCCAGATCTTCGTCAAGGGCGAGGTCATCAAGACCGTCCCCGAGTCCAAGATCGTCGAGACCCTCATCGAGGAGGCCATGAAGCTGGCCGAGCAGATGCAGGACGAGGGCGTGGAGTCGGGCGAGCCGTCGGTGTCGGTGGCCGGCTGAGCTTTTCGGCTTTCGTGAGTCCCGTCACCGCCAGGTGGCGGGACTTGCTGGGCAGGGAAGCCCGGGCTGCCGGGTAGAAGAAGCCCACCTGGACGTCGTCCTGCTGGGCCGTTCTGACCCAGAAGCGTTCCACAAGCCCTCGGGGTAAAGTTCCGGGACCAGCAGAACCCCAGGGTGAGGCCCCCGCACGTGTTGACCCAGACGACCTCTCGGGTGCTCGAACCGAGTGACCTTGACGCCGCGCTCGCCGTCCTCGACCGCGAGCCGGTCGCGAACGCCTTCGTGACCTCGCGGGTGCGGGTGGCCGGCCTCGACCCGTGGCGGCTCGGCGGCGAGATGTGGGGCTGGTACGAGGACGGGATGCTCACGTCCCTGTGCTACGCGGGCGCCAATCTGGTCCCCGTGTGCGCCACCCCGCGCGCCGTCCGCGCCTTCGCCGACCGGGCCAGGAGGGCCGGCCGCCGCTGCTCCTCCATCGTCGGCCCCGCCGATTCCACCGCCGCGCTGTGGAGCCTGCTCGAACCCCACTGGGGCCCCGCCCGCGAGGTCCGCGCCCACCAGCCGCTGATGGTCACCGACCGCATGCCCGCCGACATCGCCCCGGACCCCTATGTCCGCCGCGTCCGCAAGGACGAGATAGAGACGATCATGCCGGCGTGCGTGGCGATGTTCACCGAGGAGGTGGGCGTCTCGCCGCTGGCGGGTGACGGCGGGCTGCTGTACCAGGCGCGCGTCGCCGAACTCGTCGGCTCCGGCCGCTCCTTCGCCCGCCTCGACGAGCACGGCAAGGTCGTCTTCAAGGCGGAGATCGGCGCCGCGACGCACCACGCCTGCCAGATCCAGGGCGTCTGGGTGGCCCCCGAGTACCGGGGGAGGGGCCTCGCGGCCCCGGGCATGGCAGCCGTCCTGCGGTACGCGCTCGCGGACGTGGCGCCGGTCGTCAGTCTCTACGTGAACGACTTCAACACCGCGGCCCGCAGGACGTACAGGCGAGTGGGCTTCCAGGAGGTCGGCGCCTTCATGAGTGTCCTGTTCTGAGGCCCCTGTACGCTCCCGGCATGGACCTCGTGATCGGCCCCCTGGACCTCGCAGCCCACGTCGACGAGGCCCTCGCTGTCCAAGCCGTCGCCTTCGGCCTGGGCCCGGACGAGGTCGCCGTACGCCGCCAGATCGTCCAGCGCCACATGCAGTTCCCGGGCGCGCGGGCCCTCGGCGCGACCGCGGGCGGCCGTCTCGTGGGGTTCGTGTACGGCATGCCCAACTCCCGCACCCACTGGTGGTCCACCGTCGTGGAGCCCTACCTCCGCGCGGCCGGCAACGACTACTGGCTGGACGACTCCTTCGTGATCACGGAGCTGCACGTCCACCCCGGCCACCAGAACCGCGGCATCGGCCGGCGCCTGATCACCACGATCACCGACACGGCCGACGAACCCCGCTCGATCCTCTCCGCGATCGACACCGACAGCCCCGCCCGCGGCCTGTACTTCTCCCTCGGCTACGTCGACCTCGCCCGCCAGGTCCACTTCCCGAGCGCGCCGAAGCCGTACGCGGTCATGGGCGCCCACCTGCCCCTGCGCCGCAAGTAACCCGTGCGCCATAAGCAAAGCCGGGACGAATACGATTTCCACCGGCGCAGCCCGCCCGGCTAACCTCCTATGCCATCACCTAATCCCGGCAGGAGTACGACAACCATGGCGAACGCACCGGTCCAGCGCATGTCCCAGTTGATGGCGAAGACCCTGCGCGACGACCCGGCGGACGCCGAGGTCCTCAGTCACAAGCTCCTGGTCCGCGCCGGCTACGTCCGCCGCACCGCCGCCGGCATCTGGAGCTGGCTGCCCCTCGGCATGAAGGTCCTGTCCAACGTGGAGCGGATCGTCCGCGAGGAGATGGACGCCATCGGCGCCCAGCAGGTCTCCCTCCCCGCCCTGCTGCCGCGCGAGCCCTACGAGGCGACCGGCCGCTGGGACGAGTACGGCCAGGAGCTGTTCCGGCTCAAGGACCGCAAGGGCGGCGACTACCTCCTCGGCCCCACCCACGAGGAGATCTTCACCCTCCTGGTCAAGGACCAGTGCACGTCCTACAAGGACCTGCCGGTGATCCTCTACCAGATCCAGAGCAAGTTCCGGGACGAGGCCCGCCCCCGCGCCGGCATCCTGCGCGGCCGTGAGTTCCTGATGAAGGACTCGTACTCCTTCGACCTGGCGGACGAGGGCCTCGCCCAGTCCTACGCCCTGCACCGCCAGGCCTACCAGCGCATCTTCGAGCGCCTCGGCCTGGACTACCGCATCTGCGCGGCCACCGCCGGCGCCATGGGCGGCTCGAAGTCCGAGGAGTTCCTGGCCCCCGCCGAGGCGGGCGAGGACACCTTCGCGGACTGCCCGAACTGCGACTTCGCCGCCAACACGGAGGCGATCAGCTACACCCTGAAGCCGGTGGACGGCTCGGCCGTACCGGCCCTGGAGGAGATCCCGACCCCCGACACCCCGACCATCGAGACCCTGGCCGCCTCCCTCGGCGTCCCCGCCTCCGCCACGCTGAAGAACCTGCTGGTGAAGGTGGACGGCGAGATCGTCGCCGTCGGCGTCCCCGGTGACCGCGAGGTGGACCTGGACAAGGTCGAGGCGCACTTCGCCCCGGCGGTCGTCGAGATGGTCACCGAGGCGGACTTCGCGGGCCGCCCGGACCTGGTGCGCGGTTACGTCGGCCCGCAGGGCCTGGGCGAGAAGGTGAAGTACATCGCCGACCCGCGCGTGGCCCCCGGCACCTCCTGGATCACCGGCGCCAACAAGGAGCACACGCACGCGAAGAATGTCGTCGCCGGCCGTGACTTCGAGGTCGACGCGTACGTCGACGTCGTGGTCGTGCAGGAGGGCGACCCCTGCCCGAAGTGCGGCACCGGCCTGAAGCTGGACCGCGCGATCGAGATCGGCCACATCTTCCAGCTGGGCCGCAAGTACACCGACGCCCTCAAGCTGGACGTCCTCGGCCAGAACGGCAAGCCGGTCCGGGTCACCATGGGCTCCTACGGCATCGGCGTCTCCCGCGCGGTCGCGGCCATCGCCGAGCAGAGCGCCGACGAGCACGGCCTGGTGTGGCCCAAGGAGGTCGCCCCGGCCGACGTGCACGTGGTCGCCGCCGGCAAGGCCCTGCAGACCGAGCTGGCCCTCGACGTCGCCGAGAAGCTGGCCGCCGCCGGCGTCCGCGTCCTGGTGGACGACCGGGCCGGCGTCTCCCCGGGCGTGAAGTTCACCGACGCCGAGCTGATCGGCGTCCCGCAGATCCTGGTCGCCGGCCGCCGCTCCGGCGAGGGCGTCCTGGAACTGAAGGACCGCAAGACCGGTGAGCGCGAGGAGCTGACCGTCGAGGAGGCGATCGCCCGCCTGACGGCCTGACAAGGGCAGCAGCGCATGGAAAGGCCCCCTGAGACCGGCAGCGGTCTCAGGGGGCTTCTCGCGTGGTCACAGGGCCGCCCGCCCGCCGCTCACAGCCAGCCCGCGAACTCCAGCAGCAGCTCCCCGTCCTTCGGCCGCCCCACCCGCAGCGCGCGCACGCCCGACTCCACCGCCCGGAACAGGGTCCAGCCGCGCAGGCGGTCCTGGTCCACCTCCAGGGACTCGGCGAGGCGTTTGATGCGGCGGCGGGTCGTCGCCGGGCCGGAGGGGGCCGCGATCAGGTCCTCCACGCGGTCGCGCACCAGCCGCGCCAGGTCGAACGCGCACTCGCCGACCACCGGATCCGGCCCCACCGCGAGCCACGGCATCCGCTCCCCGGCGAGCACCTTGCTCTGCCGGAACGTCCCGTGCAGCAACTGGTGCTCGGGCGGGCCGGCGACCAGCTCGTCCCGGGCCGCGAGCGCCGCGTCGACCAGAGGCGCCACCTCGGGCTCGGCCTCGGCGCCCGCCCGCATCGCCGCCGCCTGCCGCCCCGTGCGCTCCGCGACCGTCTCGAAGACGTGACCGGCGGGCGGCTCGACCCACAGCCGCCGCAGCGTCCCCGCGGCCTCCAGCAGCGCCTTCGCCTCCGGCAGCGACCGCACCGACACATCCGGGTGCAGCCGCTCCAGCAGCAGCACCCCTTCCTCCGCGCCGTCCTCCAGCAGCTGTACGGCGCCCAGGCCGCCCCAGTGCGCCAGCGCCGCGCGCTCGCTCTCCGGGCGGGCCCGGGGCGGGGCCAGTTTCAGCACGGCAGGGGTACCGTCCGGGCGCCGAACCAGCACCACCAGGCTGCTGCGGCCGCCCGGCACCTGCACCCGCTCCACGGTCAACTCGCGCGCGGCCACGGCCTGTTCGGCGACCACGGGCAGCCGGGCCAGCCAGTCGTCCCCGTCCGGCGCCGTCTCACCGAGCGCCCGTACCAGGCGCGGCGGCGGTTCGAAAGCCATGCGCGAGTCGTTCCCTTCCGGTCCGGGTCCTGTCGTACGGGCACACCTGGCGGGTCACCGGGTCAGGGTGACACCGAGGCGGAGGCCGACGGGGTGGCACCGGCCGCGCCCGTCCCCTCGCCGGCCCGCTCGGCGAGCCCAGGGAAGGCTACGCTCTCCCCGCTCCAGCGCGCCGCGCGCACCGCGGCCTCGCGCAGCGCCGCGGCGGCCGAGGCGCGCCGCGCGGCCGTCGCCGCCCGCACCAGGTCCGCGTAGACACCGGCCACCCGCTCCTCCAGCCGGGCGGCGAGCCGTACGGCGGCGGGCGCGTCCGGGACCGGGAACGGCAGCGCGTACGCGGCGTTCGCGGCGACCGGCTCCCCGCCCAGGTCGCGGACCTCGCGGGTCAGCGCGTCGCGGCGCGCCCGGTGCGCGTCGTAGGCCGCCCGCGCCTCGCTCCGGCGCGCCGCGCCGATCCTGCCGCCGACGACGCCGTAGCCGTACACCGCGGCGTGCTCCGCGGCCAGCGCCGCCTGCAGGGCCGTCAGCTCGGCCCGCTTCGACCCGTCGCTCACTTCGTCCCCTCGGTCAGCAGGTACGCGTGCGTGGCCCCGGCCGCCGCCACCGACGCCAGCAGCCGCGCCAGCTCGCCCGGCACGTCCAGCAGGGCCCGGGCGCGCCGGTCGGCCAGGGTGCGTTCGGCGGCGGCGAGGCCGGCGAGCGCGTCCTTCTCGGCGGCCGGCACGGCCGCAGCGGCGGACGGGGAGGCCGAGGACGTCGCCGGCGTGGGCGGCGTGCCCTCCCGGAACGCCCGGACGTGGGCCGCGACCTGGGCCCGCAGCGGGGTCAGCCGCCGGGTGAGCCCCGGATGCGCGGCGAGGACGGCGTCGTATCGCGCCAGCAGGGCCTGGCTGTCACCTGCCGCACGCGCGCGTGCCCGCTGCGCCGCCGAGGACGCCGCGCCGCCGCCGGAGTCCGAATCGGTCGTGCAGCCCGCCAGCAGGGCCGCGCCGGCGGCCGAGGCGAGCAGGGATCTTCTGCGCGGCCCCGAGGGGGTGCGCGGCGGCGGGGGGTACGGCACTGCAGACGTCCTCGGGGCTCGTACGGTGGGAAAACCTGGGGGAGGGCCGCACACGTGGTCGGCACGTCCGTGATCACGGTACCCGCGCGCCCGTCCCACGCCACTCACCGGCACCGGTCGTCCCGCACGGCAGGCGAATCGTCCCTGCGGTGACGGCTTTCCCCAGTGATCGTCCCGGTTGTCCACAGGTGGACGGCGACACTCCTCGCGACCGGATACGCTTTGACCAGACACGCGACCCATCCCACAACAGCACACGCGGCCGAGGAGTCACCCGGATGAGCACCACCCAGAGCGAGAGGCTGCGAGAGCTGCTCGAACCGCTCGTCGTCTCCCAGGGACTGGATCTCGAAGAGATCGCCGTGGACTCCGTCGGACGCAAGCGGGTGCTGCGCGTGGTCGTCGACTCCGACACCGGAGCCGACCTGGACGCCATCGCCGATGTGAGCCGTGCGCTCTCGGCGAAGCTCGACGAGACCAACGCGATGGGTGACGCGGCGTACGACCTGGAGGTCGGAACCCCCGGCGCGGAGCGCCTCCTCACCGAGCACCGGCACTTCGTGCGCGCCACCGACCGGCTCGTGAAGTTCGAGCTGACCGAGGGCGGCGAGCTTGTCGCCCGGATCCTGAAGGCCGACGAGGACGGTCTGGACGTCGAGGTCCCCGGGGTGAAGGGCCGCAAGGCCACCACCCGCAGACTCGGCTTCCCGGAGATCGCCAAGGCGCGCGTGCAGGTCGAGTTCAACCGCAAGGACAGCAAGACGGACATGAAGGAAGAGGAGGAGGCGTAGCCGTGGACATCGACATGAGCGCCCTGCGGGGCTTGGTTCGGGAGAAGGAGATCTCCTTCGACCTGCTGGTCGAGGCGATCGAGTCGGCCCTCCTCATCGCGTACCACCGCACCGAGGGAAGCCGCCGACACGCGCGCGTGGAGCTCAACCGGGAGACCGGGCATGTGACCGTGTGGGCGAAGGAGGACCCCGAGGACCTCGAGGAGGGGCAGGAGCCGCGCGAGTTCGACGACACGCCGTCGGGCTTCGGGCGGATCGCCGCCACCACCGCCAAGCAGGTGATCCTGCAGCGGCTGCGCGACGCCGAGGACGACGCGACGCTCGGCGAGTACGCCGGCCGCGAGGGCGACATCGTCACGGGCGTGGTCCAGCAGGGCCGCGACCCGAAGAACGTGCTGGTCGACATCGGCAAGCTGGAGGCCATCCTGCCGGTGCAGGAGCAGGTGCCGGGCGAGACCTACCCGCACGGCATGCGCCTGCGCAGTTACGTCGTCCGGGTGGCCAAGGGCGTCCGTGGCCCCTCCGTGACCCTGTCCCGTACGCACCCGAACCTGGTGAAGAAGCTCTTCGCCCTGGAGGTGCCGGAGATCGCCGACGGCTCGGTGGAGATCGCCGCGATCGCCCGTGAGGCCGGTCACCGCACCAAGATCGCCGTCCGGTCCACCCGCTCGGGCCTGAACGCCAAGGGCGCCTGCATCGGCCCGATGGGCGGCCGGGTGCGCAATGTGATGGGCGAGCTGAACGGCGAGAAGATCGACATCGTCGACTGGTCGGACGACCCGGCCGAGATGGTGGCGAACGCCCTGTCACCCGCCCGGGTGAGCAAGGTGGAGGTCGTCGACATGGCCGCCCGCTCCGCCCGGGTGACCGTGCCGGACTACCAGCTGTCGCTGGCCATCGGCAAGGAGGGGCAGAACGCCCGCCTCGCCGCGCGGCTCACCGGCTGGCGGATCGACATCCGGCCCGACACCGAGCCGGCCGCCGCCGAGTGACCGACTGACGCCCTGTGACCGTGCGGCTCCGGGAATAGATCCCAGCCGCAGGTCGCTAGGTTTACGACAACAGCCGTTCGATCTTTGCCCCGAAGGGGTGAGGTCGGTACGGGGAGGTAGACTTAACTGTGTCTGGCCGGACGCACGCCCGAGCATGCCCTGAGCGCACCTGTCTGGGGTGCCGGGAGCGGGCGGCCAAGAACGATCTCTTGCGGATCGTGAAGATCGAGGACGCATGCGTCCCTGATCCTCGCGGTACGCTGCCCGGCCGGGGTGCGTACGTGCACCCCGCCCTGGTCTGTCTCGACCAGGCGGTACGCCGCCGGGCGTTCCCGCGGGCACTGCGCGCCCCGGGGCCGCTCGACACAAAGGCGTTGCGCCGATACGTCGAGCAGACAACAGTTGCCGAGCAGGCAACACCGTAAGACGTGCCGCACGGAACCCCGTGCGGCCCTGGTACCTCGCGAGTCGAAAGCAGGTCGAGATTGCGATGAGCACTCGATGAGTACGCGATGAGTACGCCCATGAACTAGCGACGGTCCGGCTTCAACCCGGACCTCAAAGGAGCGAAGTGGCTAAGGTCCGGGTATACGAACTCGCCAAGGAGTTCGGTGTCGAGAGCAAGGTCGTCATGGCCAAGCTCCAGGAACTCGGTGAATTCGTCCGTTCGGCGTCTTCGACCATCGAAGCGCCGGTTGTACGCAAGCTGACCGACGCCTTCCAGGGCGGTGGCAACGGCAAGTCCGCCGGCAAGCCCGCCCCCCGCAAGGCTTCCCCCAAGCCCGCCCCCGCGCCCTCTCCGGCGCAGGCGGCACGTTCTGCTGCCCCGGCCCCGCGGCCGGCAGCTCCCAAGCCTCCGGCGGCGCCGGCTGCCGAGCAGCCCGCCACGCCGCCGGCTCCCTCGGCGCCCGCGCCGGCCCAGGGCCCGCGTCCGGTTCCGGGTCCCAAGCCCGCGCCGCGTCCGGCTCCGGCCGCCCCGGAGTTCACGGCTCCGCCCGCCCAGACCCCGCAGGCCCCGGCCGCGCAGGGTCCGCGCTCCGGTGCCCGTCCCGGCGCGCCGAAGCCCGGTGGCGCCCGTCCGGGTGCTCCCGGCCAGGGTCAGGCCCGTCCGGGCCAGGGTGGTCAGCGTCCCGGCGGCCAGGCCCCGCGTCCGGGCGCCCGTCCGGCCGGTCCGCGTCCGGGCAACAACCCCTTCACCTCCGGTGGCTCCACCGGCATGGCCCGTCCGCAGGCCCCGCGCCCGCAGGGCGGCCCGCGTCCCGGTCCCGGCGGCGCTCCCCGTCCGCAGGCGCCCGGCGCCCAGGGCGGCGGCCCCCGTCCGCAGGGTCCCGGCGGTTCCCGTCCGTCCCCGGCCGGCATGCCCCGGCCGCAGGGCGGCCCGCGTCCCGGCCCGGCCGGTCCGCGTCCGAACCCCGGCATGATGCCGCAGCGTCCGGCTGCCGGCCCGCGTCCCGGCGGCGGTGGCCCCGGCGGCCGCGGTCCCGGTGCCCGTCCCGGTGGCGGCGGCGGTCGTCCGGGTGGCGGTGGCTTCGCCGGCCGTCCCGGTGGCGGCGGCGGTGGCGGTGGCTTCGCCGGCCGTCCGGGTGGTCCCGGCGGCGGTGGCGGTGGCTTCGCCGGCCGTCCGGGTGGTCCCGGCGGTGGCGGCGGTGGCCGTCCCGGCTTCGGCGGCCGTCCCGGCGGTCCCGGTGGCCGCGGTGGCACGCAGGGCGCCTTCGGCCGTCCCGGCGGTCCGGCGCGTCGTGGCCGCAAGTCGAAGCGGCAGCGTCGCCAGGAGTACGAGGCCATGCAGGCCCCGAGCGTCGGCGGCGTGATGCTGCCGCGCGGCAACGGCGAGGCCATCCGCCTCTCCCGCGGCGCGTCGCTCACCGACTTCGCGGAGAAGATCAACGCCAACCCGGCGTCCCTCGTCGCGGTCATGATGAACCTCGGCGAGATGGTCACCGCGACGCAGTCCGTCTCCGACGAGACCCTGCAGCTCCTCGCCGGCGAGATGAACTACACGGTTCAGATCGTCAGCCCCGAGGAGGAGGACCGCGAGCTGCTCGAGTCCTTCGACATCGAGTTCGGCGAGGACGAGGGCTCCGAGGAGGACCTGGTCGTCCGTCCGCCGGTGGTGACCGTCATGGGTCACGTCGACCACGGCAAGACCCGCCTGCTCGACGCGATCCGCAAGACGAACGTCATCGCGGGCGAGGCCGGCGGCATCACCCAGCACATCGGTGCCTACCAGGTCGCGACCGAGGTCAACGGCGAAGAGCGCGCGATCACCTTCATCGACACCCCGGGTCACGAGGCGTTCACCGCCATGCGTGCCCGCGGTGCGAAGTCGACGGACATCGCGATCCTGGTCGTCGCGGCCAACGACGGCGTCATGCCGCAGACGGTCGAGGCCCTGAACCACGCCAAGGCGGCCGAGGTGCCGATCGTGGTCGCGGTCAACAAGATCGACGTCGAGGGCGCGGACCCGACCAAGGTGCGCGGTCAGCTGACCGAGTACGGCCTGGTGGCCGAGGAGTACGGCGGCGACACCATGTTCGTCGACATCTCCGCCAAGCAGGGCCTGCACATCGACAGCCTCCTCGAGGCGGTCGTGCTGACGGCCGACGCCGCCCTGGACCTTCGGGCCAACCCGAACCAGGACGCGCAGGGCATCGCGATCGAGTCCCGTCTCGACCGCGGCCGTGGCGCCGTGGCGACGGTGCTCGTCCAGCGAGGCACGCTGCGGGTCGGCGACACGATGGTGGTCGGCGACGCGTACGGCCGCGTCCGGGCGATGCTCGACGACAACGGCAACAACGTGGCCGAGGCCGGCCCGTCGATGCCGGTCCAGGTCCTGGGTCTGACCAACGTCCCGGGCGCCGGCGACAACTTCATCGTGGTCGACGAGGACCGTACGGCTCGCCAGATCGCGGAGAAGCGCGCGGCCCGCGAGCGCAACGCGGCCTTCGCCAAGCGCACGCGCCGTGTCTCGCTGGAGGACCTGGACAAGGTGCTCAAGGCCGGCGAGGTCCAGCAGCTGAACCTGATCATCAAGGGTGACGCTTCTGGTTCCGTCGAGGCCCTGGAGTCCTCCCTGCTCCAGCTGGACGTCGGCGAAGAGGTCGACATCCGCGTCCTGCACCGCGGCGTCGGTGCGGTCACGGAGTCCGACATCGACCTGGCGATGGGCTCGGACGCGATCGTCATCGGCTTCAACGTCCGCGCTGCCGGGCGTGCCCAGCAGATGGCGGAGCGCGAGGGCGTGGACGTCCGGTACTACTCGGTCATCTACCAGGCGATCGAGGAGATCGAGGCGGCCCTCAAGGGCATGCTCAAGCCGGAGTTCGAGGAGGTCGAGCTCGGTACGGCGGAGATCCGCGAGGTCTTCAAGTCGTCCAAGCTGGGCAACATCGCCGGTGTGCTCATCCGCTCCGGCGAGGTGCGCCGCAACACCAAGGCCCGCCTCATCCGCGACGGCAAGGTGGTCGCGGAGAACCTCACCATCGAGGGCCTGCGTCGCTTCAAGGACGACGTCACCGAGATCCGCGAAGGGTTCGAGGGCGGTATCAACCTCGGCAACTTCAACGACATCAAGGTCGACGACGTCATCGCGACGTACGAGATGCGGGAGAAGCCGCGGGCGTAATTCGGCCCACGGTTCGTGCTGGCCGACGGGACTGCGGTCCTGTCGGCCAGCGCGCCGTTCCTGGGGGCTCCGCCCCTGGGCCCCTGCCTCGCGGGGGTCCAGGGGCGGAGCCCCCAGGCGGCACCCCAGTCAAGGGCACCCGGAAACCCGGTCGAGTCGCCGACAGGCACGCGGTACCGTGGCTCCAGGCCATCGATCCCGTACCGGCGGGTTAACCCGGCACACACCATGTACGTGGGGACTCTGTCCTTCGACCTCCTCCTCGGCGACGTCCACTCGCTGAAGGAGAAGCGCTCCGTCGTCCGCCCCATCGTCGCCGAACTCCAGCGGAAGTACGCGGTGAGCGCGGCAGAGGTGGACCACATGGACCTCCACCGGCGAGCGATCATCGGCCTCGCCATGGTCTCCGGCGACGCGGCGCACCTCACCGACGTACTGGACCGGTGCGAACGGCTGGTCGCCGGCCGCCCCGAGGTCGAGCTGCTGTCCGTACGACGGCGCTTCCACGGCGAAGACGACTGACACGACGACGCCGACCAGACCACAGCAACGCAAGAAGAAACAACGAACGGGAGACGGACCAGTGGCCGACAACGCGCGGGCGAAAAGGCTGGCGGACCTCATCCGGGAGGTGGTGGCCCAGAAGCTGCAGCGCGGGATCAAGGACCCGCGGCTCGGCTCGCACGTCACCATCACGGACACCCGGGTCACGGGTGACCTGCGGGAGGCGACCGTCTTCTACACGGTCTACGGCGACGACGAGGAGCGCAAGGCCGCCGCGGCCGGACTGGAGAGCGCCAAGGGCATCCTGCGCTCCGAGGTCGGCCGCGCCGCCGGGGTGAAGTTCACGCCCACCCTGACCTTCGTCGCGGACGCCCTGCCGGACACCGCCCGGACCATCGAGGACCTCCTCGACAAGGCCCGGCAGTCCGACGCGAAGGTCCGCGAGGCGGCCACCGGCGCCACGTACGCCGCCGGCGCGGACCCCTACCGCAAGCCGGCCGAGGACGAGACCGACACGGACGGCGACGCCGCGGAATGACCCAGAAGCACACCACGCCCGACGGCCTCGTCATCGTCGACAAGCCGTCGGGCTTCACTTCGCACGACGTGGTCGCCAAGATGCGCGGGATCGCCAGGACCCGCCGCGTCGGCCACGCCGGCACCCTCGACCCGATGGCGACCGGCGTCCTGGTCCTCGGCATCGAGCGCGCCACCAAGCTCCTCGGGCACCTCGCCCTGACCGAGAAGGAGTACCTGGGCACCATCCGCCTGGGCCAGAACACGATCACCGACGACGCCGAGGGCGAGATCACCTCGTCCACCGACGCCTCCAAGGTGACCCGGGACGCCGTCGACGCCGGGATCGCCAAGCTGACCGGCGACATCATGCAGGTGCCGTCCAAGGTCAGCGCCATCAAGATCGACGGCGTACGGTCGTACAAGCGGGCCCGGGAGGGCGAGGAGTTCGACATCCCGGCCCGGCCGGTGACGGTCTCCTCCTTCGCGGTGTACGACGTCCGGGACGCCGTCGCCGACGACGGCACCCCGGTCCTCGACCTGGTCGTCTCCGTCGTCTGCTCCTCCGGCACCTACATCCGCGCCCTCGCCCGTGACCTGGGCGCCGGCCTGGGCGTCGGCGGCCATCTCACCGCGCTGCGCCGGACGCGCGTCGGGCCGTACAGGATCGACGCGGCGAAGACGCTGGACCAGCTCCAGCAGGAGCTGACCGTGATGCCGATCGCGGACGCCGCCGCGGCCGCGTTCCCGCGCTGGCAGGTGGACGCCCGGCGCGCCCGACTGCTGGTGAACGGCGTCCGGCTGGAGATGCCCGACGAGTACGCGGGCGCCGGTCCCGTCGCCGTCTTCGACCCCGAGGGCCGCTTCCTCGCGCTCGTCGAGCAGCACAAGGGCAAGGCCAAGAGCGTGGCCGTCTTCGGCTGAGGCTCCCGCGCGAAGGCGCTTGCCCGTGGAGCGGCGGCCGGCCACGGGGTGCGCCCCTGCCACCGCTCCACGGTCCCCCCTCGGTTCCCCCACCCCTAGGGTTATCCAACGGCTCCCGCCTATTCACCCGTCCGGGCAGGCGCTCGGAGTGAACCGGGGGAGCGGAAGGGGGCGCGTTCGCCACGCGATCTGTCCCGTAGATCATCGTGCGCCTTACCGTCGCAAGAGAGGTCACGCGGGCGAGAGCGGGGAGGTACGGCCATGGCGGGACGGGGTCCGCGCACCGGAGACGCTCGCCGGCCACCGACGGACGGCTTCCGGGGCCCAGGCAGGGACCGTACGGCCGACAGGGACACGGCCGGCCCCCACACCTCCCCGGGTGCGGGTGCCGTCGGCTACACCACGGGCGCGGCCTGCTTCGAACACAGCACGGGCACGGAAGGTCTCGGCACCGCGGGCCCGTGGGCATCAGGCGCCCTCGCCACCGCAGCCCCGTCCGTCCCCGGCGCCATCTCCGACCAGCCGCACCCGCCCCTCGTCCAGATCCGTGACCTCGCCGGGCGCCCCCGAGGCGTCGGGTTCCTCGCCGATCACCAGGGCACCCTGCTCACCAGCCACGAGGCCGTCGACGGCCTGCCCCGGCTCGTGCTCCAGACGGCGGGCGGCGACCGTACCTGCGTGGTGGCCGACGATGCCGTGACCCCGCTTCCCGCCCTGGACCTGGCCCTGGTCCGCACCGACGGCCTGGGCCTCGACCCGTTGCCGCTGACCGTGCGGGAGCGGATCGACGCCGGAACCTATGTACGGCTCCCCGCGGGCTGCTGGCGGGAGGCGCGGATCCTGGCCGCGACCGAGGTGACGTACACCGCCACCGACCGCTTCCACCTCCTGCCGGACGCGCTGGAGCTGGCCATCGGCACGGCCGGCCAGGACGCGCTGCGGCTGGGCGGCGGGGCGGCCGGGGGACCGGTGCTGGACGCGCGGACCGGCGCGGTCCTCGGCGTCCTCGGCACCGCCTTGCACTCCGCACAGCGCGACACGGGCTTCGCGGTGCCGCTGCGGCCCGCCGACGGCCCCCTCGCCGAACTGCTCGCCCGCAACGCGGCCACCGTCCCCGCCTACGGCGCCGACCTCAACCTCGCCGGCATGCTGCAGCTCACCGAGACCTCGGTCGGCCAGGACGGCCCGCAGCGACCCCTCGCCGGCACCGTGGAACCGGTCGAACGCCCCGGCGTCGTACGGGAGTTGGCCGCCTTCACCGACGGCGGCCGGGCCGTGCTCGGGCTCGTCGGCGCCCCGGGCAGCGGTCGTACGACGGTACTCGCGGACCTCGCCGCCCGCCGGGCCCGTGGTGAGCGGCCCGCCCCGACCCTGTGGCTGCGCGGCGCCGACCTGGAGGACACCGACGCCTCCGTGGCCGACGCGGCCCGCCGCGCCCTGGAACGGGCCGCCCGGATCGTCGCCACCGCCCGCCGCGCCCACCCCGAGTCCCTCGGCGACCTCACCCCCGACGACCTGGCCCGCCTCGCCGCCCGCGCCGGCCGCCCGCTCCTGCTGGTCCTGGACGGCCCCGAGGAGATGCCCCCCGTCCTCGCCCACCGCCTCCCCGACTGGACCCGGGGCACGACCGACTGGCTCCGCCGGACCGGCGCACGTCTGGTGGTGGCCTGCGGGGAGGAGTACTGGGAGCACGCGGGAGCGGAGTTCCCCACCGACCTGCTGCACACCCCGACGGCCCCCGCCGCACCCTCCGGCCCCGAGACCGCCGGCGTTTTCGTCGCCCCGGCCGTCACCGGCACCGCGGCCACCCCGCCCGGTGCCGAGACCGCCACCGCTACCTCTGCGGCCACCGCGTCCGGCACCGAGACCCCCGGAGTTTTCGTCGCCCCGGCAGTCGCGGCCACCGCACCCGTCACGGGCACCACCTCCGCCGCCACCTCCGCGGTCACGTCCGGCACCGCGACCGCTGGGGTTTTCGTCGCACCGGCCGTCACCGTCACCGCGGCCACCCCGCCCGGTGCCGACACCGCCGCCTCCTCTGCGGCCACCGCGCCCGGTGCCGAGACGCCCGGGGTTTTCGTCGCCCCGGCAGTCGCGGCCACCGCGCCCGTCACGGGCACCACCTCCGCCGCCACCTCCGCGGTCACGTCCGGCACCGCGACCGCTGGGGTTTTCGTCGCACCGGCCGTCACCGTCACCGCGGTCACCCCGCCCGGTGCCGACACCGCCGCCTCCTCTGCGGCCACCGCGCCCGGTGCCGAGACCCCCGGGGTTTTCGTCGCCCCGGCCGTCGCGCCCACCGCACCCGTCACGGGCACCGCCTCCGCCGCCACCTCGGCGGTCACGTCCGGCGCCGCGACCGCTGGGGTTTTCGTCGCACCGGCCGTCACCGGCACCGCGGTCACCCCGCCCGGTGCCGACACCGCCCACGCCACCTCTGCGGCCACCGCACCCGGTACCAAGACCGCCACCACCCCCTCCGCAGCCACCCCGCCCGCCGACACTGCCAACGCCGCCGCCGACACAACCGCCTCCACCCCCCTCCCGCCCTGCCTGCGCCTCTCCGATCTGACCGAGGACGAGGCCCGGCAGGCCCGCGCCCGTTATGGGCTGCCCGATGGTCTCCTCGCCGAGCGTGACGCCCGGCACCCGCTCACCCTGCGGCTGCTGGCCGAGGTGTGGGCCGCCGCCCCGGACGTCCTGGCCGGTGCCGTGCCCCTCGACCGGCATGACGTGTTCGCCGCTCACCTGGATCTGATGTGCCTGCGGATCGCGGTCCGGCTCGCCGTCGAGGGCGGGCTGCGCGGGACGGCCGTACGCCGGCTCGCCGCGCGGGTGGCCGGGCAGGTGCACGAGGCCGCCCGGCGGAGCCTCGGCCCGGGGCAGGGGGAGCTGGACCGGGCGTCGTTCGAGGCGGTGTTTCCCTGGGGGCCCGCCCCGGCGCGGCTCGGCGGCGGTACCGGCTGGGCGTCCGCCGTCCTCGCCGAAGGCCTCCTCGTCCCGGCCGGCCGGGGCTACCGCTTCGCGCACGAGGAACTGGCCGACTGGATCCAGGGCGTGCACCTCGACCTCGACGAGGCCCTGCACGCCCTGGTCCACCGCGCCGGCACCCCCCACCCGGTGCCCGTGCCGCACCACCGCGCCGGCCCCGTCGTACAGGCCCTGCTGCTCCTCGCCCGGCAGCACGGCCACCGTCAACTCACCGCGCGGCTCGGGGACTTGACGGACGCCCTGGACCGCGACCCCGGCTCCTGGTGGGCCGCGCGGCTGCTCGCCCGCACCCTGCTCCAGGTCCCGGACGCCACGCCGTACACCGGGGTGCTGCGGCGGCTCGCGGACCGGATCGTCGCCTGGCGCAGCGCCGCGCGGCCGGTGCCCGCCGAGTTCGGTCCCGGCTTCTGGACCGAGCTGCCGGTCACCGACACCGAGCGGCTCGACCTGCTGCGCCGGCTCGTGCCGGCCGACCAGGCGCCATCGGAGCCCGGCGAGCGCTACCTCGACGCCGTCGCCCGGCTGCTCGCCGCCGCCCCCGCCGTCGTACAGCCGGCGCTGACCCGCTGGTTCGACGACGAACGGCCGCTGCCCGCGACCCCGCACGCCACCGTCGCGACCGCCGCCCAGGCCCTGCTGCACACCCACCGGCACGGCGCGCTGGACGACCTCACCGAGGTCCTGGCGGCGAGCGGGCACCGGCGCGCCGACGAACTGCTCACCACCCTCGCCGAGGACGAGCCGGCGGCCGTCTGCCGGGCCGTCGACCGCTGGGCGCACGACGAGCGCCCCGCCCGCCGTCTCGCGGCCGTGACCCACGGGCTGCGCGTGGCCCCGCACGTCCGCTCGGAGGCCGACCGCCGGCTGCTGCGCTACGCCGCCCTCACCCTGCTCGCCCGCCCCGCCGACCGCGCCCTGCACGGTGGCGCGCTCGCCCTGCTGGTCCGCGACCCGCACAGCCGCGACCGGCACCTCGCCTCGGCCCTGCGGCACTTCGCCGACGGCGATCCCCATCTCCCGCCGAGCGCCCTCGCCTCCGCCCTGACCACCCACCCGGAACCGGTCCTCGAGGCCTTCCGCGCCCGGCTGTGCCACCCGGACGCGACGGACACACGCCAAGAAACGGACACACGCCAAGAAACGGCACACCCGGACCCGGCGGAGACACGCCCGGACGAGACGCTGCACACCCTCACCGACGTCACCACCCCGGCGCTCGCCCGCAGTGTCGCAGCACTCCTGCAGGAGTCGGCACGGCTGCGCCCCTCGCTCGCAGGGCCCATCGCCGCCCACGTCGACCGGCGCCTCGCCGAGGGCCCCACCGTCCGCCCCGTGCTGCTGCCCCTGGTCACCGGCCTCCTCGACGACGGCCCCGACCACCTCCGCGCGGCCCTCGCCGGCGTCCTCGCCGCCGCCGGCACCCCCGCCTGCCGGCCGCTGCGCCGCGAGCTGCTGGAGCTGCTGCTCGCCCGGGAAGAGGACCCGTCCGTGCTGGACGCCGTCCTGCAGGCCGCCGCCACCGGACACGGCGACGACCGGGAGGAGGAAGTCCGCGGGCTCGTCCACCGCACCGGCCTGCTCCTCGTCCGCACCCCCGAGGGCGCCGCCCGCTTCGACCGCGGCCTGGTCGACCTGGGCCGGCACGTGCCCGGCTTCGCCGCCCGGATGACCGGCTGGCTGGCCGCCGCCCCGGACGACTGGGCCGCCGTGGTCGGCCCCAGCACCCGCCGCATGCTCGAGAACCTCGCGGGCGTCCGCGTACCGGCGTGAGCGGCGACAGACAGTCGCCGCGGACGTGCGCCCCGTCACAGCCCCGATGCCGATGCGGGTCCGGAGCACCCGGCATGGCACCCTTAGACCTGCGCAAGTCTTAGGCGTCATTTGGACACGGGTTCGAGGAGCGGTCACAGTGCAGCGCTGGCGTGGCTTGGAGGACATCCCCCAGGACTGGGGGCGCAGCGTCGTCACCATCGGTTCCTACGACGGCGTCCACCGCGGCCACCAGCTGATCATCAAGCACGCCGTCGACCGCGCCCGCGAGCTGGGCGTCCCCGCCGTCGTGGTCACCTTCGACCCGCACCCCAGTGAGGTCGTCCGCCCCGGCAGCCACCCGCCGCTGCTCGCCCCGCACCACCGCCGCGCCGAGCTGATGGCGGACCTGGGCGTGGACGCGGTCCTCATCCTGCCCTTCACCACCGAGTTCTCGAAGCTCTCGCCCGCCGACTTCGTGGTCAAGGTCCTGGTGGACAAGCTGCACGCGAAGGCGGTCGTGGAGGGACCGAACTTCCGCTTCGGCCACAAGGCCGCCGGCAACGTGGACTTCCTCGCCGAACAGGGCAAGGTGTACGACTTCGAGGTCGACGTCGTCGACCTCTACCTCACCGGCGAGGCGGGCGGCGGCCTGCCGTTCTCCTCCACGCTGACCCGCCGTCTGGTCGCCGAGGGCGACGTCGAGGGCGCCCGCGAGATCCTGGGCCGCCCGCACCGGGTCGAGGGCGTGGTCGTGCGCGGCGCCCAGCGCGGCCGCGAACTGGGCTTCCCGACGGCCAACGTCGAGACGCTCCCGCACACCGCGATCCCCGCCGACGGCGTGTACGCCGGTTATCTGCACGTCGAGGGCGAGGCCATGCCGGCCGCGATCTCCGTCGGCACGAACCCGCAGTTCGACGGTACCGAGCGCACGGTGGAGGCGTACGCCATCGACCGCGTCGGCCTCGACCTGTACGGCCTGCACGTCGCCGTCGACTTCCTCGCGTACGTGCGCGGCCAGGCGAAGTTCGACACGCTGGAGGCCCTGCTGGAGCAGATGGCCGCCGATGTGAAGCGGTGCCGGGAGATCGTGGCGGCGGAGGGGTAACCTCCGGCGGTTCCCCGACTGGTGTGGGCGTCTGACGACGAGAGGGCGGCCGGTGCGCTGAGCGCCGGCCGCCCTCTGTGTTGCCGTCCTACTGCTGGGGCGGGGCCTGCGGCGGCTGGGGGTAGCCGTAGGCACCGGGCTGGGGCGGCTGTCCCTGCTGCGGCGGGTACGGCTGCTGGCCCGGAGCGGCCTGCGGGTAGGGCTGCTGCCCCGGCTGCTGCGGCGGGTACGGCTGGCCCTGCTGCGGCGGATACGGCGGCTGGCCCTGCTGCGGCGGGTACGGCGGCTGGCCCTGCTGAGGCGGGTACGGCTGCCCCGGCGCCTGCGGGTAGGGCTGGCCCGGCATCGGCGGGGCGGCCACCGGCGGCGGGTTGCCGTCGCTGGTCCACAGGCCGTGCGCCTGCTGGTGGCGGGTGATGTCCTCGGCGACCAGCGCGGCCAGGTTGAAGTACGCCTCGCGCGTCTTCGGCCGCATCATGTCGAGGTCCACCTCGGCGCCGGCGGCCAGATGCTCGTCGAACGGCACGACCACGACCGCGCGGGTGCGCGTCTCGAAGTGCGCCACGATGTCCTCGACCTTGATCATCTTGCCGGTCTCGCGGACCCCGGAGATCACGGTGAGCGAGCGGGAGACCAGGTCGGCGTACCCGTGCGCGCCCAGCCAGTCCAGCGTCGTACTGGCGCTGCTCGCGCCGTCCACCGACGGCGTGGAGATGATGATCAGCTGGTCGGCGAGGTCGAGCACCCCGCGCATGGCGCTGTACAGCAGGCCCGTGCCGGAGTCGGTCAGGATGATCGGGTACTGCCGCCCGAGCACGTCGATCGCGCGCCGGTAGTCCTCGTCGTTGAACGCGGTCGAGACGGCCGGGTCCACGTCGTTGGCAAGGATCTCCAGACCGGAGGGCGCCTGCGAGGTGAACCGCCGGATGTCCATGTACGAGTTCAGGTACGGGATCGCCTGGACGAGGTCGCGGATGGTCGCCCCGGTCTCCCGGCGCACCCGCCGGCCGAGCGTGCCGGCGTCCGGGTTCGCGTCGATCGCGAGGATCTTGTCCTGCCGCTCGGTGGCGAGGGTGGAGCCCAGCGCGGTGGTGGTGGTCGTCTTGCCGACGCCGCCCTTGAGGCTGATGACCGCGATCCGGTAGCAGGACAGCACCGGCGTGCGGATCAGCTCCAGCTTGCGCTGCCGCTCGGCCTCCTCCTTCTTGCCGCCGAGCTTGAACCGTCCGCCCGCCGCCGCGGGCCGCCCGCTCTTCGCCTTCTGCCGCTTGTTGTTGAGCAGCCGGTCCGAGGACAGCTCCACGGCGGCCGTGTAACCGAGCGGCGCCGCACCGGGGTTGGTGGGCTGCCGCTGGTCGTGCTGGACGGGCTGCGGCCAGGCGGCACCGGACCGCGGATCCACGGGCGCGTGCGGTGCCTGCGGGGCGTGGGGAGCCTGCGGTGCAGGCTGTCCCTCGGGCGCCGGTGCGCCGCCCTGGCCCTGCGGCGGCTGCGGGAAGCCGTAACCGCCGGGCTGGGGCTGGGCGTTGGGGGCACCAACCTGCGCGCCGGGCTGCGGGAAGCCGTAACCACCCTGCTGCGGCTGCGGCTGCGGCTGCGGCTGGGCGGTGGGCGGCTGGGGGAAGCCGTAACCGCCGGGCTGGGGCTGGGCGTTGGGGGCACCGCCCTGCGTGCCGGGCTGGGGGAAGCCGTAACCGCCTGCCGGGTTGGGGCCGTTGGGGTTCGGCTGGGGCGCGGGGGGCTGCGGGAAACCGTAACCGCCACCCGGGGCGCCGGGGCCCGCCGGGGTCGGCTGCGGTCCCGGGCCGGGCGCCGGCTGCCCGGCCTGCGGTGCGGCGGGCGCGCCCGGCTGGTTCTGGTGGGGCTGGTTCGGCTGCGGCTGGTTCCAGGCCGCGGGCGCGGGCTGCGGGGCCTGCGGCTGGAACGGCGGCTGCTGGCCGGGCATCGGGCCGGGCCCCTCGGCGGCCGCCGGCTGCGGCTGAGCGGGCATCGGGCCGGGCTGCTGCTGCGCGGGCCACTGGGCCGCCGGAGCGGGCGCCGCGGGCTGGTAGGACGGCGGCAGCGGGGGCACCCCGCTCTGCGGCGCGGGCGGAGGCGTCCAGCCGGACGCGCCGTCCTGGCCGCCCTGGACGGGCGCGGGCGGTACGGCGGCCTGAGAGGCGCCCGAGTGCGGGGCGCCGTCCGGCTGTGCGCCGCTCTCCGGCGTGCCGGGCTGAGATGCGCCGGATTGCGGGGCGGCGTCGGCGACGGGGGTGGAGTCGGCGGCGGGGGAGGCATCGGGTGTCACGGCGTCTTGCGCGTCCGCGTCTGCCTCTGCGTCCGTGGGAGAGGAAGCGTCCGACTGGGCGGCGCCCGACTCGCCCTCATCGGACGTGCCGTTCTCGGCCTTGGCGTCGTCCGCGGACTCCTCCCGGGCACCGGCCGTGTCCTCGGCATCCGTATCGGCACCGCCCTCGGCCGCGTCCTCAGCCCGGGCCTCGCCCTCGTCCCCCTCACCCTCGCCGAGCCCCTTGTCCTCCTGGGCGTCGACCTGGGACGCGGCGGCATCCTGCGCCGAACCCGCGGACACCTCGTCCGACCGCTCCTCGGCACTGCCGCCGGAGCCCTCGCCCGCGGGCTTCTCGGACGCGTCGGCCTCGGCACCGGCGGAACCCGTGGCCGTACCCTCGGCCGAGCCCTCGTCGCCGGAGCCGATCTGCTGGGCGGCGGCCGCCGCGCGCTCGGCGATCTCGGCCATCTCGCGCTTCAGGGCCACGGCGGAGAACCGCATGGTGGCCCCGCTCTCCAGGTCCCCGTTGCCCGTCTCCGGCTCGACGGCCGGCGCCGGAGCCTCCGGCTGTGCCTGTTGGGCCGCATCCGGCTGGGCGGGCTGGGCGGCGTGGGGCTGCTGGGGCTCGAATCCGTCCGGCAGCCGGGGCATCGGGACGGGGTTTCCGACGGGCGGCGCCGGGGCGGCGTAGGGCGCGGCCTGGGCCGGCGGGGGCGGCGGTGCGTAAGGAGTGCCCTGGGGCGGGGTTCCCTGGGGCGGGCCGTACGGGGCGCCCTGCGCCGGCGCAGGCGGCGTGTAGGGGGCGCTGTTCGCCGGCGGAGGCGGCGGCACCGGGGGCGACGAGGGCGCACCGGACGAACCCTGCGCGTTCTGCGTGTACCAGGCGGGCGGCGCGTAGTCGATGGTGAACTCGCCCGTCATCTCGATGGCGGACTCCGCGTCGGTCTGGTCGTCGTCGGGTGTGTCCCAGCCCCCGCGGATCCCGTCCCGATCGCTGTTCACAGTTCCTCCTGGTGTGGTCGAACACCCTCATGCCGTGCTAGGGGGCGACCGTTCCTGTCGTACGATTCGCCGGGCTTCCCCCTGGGTCACCGGACCCCTTGGTCGCAGAGCGCGCACCACCCGCTCGTGGGAACTCGCGACTGCCCGGTCCCAGCCTAATCACCAATGCGACGACGCTGGCAGGCCCGGCCGCCGCTTCCTGCCCGTCCGACGCGTCACACCGGGGCAGTTACGGCCGCCGCGCGTGCGGACGTACACCAAAACGTGACGCGGAAGCGCCTCAGCCGGGCACGATAGCGGGCGAATTCCGGCATCATGCCGCCAACTTCCTTGAAACCGGCCAAGTTGGGGCCGACCGCGCCGGGCGGCTCAGTCCATGCGGCGAGCCACGCCCAGCAGTCCGGTCTCGGGGTCGGTCGCCTGTGTGACCACGTACTGCCGGTCCCGCTCCGTGCACCACAGCGTCACCCCGTCCGGAAGCGTGGGCAGCGTCTCGACCTCCGTACGCGGCAGGCCCAGCACCCGGCCGATCTCCGCCGCCTCGTCCGGCGACACCCGCTGCACGCCCACCAGGCGCGCCTGGCGCATCAGCCGCGGCGCGACCGGGCTCAGATACGGCAGCAGGGTCAGCACGGACTGCCAGGGAGCCGACACCACGCGTCCGCGCGGCGGGCGCATGCCGCAGTCCCGCACCACCAGCACCGGCGTACCGGCCGAGGCGCCCTGCGGGGGCACGCGGCCGACGTCGTACACCGCGAGGCCGTTCTGCCCGCCGCCCATGGCGTGCACCATCGGCATCCAGGCCTGCGCGCGACCCGTCTCGACGGCCACGCGCGCGCCCGTCGCCGCCGCCCGCAGCGCTATGACCTGCGCGGTCCACAGACCGCCGATGAGCACGATGTCGTACGGCGTCGGACGGTTGACGCCGAGCACGGCGGGCTGGCCCTCGGCGTTGACGCCGACGACCACGCCGTCGTCGCCGATGGGCAGGGACAGCGCGTCGGCCTGCTCCACGGGCAGGGTGTGCCGCGGGTGGCGGGGGCCGAGCAGACCGAAACCGGTGCGCAGCCGTTCGCCGAGACCCGGCGCCGGCGAGGCCGCGCCCGACGGCGTGGGCGAGGTCGACAGGGCCATCAGCGGGCACCTCCAAGCGGCAGGGTGGCCAGAACGCCGGGCAGCTGCTCCCGGTCCAGGCGGGCGAGGCCGGTCCGCGCCCGACGCGCCGCCTGCTCCAACTCCCGCCGTGCGTCGGTCAGTTCCTGGTTGCTGCGGCCGGTGATGCGCACATGGCCGGTGATCACCACGTCCTGCTGGGCGCCCTTGGCCAGCGTCAGGCTGAACGTCGTCGCCAGCGCGGGCACCTCCGTCAGCTGCGCCACCAACTGGGCCAGCGAGCCGCCGGACCCGCCCAGCTGGGGCCAGCGGCGCACCCAGTAGGTGGTGTGCCGGCGGTTGTCGCAGCGCCAGCTGCGGCTGGACTCCTCCGTGCGGCGCTGCGGCGCCTCGCCCCGCCCGGCCTGCGCCGTCACCATGGGGTTGGCGCACGCGGAGGTCGCGATGGCCGCCGTCAGCTCCTCCTCGGTGAGCACGCTCGCCCGGAACCCGGCGCCGGTCAGCCGGCTCGCCAGATGCTCGGCCGCGCGGGTCAGGGCCTTCTGCGCGCCCGTCAGCCCGCCGCCGCGCGCGGCCACCGCCTCCGGGCACAGCTCGGGATCCAGTTTCAGCGCGATCCAGGTGATGCGCACCGCCGGGGAACCGGTCTGGGCCTGCAGCGGCGCGTAGTTGGTGACCACGACCGACTGCTGGGGCAGGTGCAGCGCGGGCGCCGGCTGGGTGTGCACGACGATCTGCGCCGACTCCAGCCGTATGCCGTCGACTTCGAGGGCGTCGCGCACCAGCCGCACCGGCAGCGGTCTGCGGCCGCGCTCCGCGCGCAGCGCGTCGGCGTCCGACTCCACCTGGAGCACCGCCGTCAGGAAGCCGCCGTCGCCGACCATGCCGATCGGCCGCTGGTCGCGGTCGTCGCCGCGGCTGTAGCTGTAGGTGCGCAGCGTCGGGTCGCACTCCACGGCCGGGGCGAGTCCGGCGTCGGTGCCCGGCGGGACCGGTGTCGCCGCCGCCCGCCGCGTGCGGGCCCGCAGCGCCAGCAGGGTGCTGAGCCACTCCGGCAGGGAGCGCCCCCGGCGCCGTACGACCGCGAGCACCACGAACAGCGCGGCGACCGGGACGGAGGCGATCATCGCGATCGTCCCCGCGAGCCACCCGCACAGCACGAGCGCGGCCGCGATCTCCAGCAGCACCAGCCGCTGCAGCGCGAACGAACCGCCGCGCCCCGAACGGGACTCCGGATGCGGGGCGAAAGCGCCCTGGTAGGGCGCGGGCGAGGGCTGGGTGGCGGGCTGAGAGGAAGCAGGGCCGTGGGCACTCGGCCGGCGCGCACGACGAGGTCGTGACCCCGATTGCGATCGCGACCGGGTCCGCGTTGCGGAAGCCATCACTCCAAAACCCCCGAACTCACCCGGAAACCCTTTGAGCTCCGGTCCCTTCAAGCCGTGAGCACCCTACCCGTGCCACACGCACGTCTACGCAACAGGCATAGTAGGGGGCGGGTCTGACAGTCGAGTCACCAGAGGCAACCGAGGGCGGGGGACGGATCTTCACAGGTCCCCCATGGCTCCGCAACGGGGAGAGAGCGGACACAGATGGCATCACGGCGGGACGAACTCAACGCCTACACCTTCGCGAAGCGCCGTACGCTCGCAGCTTTCCTTCAGCCCTCGCCCTCCGGCTCGGAGGAGGGCGCCCCCAAACCGCTGGGCGCCCTGGTGCCCGGCCTCGTCGTCGGCGTCGTCATCCTCGCGGTGTTCGGCGCGATCGGCATGTTCAGCCCGACGGCGCCCAAGGGCTGGGACGACCCGGAGAAGCACGTCATCGTCGCCAGCGAGTCGACCACCCGGTACGTCGTGCTCAAGACGGGCAAGCAGGTGCAGCTGCACCCGGTGCTCAACATGGCCTCCGCCAAGCTGCTGTTGAGCCCCGAGAACGACAGCGTCATCACCGTCGACGAGAAGGTCCTGGACAGCGGCAAGCCCCCGCACGGCGTCACCATCGGCATCCCCTACGCCCCCGACCGCCTGCCCTCCCCGGGCGAGGCCTCGGCCGCCAAGCGCTGGGCGGTCTGCGAACGCCCCGGAGCCGGCGGCCGCGCCATCCAGAAGGCGGCCTTCGTCCTCGCCAAGAAGGAATGGGCCAAGACGGAGGGCCCGAACCGGCTCACCGGCGGCGACCTGATGTACGTCGTCGCCCCGGACGGCAAGACGCAGTACGTCGTCGACGCGCACGGCACGGCCTACCCGATCGCGAACCCGGACGACAAGGAACTGCTCAAGGCCCTCGACACCCAGGGCCGCGCCCCGCAGCGCGTCTCCCAGGACTGGCTCGCCACCCTCCAGAAGGGCGACGCCGTCTCGATCCCCCGTGTCCCGGGCACGCCCGGCACGAAGGCCGGCGCCGGCCTGCCTGCCGAGTACGACAAGGTCGGCGAGGTCATCAAGGCCTACGACGGCCACATGCTCCAGTACTACGTCGTACTCCAGGGCAAGGTCGCCCGCATCTCCGAGTTCACCGCGACGCTCCTGCTCAACAGCGGACAGCTCGTCAACGTCGGCCAGGCAGGCGAGGCGCAGAAGGTCAGCCCGGGCGCGGTGGCCGACAGCACCACGTTCCAGGGCGACCGGAACTGGCCGACGTACCGGCCCAGGATGGTGAACGACGGCTCCAGCGCCACCAGCGGCCGCAACACCGTGTGCAACGTGCTGCGTTCGGTCGGCGCCAAGGGCCGGACCACCCTGTCGACCTGGGTGGGCCGGGACTTCCCCGCCCAGCTGCCCACCGGCTCCTCCAGCGGGTACGTCACCCCCGGTTCCGGCCAGCTCTACCGCCAGTTCCAGGGCACGGAGACCTCGGTCGGCGGCGTCTTCCTGGTCACCGACACCGGCCTGCGCTACGCCCTGCAGTCCAACAGCGACAGCGACAGCGACAGCGAACGCATCGGCACCAACGCCAAGAAGCGCAAGGAGGAGCTGCAGGAGGCGAAGATCGCCCAGACCCACCTCGGATACGAGAACGTCAATCCGAGCCCCGTCCCCGTGGAGTGGTCGACCTTCCTGCCGACGGGCCCCCGTCTGTCGGAGGCGGCGGCGCGCCAGCCGCAGGGTTCCTGACGGCCGGGCGGAGGAGAACGCAATCATGCTGAAGGCAAGGACGCACCGCGCCAGGATCTCGGGCCCCGCCGCGCGAGCGACGACCCTGGCCGCCGCGCTGGCCCTCACCGCCACGACCACGGTGCTCGCCCTCCCCGCGGCCCCGGCCCGCGCCGACGACGGCCAGTGCACCTTCCCGTCGAAGCCGTACGCGGGCCGGCCGTGGGCGCTGCAACGCGTCAACCTGGACGAGCTGTGGGCGATGTCGACCGGCAAGGGCGTCCGGGTGGCCGTGATCGACACCGGCGTCGACGTCAAGAACCGGCAGCTCACCAAGGCGGTGGACGCGTCCCGGGGCAAGAACCTGCTGCCCGCCAAGAACTCCAAGGGCGAGAAGATCGACCGCGGCAACAACTCCGGCACCACGGACACGGTCGGCCACGGCACGCGCGTGGCGGGCATCATCGCCGCCCGCCCGATGAAGGGCACGGGCTTCGTCGGCCTGGCCCCGGACGCGACGATCATCCCGATCAAGCAGAACGACGCCGAGGGCGACGGCACCGCGAACACCCTGGCCCAGGCGGTCATGGACGCGGTCCACGCGGGCGCGGGCGTCATCAACATCTCCCAGGACACCGCCAACGCGCTCAACCCGCAGAACTCCACGCTGAAGGACGCCATCGACTACGCCCTCGCCCACAAGGTCGTCGTGGTCGCCTCCGCCGGCAACGACGGCCTCGGCGGCAACGTCAAGGTCACGTACCCGGCGTCGTACCCGGGGGTCCTGGCCGTGGCGGCATCCGACCGCAACAACGAACGCGCGCCCTTCTCGCAGTCCGGGGATTTCGTGGGGGTCGCCGCACCCGGTGTCGACATGATCTCCACAGTCCCCGGCGGCGGCCACTGCTCGGACAACGGCACCAGCTTCTCCGCCCCCTATGTGGCGGGCGTCGCGGCCCTGCTGAAGGCCAAGTACCCCGACTGGACGGCCCAGGAGATCGTCGCGCAGATCGAACAGACCGCGGAACGCTCCATCCCCGGTCACGACCGGCTGGTGGGCTGGGGTGTGGTGGACCCGGTGAAGGCGCTCACGGACGTGGACCCGGAGCACCCCGTCCAGTCCCCGCAGCCCGAGGGCGGCGTGTCCAGGGCCGAGGCCCCGGACGTCACGCCGCTGCACTTCGGCGAGACGGCGCAGGAACGCGACAGCCGCATGGCCGCCTACGTGGTCGTGGGCGTCCTGGTCCTGGTGGCCGGCCTGAGCGGTACGGCGGTGGCGGTCCGGGACGCGCGGCGCAGGCGCGAAGGGCGGCTGGAGACCGGCCGGTGAACACACTGGACAAGCTGAACGTCCTGCTCCTGTTCGCCTCCGCCGTGCTCCTCGCCATGGCGTGCGTGAAGGCGGACCGGGTACGAGCCTGGCGCGAACGCCTCAACCCCTCGGCACCGGAGCTGCCCGACGCCGCCTTCGTCTGCGCCCGGGTCGTCTTCGTGGCCCTCGCCGCCTGCGGCGTCTACACCGCCGTCCAGGGCTTCGGCGTGTCCGACGGCCAGTCCTGGGACGACAAGGAGCTGACGAGCGCGGTACGGCAGGCCACGGACGACCTGGACGGCTACCGGTTCACCGTCGACGACTCCGGCACCCCGCTCTACTTCGACGACTACGCGTCCCTGCTCGAGCAGAAGGTCACCGAACACGGCGGCGCCGACGCCCCGCAGTACGGCGTGACCGCCACCCCGTCCGACACCGACACCCCCGCCCACGCGAACCTCACCGTCACGGCCGACGGCACGGACACAACCTTCTGCACTCACATCGAACGCACCCGCTCCAAGAAGGACGACTACTCCCCACCGGGCCTCTACGGCGGGGACAGCTCACTGACGTATCGGGGTTACCGGATCGCTGTGAGGTCGGGGGAGGGGCGGTGCTGATGAGGGAGTGCTGATGGGGGGGGAGTGGCGGGGGAGCGTTGAGGCGGGGGCCGACGGGGGAGTTGCCGGGGACGGTGGGGCGAGCGGCCGACGGGGGGTGTTGTCGCGGGAGAGCCGGCTGGGGAATGCAATCGCCGGAAAGCTCGGCGGATTGCTGACGTAGGGGACCAACGGGAGTGCTGTCGCGGGAGAACGACGGAGGAGTGCTGTATGGCGGACGGGGTGGCGTCGGGAATGCGGGCTTCCGCTTGGCCGCAGTTGTCTGGGGAGGCGGGCACTGTCGCGGCCGAGTCGCCGACCGCTGCTGCTCCATGGAGTACGGAAGCGCGCCGCAGAGCCGTACCGAGGGGACGTGTGTGTGAACTCTGCGAAGATCGCGCAACGACGGCGCACGGGCAGGAGCGGCGGCGCCCACGATGGGTCGACGCTCCCGAGCGCGCAGGGCCGGCCACTTGTGCCACCGCCGCCGATCGCTCGCAAACCGGGCAAATCGCGACGCCTGAAGCGGTCTCGTAACCGAGTCAACACATATGCAGCTTGGACCCGTTGAGCAGGTTGACTAGAGTGGTCAAGTGCTGTGAGTCGCGGCTCGCTGGGTGATCACACGGCGAGCGAGCGAGTGATCGGTCCCGATCCGGTCGGGATCGATGGACGTACGGGGAAACGGGGAGGAGCGTCGTGCTTCCGGCAGACATGGTGGGGGGCGTGTCGGCGACCAGGGCGGCGAACCTGGAAGCCAGCAGTGAGGCGCTGGATACGTTCGTGAAGCGGGTGGACAGCGTCCTGAAGACCCTTGAGGGGTCCGCCGGCAACCCGGCGAAGGTCGGGGCTCAGACGATCAGGCAGACGTCACTGACGTCCGGTGGGCCGGACATCTTCCCTGAAGCGCACGGTCTGTACAACCAGTACAAGCGGGTCCATGACGAGCTGACGCAGCTGTCCAGGAACCTCCATCTGCAGATCGAGGCGATCGGTATCGCGGTACAGGGTGCGCGCATCGGCTTCGACAATCTCGAAGAGGAGCAGCGTCAGCGATTCTGGGCTATCCAGGCTGAGGTCGGGAAGAGTCAGGACGCAGCGGACGGCAAGCAGCGCACGGGCACCGGCACCAAGGTGAGGGCGTGACGATGACCGACAAGCACGACGCCGATCTGCAGCGAGTCGGCAATCAGAACAAGGCCACAGACTGGGTTCGTGGTTACGAGAGCAGTCCGCACAGCGGATGGCTTCTCGGAGTGTTTGACACGGCGATCAGGGCCACGCCCATCGGGCAAGGGGTAGCCGGTCGGACCGACTTCGGCCGTCTCGACCTCCCTCTCAACAGGATGATCGACCTGGTCGAGCAGACCGATCCGGAGGATCTCGAATCCTCCGGGAAGGCCTTGTGGGATGCGCGCGACGCCATCAAGGCGGCAGCCGACGAGTTGGACGGCCACATCCAGAAGGTCCACTGGGTCGGTGAGTCGGGTGACTCATTCCGCGAGTGGGGCGGCACGCTCGTCACGCACACCCACTACTTGAGCGAGTTCGCCGGAGCCGCGGGCGACCAGATCACGGCTGCCGCCGTGGGGCTTGCCGCTGTCCGTGGAGCCATGCCGGCTCGTGACACGGAGGGGAACCGGAAGCGCCCGGATACGTTCACGGCAGCTGAGAAGGCGGCGGACAAAGAGGGGTACGCCACTGCCGTAAAGGTGGAGAAGGACCGCCAAGAGGCGATCAACCAGATGAACCGGTTGGCGTCGTACTATGCGGTGTCCGAAGAGGTGCTGTCGTCCTTGCCCGACGAGGACAAGAAGCCGACGTTCACTTCCATGCCCAACGTGGGGGTTCCCAAGCCCACGAGGAAGTCCGGCCTCACCGCTCCGGTGTCCTCCGCTGGCTCTGGGTCGGCATCGCACACAGGCAGCGGAATGGTGTCCGCGGTCGGCGGCCATCACGTGACGGAGCCGAGTGGTGATGTTCCCACGCACGTCACAAGCCACAGTCCGACGCCCACGCAGCACATCCCCGACAAGATTCCGGACCCCAACCAGCCCGTCGGTACCCACATCGACACCACCGGCACGCTCCCACCGCCCACGACCACCACACCCGGCCCCAGCCACACTCCGCCGGTCACGGGCATGCCTCCCACGCAAAGTGGCGGGCAGCCCAATGTGTTCGACGCCGGTGCATACCGGCTTCCCATGCCCAACATGCCCAATGCCGCTTCGGGCCGGGGCTTGAGTGGCTCTGGTGGCTTTCGTACGCCGTCATCGGCGCAGGGGCGCGCGGGTACGTCCGGTCTGACCGAACCGGGTTCCGGACGGTCCGTGGGCCGAGGCCCCATGGACCAGATGGGACGCGCCACGTCGACCGGACAGTCCGCCGTCAAGGGAACCGGTTCCGGAGCGAGGTCGGCCCCGATGGGACGAGGGGTCACAGGGGGTACGCCCCGGCCCGGGGGCACGGCGGCACAGCGTACGAGCAGCGGGCCGGCCACTGGAGCCGGCCGGTCCAATGGAGTTGTCGGGGGACGGCCGTCCACCACGAATCCGTCGTCGAAGAACGGGTCGAGGATCCCTCGCGGCACGGTCATCGGCGGTGAGGAAGAGAGCAACTCCCGGTCCATCACTGGCCGGCTCGGCCAGCGCGGTGTCTTCGGCATGCCGGAGTCCACGACGCGGACGGGTGCGAGCGCGCCGGGTTCTGCCGCCGCTTCGGGATCGTCCGAGGCCGTCACCGGCAGGCCGAGCGCACGCAACTCCGCGGCAGGTGCTGAGCGCAACGGCATGACCCGTGGTGGTGCCGGCCTCGCCCGCGGTGCCGGCCACAACGGCAAGCCCAGCGACGCTCGGAAGACGGAGGGATCGCCGCGGCCTGACTATCTGGTCGAGGACGAAGAGACACACCTGCCCGAAAAGCCCCGGCGTGATGTGCCGCCGGTGGTCAACTGAGCGCGAGCGAGGACACGAAAGACGATGAAGTCAGGGACCAGTCGACGAGCCGAGCAGGCCATCGTTCACAGAACACGCCGTAGTAGAGGAGTGCGTGCTGTGGCCGCGTTCGTCGGCGCCCTGGCCGCCACGATGGTGGGCCTGGCTCCGAATGCCGCTGCGGACGAGCAGTCGCATCAGTGGTACCTCGGTCCGATGCAGGCCGAAAAAATGTGGAAGGTCAGCACCGGAAAGGGCGTCGAGGTCGCTGTCATCGACACTGGGGTGAACGCGAACACCGCGTCACTCAAGGGACAGGTCTTGGCGGACGAGGTTCCGAAATCGGTCGCTTACCGAGCCACTGACGACTACGACGGCCATGGCACCACCATGGCCGAGCTGATTGCAGGTACGGGAGCGGGCGGCGGCCTGAAGGGCCTGGCGCCCGGGGCGAAGATCATCCCGATCCGCGTCAAGTTCGACGGCATGAAGCGCAGTGCGGAGGAGAAGAAGAAGACGCCTGGTGCCACTGCCGCGATCAGGGCGGCGGCTGACACGGATGCCAAGATCATCAGCATGTCGTTCGGTTCCCCAGGGCCCGACTCCGATGAACAGGCTGCTATCGACTACGCGGCATCAAAGGGAAAGCTGCTGATTGCTGCAGTTGGCAATGACGGTCGGAAGTCAGGCGACACCATTGGTTATCCGGCCGCGGACGCATACGTAGTCGGCGTAGCCGCAGTGGACAAATCACTCACCGTATCGAAGTTCTCCTCCGCCGGGAACTATGTCGATCTGTCGGCCCCCGGCCAGGGATTCCCCGGTTGGTGTGACGCGACCTTCCGCTCGTACTGCGACAACGTGAACGGCACGAGTTCGGCGACTGCGATCGCCTCGGGAGCTGCTGCCCTGATCTGGTCCGCCCACCCCGACTGGACGGTGAACCAGGTGACCCGTGCCCTGATCGACACGGCGGGCCGTACGTGGCCGAAGAACAACCCGAGTAAATACGCCGGGTACGGGCTCATTCGTCCCCGTCTGGTTCTTGCGAACCCGGCCTATAACCCAGGGCCGGCGCACGTCGACCCGCTCGCGAAGGACAACGGCGGCGACCTTCTGGCCAAGTCGGGCTCGTCCACCGCGACTTCGTCCTCCTCCCCTTCTGCATCAACCCCGTCACAAGCCCCGGAAAAGGGTTCAACCGGCGGTACCTCAGCGGCAGGATCAAGCGCGGAATCGTCGAACGACAGCCACTCCACCCTCTGGATCACGCTCGGCGCCATTGCCGCGATCGTCGTGATCGGCGGCGGAGGTGTGGCCCTTATGCGAGCACGACGCGCCAGGTGACGCCCTCGGCTGACAACGGCCATAACGTCCAGTGCACCTCGGACAGGGCAGGCACTGCGTGCTCACCGCTGGAAGCGAAAGCACCAGCGGTGAGCCGAACCCAACAGATCAACAACGGACACACGAAAGGCAGGGCCGACCATGGCCGGCGGAAAGCAGAAGCTCCAAGACGATGCAGTAATCCGGCTGCAGAAGCAGATGCTCGAGAAGTACGAGAACATCCAGAAGCGCGTGCACACGCTTCAGGGCGTCATCGACGGCCTCGAGGGTCAGTGGCAGGGTATCGGCCGTGCCGCGTTCGACAAGAAGCAGCTCGAGATCAACGAGTCGCTGCGCAACATCGGCACCATTCTCGGTGACGTCATCGAGGCCATGACCTCGACGCGCAACATCAAGGACAGCAAGGAAGACGAGGTCCGCGCGGCCGTCAACAAGATCGACGTGCGCGACGGCGCTTCCTCGATCCCGCCGTCCGCCCTCAGCTCCTACTGAGTCGAGCGAGACACAGGACAACCGCCGGGAATCCGGCCCACTCACCAGGCACACACCAGCGAGACGAGGTAAACAGGCATGGCCAACAACGCTGAGGGGCTGTCAGTCACTTATGACGGGCTCGACACCGCGGCGACCAACATCGGTAACCAGGCGAGCCAGCTCGAGCAGGACCTGCACGACCTGCGCGGTCTGGTGGTGAACAGCCTGCAGTACTGGGAGGGCCAGGCCCAGGGCACCTTCCACGAGAAGCTGCAGCGCTGGGACAAGGAAGCCAACGACATCCACCAGGCGCTGGCCGGCATCGGTCACGTCGTCGCCCAGTCCGGCGGTACGTACATGGAAGGCGACAAGAAGGCGGCCAGCTACTTCCAGTAGGGCGAGGCTCGCAGAATCAACTCCAGGGTGGGCGCGCGCGGGAGGCGCCCACCCTGCTGTTGTGCCCAGCCGCAGAAGCCGAGCTGTTGAAGAAGCCGAGCCGTCGAAACTGAAGGACGAAGAAACAGACCTACCCGACAACTCCCAGCGCGCGATGTGCCGCCGGTGGTCAACGCAGCACGAGCGAGGACAGAAGGACGATGAAGTCAGGGATCAGCCGACGAGCCGAGGAGGCTACGGGTCACAGAGCGCCCCACGGTAGACGAGTGGGTGCTGTGGCCGCGATTGTCGGTGCCCTGGCCGCCACGACAGTGGGTCTGGCCCCGACTGCCGCCGCCGACGACGCCCAGTCCAAGCAGTGGTACCTGGGGCTCATGCAGGCCGAGAAGATGTGGAAGGTCAGCACAGGAAAGGGCGTGAAGGTCGCTGTCATCGACAGCGGTGTGAATGCCGACACCTCGTCGCTCAAGGGCCAGGTCCTGACGGACGAAGTCCCGAAGTCGGTCGCGTACGGAGCCACCGACGACTCCGTCGGCCACGGCACGACCATGGCAGAGCTGATCGCGGGTACGGGAGCGGGTGGCAGCCTGAAGGGGCTGGCACCCGGAGCCAAGATCATCCCGATCCATATCAAGCTCGAAGAACTGAAGGACAAGGCGAAGAACCAGAAGACGCCCGACTCCACCGCCGCGATCAGGGCGGCGGCCGACACCGACGCCAAAGTCATCAGCATGTCGTTCGGCACGGATGCCCCTGACCCCAACGAAGAGGCTGCCATCAAGTACGCCGCTGCCAAGGGGAAGCTGCTGATTGCGGCAGTCGGTAATGAAGGCCAGAAAAAGGATGGCGTCATTGGCTATCCAGCCGCGTATCCGTATGTGCTCGGCATAGCCGCGGCGGACAAAACCCTTACCGCCTCGAAGTTCTCCTCCTCAGGGGGCTACGTTGACCTCGCTGCACCCGGGCAGGGATTCCCCGGCTGGTGTGACGCGACCTTCCGCTCGTACTGCGACAACGTGAACGGTACGAGCCCCGCAGCGGCGATCACCTCAGGCGCCGCCGCATTGATCTGGTCCGCCCACCCCGACTGGACGGTGAACCAAGTGACCCGTGCCCTGATCGACACGGCGGGCCGTACGTGGCCGAAGAACAACCCGAGCAAGTACGGTGGTTACGGGCTCATTCGTCCCCGTCTGGTTCTTGCGAACCCGCCCTATAACCCGGGACCGGCGCACGTCGACCCGCTCGCGAAGGACAACGGCGGCGACCTTCTGGCCAAGTCGGGCTCGTCCACCGCGAGTTCGTCCTCCTCCCCTTCTGCATCAACCCCGTCACAAGCCCCGGAAAAGGGTTCAACCGGCGGCACCTCAGCGGCAGGGTCAAGCGCGGAATCCTCGAACGACAGCGACTCCACCCTCTGGATCACGCTCGGCGCCGTTGCCGCGATCGTCGTGATCGGCGGCGGAGGTGTGGCCCTTATGCGGGCGGGACGAGCCAGGTGACGCCCTCGGCTGACAACGGCCAGCAGAGCATGCGCGCGTCAGGGGCAGGACCGAGTACGCGAGGTACCCGGCAGATCGGGCCGTACACGGTCGTCACGCGGCTCGACTCCGGGCTTCCCGCGCAGACCCCCGTGCCCGAACACCGTTTCATCGCCCGCAGCGCCGACGGCGACCGGACCGTACTGGTCAGCACGCCCCTGGCCACGGCCGACCCGCAGCGGTTCATGGCCGAGGCCGACGCCTCCCGCTATCTCCTCGGCTCCTGGGTTCTCCCGGCGGCCGAACTCGCCGCCCCCGGTGAGCAGCCCTGGCACGCCCGTCCCTACGTGCCCGCGCTTCCGCTGCCCATCGCCCTCGCCGTGCACGGCGGCCCGCTGCCCGAGCGGACCGTCCGGGCGCTCGGTGTCGCACTGGCCGAGAACCTCGCCGTCGTGCACGGGCAGAACCTGACCCACGCCGGGCTGTGCCCGGCCGCCGTACTGATCGCCGCAGACGGCCCCCGGCTGACCTGCTTCGGGGCGGTACGGGCCGCGGCGCCGGACGGTGCCGTACGACAAAACGTGCCCGGGCTCGACCCCGGCAGCCTGCCGCCCGAGCAGGCCGCGGGCGGACAGCCACGTCCGCTGGGCGACGTGTACGCGCTCGGCGCGACGCTGGCGTACGCCGCCACGGGGTACACGATGCCGGAGCGTGAGGAACTGCCGGGCGCCCTGCGCTCGCTGATCCCGCGCTGCCTGTCTCGCGACCCGGCCCATCGGCCGCAACTCGCCGACGTGATCGACGAGTTGGCGGAGGGACCCCAGCCGGACGCTCCCGCGGGCTTCGCTCCGCCCTCGCGCGCCGATGCCTTTCTGGTCCCCGGCTGGCTGCCCGCCCGGCTCGTGGCCGCGATCGTCCACCAGTCGGCGTCCGTCCTGGCCGCGGAAGTCCCGCTGCCGGCGCCGGTGCACACACCCTGGCCGCCTGGCGGGGCGCCCTCCACGGCCCCCGTACCCCACCCCAGCCACTGACGACAAGAACCCATGCCGACTCCTCTCACCCACGACGACCCCGTTGCCCTCGGCCCTTTCCGGCTCATCGCCCGGCTCGGCAGCGGAGGCATGGGCACCGTCTACGTGGCACGCTCCGCCGGCGGCCGTACCGTCGCCCTGAAGACCATGCACGCCGCCATCGCCACCGATCCGGCGGCCCGCACCCGTTTCCGGCTGGAGGCGGACGCGGCCCGGGTCATCGGCGACCAGTTCGGGGCACGGGTGATGGACGCGGATCCGCTCGCCGAGACACCCTGGCTGGCCACGGAGTACGTGCTGGGACCCCCGCTCGACGAGGCCGTCGAGGCCGGCGGACCGCTGCCCGAACAGTCCGTACGCGCCCTCGGCGCTGCCCTGTCCTCGGCGCTCGGCCAGCTGCACCGGTCGGACGTCGTACACCGCGACCTCAAGCCGTCCAACATCCTCCTGACCGCCTACGGCCCGAAGGTCATCGACTTCGGCATCGCACGCGCCATCGGCGACGACCGGCTGACCCGGGCCGGCGTCGCCGTCGGCACACCCGCCTTCATGTCGCCGGAACAGGCCACCGGGCAGGACCACGACGCGGCCGGCGACGTGTTCGCGCTCGCCGGAGTGCTGGTGTACGCGGCCACCGGGCGCGGCCCCTTCGGACACGGGCAGGCGGCGGATCTGCTGTACCGGGTGCGGTACGCGGAGGCGGACCTGAGCGGTGTACCGGCCGCGCTGACGCCGGTGCTGGCCCAGTGCCTGGCCAAGGACCCGGCGGCCCGGCCTACCACGGCCCAACTCGCGGCCCAACTCCACGACGGCCAAGGCGAGTTCGCCGACCATCTGCCCCCCGAGCTGCTTGCGGACATCGGGCGCCGGGCCGCCGACGTCTGGCGGTTGACGCCACAGCGGCTGCCGGCGCCGGCGACCGAGGCGGGCCCCACCACGGTCTCCTCGCCGTCCAGCCGAGGCTTGTCGCGCCGCGGGTTCCTGGCGGCGGGCGGGGCGCTGGCGGTGACCGCGGCAGCGGGCGGGGGCGTGTGGTGGTACCGCGGGCATGGCACGGCTCCGGCCAAGAAGGCGCCCCGGCAGACGCGCAATCTCTCCGCGTTGTGGCAGTACGGCGGCAAGGGCGGCATGGAATACGACAACTGGGGGGTGGTCGCCCCTTACCATGCCAACGGGTCCATCTGGCTTCCGCTGAACGCGATCTTCCAGCGCATCAACCCGTCGAACGGGTCGAATCGCAAAATGTTGATGAACGGGAACTGGTGGCAGGTAGCGGTGGCCGACGGCCGGCTGTACATGCTCGACCAGGACTGGGACCACCACGGAAGCGGAACCGCCATGGCGATCTCCACGTGGGACGAGGCCCAGGACTATGTGAAGCCGACCTCCACCCGTCTGGCGGATGCTGATTTCGGCATCCTGCCCAACCAGCTGCTCTGCCTGGCGGACAACGTCGTGTATGTGGCGGTGGGGGCCGGAAAGAAGGCAGAGAACGAGGGTTTCCTGCCCTCGCAGACCTGGACCCTGCGCGCGGCCGACCTCAAGACCGGCAAGACCCTCTGGACGAAGCCGTTGCCGAAGCGGTCGAACAAGAGCGAGCGGCTGCACTTCCTCGCCGCCAAGGTGGCCGGTGGGCGCCTGGTGACCTTCCAGGAGGTCCAGGACAAGAAGCCGCACATCGTCGTACGGGACATCCGCAGCGGAGCCGTGCTGTGGGACAAGCCGTACGACATCGAGGATGTCGACTCCCTCAGGAGCGAGATCGCCGCGGACGACGAGCACATCTACGTCGGTGGTGCGCAACTCCGGGCGCTGCGACTGAGCGACGGCGCCCAGGTGTGGGCGACCGAGAGCGGGCAGCGGTACAGCCCGCCGACGCTGACGAAGGGTGTGCTGTACGCCGTGGGAGAGGGCGTCGGACTGACGGCGGTGGACACGGCGCGCGGCAAGGTCCTGTGGACCGAGGCGACAGCCGAAGTGGACGAGGCGTACACCGGCTGGCAGCCGATCGTCGGCACCCGCTGTGCGTACTACAAGAACGGGTTGCAGCTGCGGGCCGTTTCGCTGTCGACTCACGGCATCGCCCTGACGTACAAGACGACTGCTGTGCAGTTCCACGCGGACACCCAGTCGGGACTGGTGCTCGGCATGGACACCGACTTCATCTCCGCCTACCCGCTCGAGTGACCGCAGGCAGACTGCGGGGCCGGTCGTCATCCGGACCGCCACCCGGAAACCGCTCCGTCCGTCTCGGCAGAAAGACCAACCCACGATGAAACCGCTCGGCACCGGTGACCCGATCCGTCTCGGCCCCTACCGCCTGGTCGGCGTCCTCGGCGAGGGCGGCATGGGCAAGGTGTACGTCGGACAGGACGGCGCCGGCACCCTGGCTGCCGTCAAGGTTCTGCGTCCCGAACTCGCCCATGACACCGACCTGGTCCAGCGTTTCGTACGCGAGGCGCAGGCCGCGCGGGCCGTGCGCAGCAAGGGCGTCGCGGCCGTGCTGGGGGCCCACACCGAGGGTGCGCGGCCGTGGATCGCCACCGAATTTCTCGCCGGGCTCACCCTGGACCAGGTGGTCGACACCTACGGCCCGCTCGCCGAACCCGCGCTGCGGGCCCTGGCCACCTCCCTGGCGCAGACCCTCGCCGACATCCACGCGGCCGGATTCATCCACCGGGATCTCAAGCCGCCGAACATCGTGCTCACCTCGGACGGGCCGCGTGTCATCGACTTCGGCATCGCCCGGCCCGAACACGGGCTCACTCTCACGACCACCGGGCAGATTCCCGTCACGCCGGGCTACGGCGCGCCCGAGCAGGTGCTCGGGCAGCGTGTGGCTCCGCCTGCCGATGTGTTCTCGCTCGGCGCCGTGCTCGTGTACGCCGCCACCGGCCGACGCGCCTTCGACGGTGGGCACGTGGCGGCGCTGCAGTACGAGGTGGTGCACGGTCAGCCCCGACTCGGCGACATGTCACCGCAGTTGCAGGAACTCATCGCTCCATGCCTCGCCAAGGATCCGACCGCCCGTCCGCTGCCCGCTCAGATCGCCCAGCTCATGTCGGCGCCGAGGGGGGCGGACCGGGCGTGGCGGCGCGGAAGGATCGCCGATGCGATCAAGAAGCGGGAAGCCGAAGCTCATCGCCTGACCACGCAGATCACGGCGCACTCGACCGGCGGAGCATCGTCCGTCAGCCGGCGGCGCATGCTCGTCGGACTCTCCACGGCGGGCGTCGTGGTCGCGGCCGGGGGCGGTACGACGGCGTGGTGGATCGGTAGCCACGGAGGCGCCGCGTCCCGGAGCGTCAAGAAGAGCGACCCCTTCGACATCCCTCCGGCTGTGCGGACCCCTGTGCAGCCGTTGGACGCCGACCCCGACAAGGATCCGAGCAAAACCGGGGAACCGGCCAGCATCTGGTCACTGGGCGACATTGCGGATGTCTACTCGCCGCTGCTGCTGCCGGTACGCGACGTCCTCGTCTTCGGCGCCGCGAGTGGCGGCATCGCCGCGTACGACGTCAGGGACGGCACGAAGCGCTGGGTGGCGCCCGGAATCGTGGCGAAGGCCGGCTATCTGTCTCTGTCGGACCGGCTCGTCGTCGGCGCGGACAGCCAGGGGGTGCTGCGGACCTTCGTCCCGTCCACTGGGGAGCCCAAGTGGACATGCCCTGGCGCCGAGGCCATGACGCTGCTCGGAGCCGACGCGGAGGCGGTGTACGTCCTCACGAAGGAGGGCAGAGTGCGCGGCATCGGCCGCGCGGACGCGAAGGTCCGCTGGACGGCCACCGTCCCCACCGACTTCCGGCAGAAGGTGATTCCGCCCGGCGCCGTCGGCCAGGGCAGGCTCTTCATCCCCGCGTCGACGAACGGAAGCGTCCTCGCCGTACGGACGAGCGACGGCCGCACGGTGTGGAGCCGGACGGCTCATCTCAACGGCGACGACTTCCCGGTCCGCCCTGCGGTCTACGGCGACACCGTTTATCTCAACGGCAAGACGCTGGAGGCCCGTCGCGTCAGCGATGGGCAGGTGATCTGGACCGCGAAGGCCGGCGAAGAAGACGGCTTCGGCGTGCCGGCGGTCTCCGCGGACGGGGTCTACGCCACCAGAGGCAGCTACTGCACGCGCCTGGACAGGCGCGACGGCAGTGACATGTGGACGCCGGAGCGCGCCGGGTTCTCCGCCTCGCATATGACCGCTTTCACCCGTACCCGCGTTGTGCTGAGCGGTCACGGCGTCTGGGCGCTGGCCGGCGGTCTGACGGAGACGGACGACTCGATGGAGCTCAAGACAGCGAAGGCGACCGACGGCAGCCAGGCATGGGTATACGACGTCGACGGGTTCACCTATGCTCATCTGGCCTCCGCCGCCAACCGCGTCTTCCTCATGCATGACAGCGGGGTCGAGGCCCTGACGACGTTCTGAACGGGTGCCGCCACCGGCTGCCTGGACGAGAACAACGGCCGCCGTCGGCAACCGCGTCTTGGCCATGCACGACAGGGGAAGGCCGGCCTCGGAAGCACACCCTGCTTCGTGGGCGAACTTGCGGGAGATCGAGTTGAGGATCACCATCCGATCTTTGTCGGGGCTGTCGCCCCGCATCGCGGCGGTGGAATAGAGCTCCGCCTTCACGTATTTCGCATCTCCGATGTAGGCATCTTTGGATGGTGCTTTCGTGGTGCATCGAAAAAACAGGTCGGCTCCATCGGGTCCTGCGTTCGCATACACGCCCAGTGGGTACGTGGTCTGGTCGCTGCTGGATTCATCCTGGGTGGCCGAAGGATGGCTGGTCGACGCCGAAAACCGGATCTCGAGAAGCGCATCGCCGCTGTCGTCGCCCGTCTTGTACACCCAGCTCGTCGTGCAGGTGCTGGACCGCGTTCCTCAAGGAGAACGTGCGCGGCTCGCCCGCCTCACTGGTTCCCGAGCCTTCGTCGATTGCGTCAGCCCTTCCGCCCGTCGAACCCGTGGTCCAGCTGGGAGATGTTGCTCAGCGTGCCGGCGATGTAGGACTCGTCGGCGGCGTGCTGGTTCATGGTGTACCGCAGGTGATTGGAGATGTGGGCGCAGGCGTCGAGCAGAGTCTGCACCTGGTCGACCCAGCGCTCCGCCGCATGGCCGCCGCCGGCAATCGTGTCTTCGTCCTGCACGACAGCTCGGTCATCGCCTTTGCGGCGTTCTGAGCGGGCTGACGCCGTCGTTCACGTGTTGAGTTCGGTGCACTCCTTGGATGTGGCTGCCGCATCGGTGAACTCGCTGATGGCCTTCTCCATGGCTGCGGTGTCGACCGAGCCGTGGTGCGTCCTGATCACCGCGAAGACTTCCGCGCCATCCCGCCGCTTGGCGGCGCATTCCACGTGTCCCACCGCGGCGGAGTCCGCGACGATGTACCTTTCACCTTCTTTATTGACGCTGTGGGCGGTGATCCCGTAGGTGCCGAAGGCGACCTTCGTGAGAGTGGTCCTCGGGCTCCAGCGTTCGATGATGCTCGAGAGGACGACTTTTCCGTCCACCGAGACCTGACAGCGCGCGTAGCCGGGAGAACCGCTGCTCCGGGACGAGATGGTCTTCCCCGCCGGCAGGAGCGGTTCCAGAGCCGACGGAGGCATGGCAGTTCCGCACATCGACGAGGGAACAGCGTATTCGCGTTTCTTGTCCGAAGTTCCCGAGGAGCAGCTCGTCAGGGCCAGACCGACGGCAACGGCGCCGGCGACGCAGGCCATGGGGGATCGGGGGCGGAGGGGTGACATCGGCTTCGATTCCTCGCTAGGAGATTTCCGTCTGAAGGTCGTCGGCCATCCGCCGCCCATCCGTGGAAGCGTCGTTGAAGCCGTCCTCGGTGCCGTAGCGTGCCCACTCGCCGACCCGGTCCGCATAGGGGGAGTGGTGCGCTTTGGCCGCCTCGGTTGCGGCCTTCTGCGCCAAGGCGATGTTGCGATCGCGGCTGTCCTCCCAGAGTCGGGCGGAGTCGAGGCCCTTGTCCTCCAGATGGCTGCCTTCGACGCCGTTGAACAGTTCCCCGAGGACGACACCGCTGACGGTGCCGGCGACGCCACCGACGGCGGCACCGGCGGCAGGGGACGCGATGAAGCTGGTGCCTACTCCGATGCCGGTGCCGATGACGCCGTTCGCCACGTTCTGCCACTGCGAGACGGCGTGGTTGTAGTCCTCGTCCGCTTCCTTCGCGGGACCCAGCACGGCCTCCTGACGGCCGATGGCCAGGCAGCCTCCGACCTCTGCCGAACGCCGGGATATCTCCGTGATGGTGTTCTCCATGCTCTGCCCGTACCGCTGGTCCACCGGCAGATCCGGATTCAGGTGGTAATCCATCAGGTTCGCCATGTAGGCCTTCTGGCCGACCTCCACAGCCGAGTAGCCCTCCGGGTTCTGCCCGACTGCGATCAGGAAGCGGGACACGTCGGCGTGGTTCATCTCGGCCGACGCACCGGCGACGGGGAAGAGCTTCTCGATCTGCTGCCACTGCTCGGAGTCCGGATCGGGCTTCACATCGGTGCTGGCCCGGTTGATGTCCGGCAGATACTCCGACGCCATCTGCCCGATGCTGTCGGACATGTAGCCGTTCTTGGTCAGCCGGTCGGGGTCGTCGCTGACGGACGCGACCACGCTCGCCATGAGCTTGGCCTGCTGATCGTTGTGTGCCGGGGTGTCCGCCGTGGGCAGCTCGCCCGCCGGGTGACCGGTCGTGGCCGCTTCGATCGCCATGGCCAGGTTGTTCTGCCCGGGGTGGATGTCGTCGCCCTTGAGGTCGGTCTCCTTGGGCCACTCACGGTCCTCGAAGAGGTACGTGAAGTTGGAGACGGCCTCCTTGTGGTCCCCTCCCTTGGGCAGATACTCCTCGTTGAGGAAGTCCGTGGCCGCGTCCGGACTGGCGGACAGCGCCTTGAGATAGCCCGTCAGCGGGTCGTCGCCGCTGTCGTCGCCCATCCGGTTGAGCCACGGGTCCATGCCCATGTGCTGCCAGGCCATGTTGGGATGCTCCCCGTTGCCGGTGAGCTTGCGTTCGGTGGCCATGAGCGCGGTGCCGTAGCTCTTGAGGAACCGGTCGTCGTAGTCGCCCGCCCGCATGAGGTTGCTCATGACCTGGAAGCCCATGGGCCCGGTCTGGCCGCCGACCGGCTGGTCGCCGAGGGCGATCATCCTGCCCTTCCACTCGGTCATGGCGGCGGAGTCGCTCTGTGAGGCGGTGGCGAGCGTCAGACCGAGGTTGCGCTGCAGGTCGCCGTACTGGTCGACCCGGGCCTGCCCCAGCTGCGCCGCCTTGTGGGGATCGTTGATCCCGGCCCAGAACTCGAGCGTCTTCTCCGGCCCGAGGTCGGTGGCGAAGCGTTCCGCGAACAGCGGGTCGCCGGCGTGCTCCTTCAGCCCGGCGTTGAGCTTGTCGAACTCGGCGGGTGTCAGGTCCTCCGGGTCCTTCTTGGCGAGACGCGCCAGCTCGTCCGCGTCCTTGACGGCGTCCGCGGCCGAGTCGCGGTCCTTGTAGGACGCGTCCGAGAAGCCGTAGTCGGTCTGGTCGACGAGCGCCATGAGGACGGTTTTCGCCGAGTTGTCACTCTCGGTGGCGTCGCGGAGGATCTTCTGCACCTCGTCCCGCAGAGCGGTGACGTCGTGCTCGTCGTGTTCCGGCGGGGTGTAGCCGGACGCGGCCCGGTCAGGATGGACGTTCATGGTCACGGTGAAGGTGCCCTTGCCGGTGTCCATCACCGTGAGGTTCTTCTTCAGTCCGCGCTCGATCGCCGCGGTGAGCTGCCTCTGGTAACCCTTCAGCTCCCCGGCGGTGTCGCTCAGGATGTTGTGGATGGTCTGGGCCTGGGTGTGGGCGTCCTGGAACTCCCCGGCCGTCTTGCCGATGAACTCCTTGGTCACCTGCTGGTTCACACCGGCCCAGTTGGCCTTGTTGGCGGCCTGGTGCAGGCCCTTGTCCGCGTCCTCGGCCAGGTCTTTCAGGTTCCGGACGATGTGTCCCCAGTCCTCGACGGCGTCGTCGAGCTGCTTGAAGTTGGCGAAGCGCAGAGCGTCGAGATCCATGAGTCGGTGTCCCCGTCGTGCGTCGAGATCAGTGCTTCTTCGGCGGGGCGTAGGCCGGGTTGGGCTTCCCCGGACCCCCGACACGCTCGTCGAAACCGGCGTCGAGGGTGTCGATGCTGCTCATCTGCCGCCAGATGTACGCCTCGTCGCCTGAGTGGATCTTCTTGGTGACCTGCATGTGATTGGAGATCTGGGCGCACGCGTCCAGGAGGGAGCCGAGTTGCGTGTCCCACTTGTCCGACACGTGCTGGAGGGCCGAACCGAGTGCGAAGCCCTGATTCGTCAGATCGCGGGCCGCGGAGTCCACGTGGGTGTTCGACAACCGGGCCTTGTCCCAGAGTTGGTTGTAGAGAGTGTGGGCAGCGCTGCCGATCCTGGCCAGGTCGTGCTGGGTGACCTTGAGGTCGCCGGTCTGGCTGGGGAAGGCGGCGGAACCTCCGCCGGGGTCGTCCGGGATGTGGTTGAGCTGCATGTGCGTAGCCCCACCCTGTCGGCGCGTCAGCGCGTCCGACTTGAGCTGCTCCCATTCATCCCATGCCATGGATGACCCATCCCCGCGGAGTGTCCGACCGGTAATCGCGTTCCATTTGAATCGTCTAGGTCAGGCAAAAATAGCAAAGGCTTGGCACGGACACGGCAGCAACTCCAGCTGCCCCCGAAACCTCCACTTCCGTCCCACAGGTTCCCGGGAACGACAAGATGCCGCGGACCACAACGGTCCGCGGCATCCAGGCCAAGCCGAGCGCAGCTCCCCGGCGACGACACTCTCTAGGGCTCCACGACGCCCACCTGCACCATCGGCTTCCCGCGCTTGCGGGACACGAAGATGCCCCGGCCCGCCGGCATCGGCCGTGGCCGGACCCCGCCCAGCAGTTCGCCCTCCGCGGGGTCGCCGGCGAGGACGACGCCCTGGGCGCCGAGTTCCTTCATGCGTTGCATGAAGGCCTCGTAGCCGGCGCGGCCCGCGCCCGCCGTGGAGCGGGCGATGATGAAGCGGACGCCGACGTCGCGGGCGAAGGGGAGCAGTTCGGTCAGGCCCGCCAGCGGGTTGCCGCTCGACGTGGAGACCAGGTCGTAGTCGTCGATGACCACGTACACCGTCGGGCCACGCCACCAGCTGCGGTTGCGCAGCTCCTCCGGGGTCACGTCCGCCGTCGGGGTGCGGCGCTGCATCAGGTCGGCCAGTGCGTCCATGTGGTGCTGCATCTGGTTCGACATGGGGATGTACTCGGCCAGGTGCGAGTCCGGGGTCACCCCGAGCAGCGAGCGCCGGTTGTCGACCACGAACAGCTTGCAGCTGTTGCCGTCGTAGCGCTCGGAGAGACGCTTGATCAGCAGCTTCAGCAGGTTGGACTTGCCGGACTCGCTCTCACCGAACACCAGGAAGAACGGGTCCTGTTCGAAGTCCACGAACACCGGCTCGAGGTTGTCCTCGTCGAGGGCGAAGGCGATGCCCCGGTTCGGGAAGCGGTCGCCCGGCGGGAGCTGGGCCGCCGGGAACTCGCGGGGCAGCAGGCGCACCTCGGGCGCGCCGGGCTCCTGCCAGTGCCGGGTGACCTCGGCGGCGAGAGCGGCGGTCGCCTCCGCCAGGTCCGTGTCGGAGGAGAGGCCGTCGATGCGCGGGACCGCCGCCATGAAGTGCTGCTTCTGCGGGGTCTGACCGCGGCCGGGCACCCCGGTGGGCACGTTGGCCGCGACCTTGCGGTCGATTTCCGAGTCCATCGGGTCACCCAGCCGCAGCTCGAGGCGGTTCATCAGGTGGTCCTTCATGTTCGCCCGGACTTCCATCGAGCGGGACGCGGTGATGATCAGGTGGATGCCGTAGCCGAGACCGCGCGCGGCGATGTCCAGGACCAGCTGCTCCAGGGCTTCGTAGTCCGTACGGAAGTTGCCCCAGCCGTCGATGACCAGGAAGACGTCGCCCCAGGGCTGGTCGGTCACCGAGATGTCGCCCCGCGCGCGACGGGTGCGGAACTCGGCGATGGAGGAGATGCCCGCGGAGCGGAAGTACTCCTCGCGCCGGGTCATGACGCCGTACACCTCGGCCGCCGTACGCCGGACCTTCTCCGGGTCCAGGCGCGAGGCCACGCCGCCCACGTGCGGCAGGCCGGCCACCGAGGCCATACCGCCGCCACCGAAGTCCAGGCCGTAGAACTGCACTTCGTACGGGGTGTGGGTGAGCGCGAACGACGCGATGATCGAGCGCACCAGCGTCGACTTGCCGGACTGCGGGCCGCCGATGATCTGCATATGGCCGGCCGCGCCGCCGAAGTCGAGCCACAGCGGGTCGCGCCGCTGCTCGTACGGCTTGTCGATGAGGCCGACCGGGACGACGAGCCGGCCCGCGCCCTCGTAGCCCGGCTGGGTCATGCCGCGGCCCGGCACCGGGGCGAGGCCCGGCAGCAGCGCGTCGAGCGACGGCGGGCTGTCCAGCGGGGGCAGCCACACCTGGTGGGCGGCCGGGCCCTGCGCCTCCAGGCGGCGCACGATCACGTCGAGGACGGTGTCGGCGAGCGCGTCGTCCTGCTGCTCGGTCGCCGCCTCCTGGCGCTGCTTGGGGATCGCCGCGTACCGCACCGGCACCTCGGCCGCGGTGAACAGCACCGGCCTGCGGTCGACGGGCAGCGGGCCGCCGAGCGCCGCGGCCTGCTGCGAACTCGTGCGGTACACGCCGGAGACGTACGCCGCCTTGAACCGCACCATCTCGTCGGTGCCGAACTTCAGGAAGCCCGAACCCGGGACGTTCGGCAGCTCGTAGGCGTCCGGGACGCCGAGCGCGGCGCGGGACTCGGCGGCCGAGAACGTGCGCAGACCGATGCGGTACGACAGATAGGTCTCCAGGCCGCGCAGCCGGCCCTCCTCCAGACGCTGCGAGGCGAGCAGCAGGTGCACGCCCAGCGAACGGCCGATACGGCCGATCTGCACGAACATCTCGATGAAGTCCGGCTTCGCCGTCAGCAGTTCGCTGAACTCGTCGATCACCAGGACGAGGGAGGGGATCGGCTGGAGCGGGGCGCCGGCCGCGCGGGCCTTCTCGTAGTCGTGGATGTTGGCGTAGTTGCCCGCGTCGCGCAGCAGTTCCTGGCGGCGGTTGAGCTCACCGCGGATCGAGTCGCCCATGCGGTCGACGAGGGTGAGGTCGTCCGCGAGGTTGGTGATCACGGCCGCCACGTGCGGCAGCTGGGCCATGCCCGCGAAGGTGGCACCGCCCTTGAAGTCGGCGAGGACGAAGTTCAGCGTCTCGGAGGAGTGGGTCACCGCCAGGCCGAGGACCAGCGTGCGCAGCAGCTCGGACTTGCCGGAGCCGGTGGCGCCGACGCACAGGCCGTGCGGGCCCATGCCCTCCTGCGCGGCCTCCTTCAGGTCGAGCATGACGGGCCGGCCGTCCTCGCCGACACCGATCGGCACCCGCAGCCGCTCGGACTGCGAGCGCGGCCGCCAGGTCCGCTTCGGGTCGACCGAGGCCGCGTCGCCCAGGTTCAGCAGATCCGTGAACTCCAGGTTCGCCAGCAGTGGTTCGTCGTCGTCGCCGCCCGACGCCACGCGCAGCGGCGCCAGTTGGCGGGCGAGCGCCTCGGCGGCCTCGTACGACAGGACGTCCGGCGTCCCCTCGTAGACCATGCCGTGCGCGGACTCCAGGCGCAGTTCCCTGGGCTGTACGACGACGGACAGGTCGCGCCGGCCGGCGGTGAGGTCGCCCGGCACGATCTCCAGGACCGTGACCCCCTGCATGCCCTCGGGGCTGGCCAGCAGCGAGGTGGGCGGCAGGGAGACACCGTCGAGCACGACCACCACGTGCGGCTGTTCGGGGACCGGCGGTCCGCCGGGGTGGAAGCGCGGCCTGCCCTGGAGCCGGGAGGCGAGCCGGTCCTCCAGCTCGACGGGGTCGGTGCTGATCAGACGCATGCTGCCGGCGCCGTCGGCCAGGCCCTGGGCCTGCACGTGGGGCAGCCACTTGGCCCACTCCCACTCGGGCGCCGACTGCCGCTCGGCGGCGACGGCGATGACCAGGTCCTCGGGGGAGTGCAGCGAGGCGAGGGAGGCGGTGAGGGCACGGGCGGCGCCGCGCACGGTGCCGGGCTCGCCGCTGACCGTCACGTGGTAGAAGGCGCGCAGCGAGACCGCCATCGGCAGTTCGTCGAGGGTGCTGTGCGTGGCCAGGAAGCGTTGCATGGCGCCCGCGGTCAGCGGCTCCAGGTCGTCCACCGGGGCGGTCTGCGGCGGGATCAGGGGCGTGGCCAGGGACTGCGGGCCGAGGCCCACGCGCACCTGCCCGAAGTCCTCGTCACCGGTGCGCCGTTCCCACACCCGGCTGCCCTCGGCGACCAGCGCCCACAGTTGCTCCGGCGAAGGGTGCAGGTAGTACTGCGCGTCCCGCTGGGCCTGCGCGGTGTCCAGGGCGGCGCGCCGGGTCTGGGACAGGTACCGCAGGTAGTCACGGCGCAGGTCGGCCAGCTGGCCCTGGTTGCCGCGCCGGTAGCGGACCAGCATCGAGATGCCCATGGCGACGGTCGAGGCCACCATCACCATGCCCATGATCTTCATGAAGGGCTGGGCCTGGGGGTTGAAGAAGAACACCACCGAGCCGCCCATGCCCAGCATCGGCAGGAGCTGCATCCAAGCGCTTTCCTGCTGGCCGCGCGGCAGTTCCGGCGGAGCTTGCAGCACGACCTCGTCCGTGGGCACTTCCTTCGGCAGTGCCCGCGGCGGGCGCTTGACGACGATGTGGCTCACTACGCACCAATTCCCTTGCCGGACCGAATTTTTCGTCCGCCGCCCCGTGTCAGGCGAACGTCGATCGCGAAGCGCGATCCTACTGACAACCACGGACAACGGCTGGCGGTAGGGTGCCGGAGAGACGCGTGAGCAGTTGCGAATCGTTCCGGGAAAACCCGGGCAATCCGCAACGGTTCGCAGCAGGCGCCCGTCCGCGAACCCCGGCCGCGGCCACCGGGTTCACCGGCGGAGTGCGGGGCGCCGCACAACCTACACAGGATTTTTACGGGCGGACGGTGCGCGGCGGCGCCGCACGCCGCCCACCACCGACGAGGGGGAACAGCAGGTGAGCATGACGGCCTCCGCGCCGGCCGGCGCGCCCGGCGGACACGGCACCGGAGCCCCTTCCGGGGCCGGCATGGGGTTCGGTTTCTGCCGGGTCACCATCGTGGCGCCCGACAGCCGTATCGACGTGGCGCTGCCCGACGACGTGCCCGTCGCCGACCTCTACCCGGAGATTCTGCGCCTGTCCCAGCAGAGCCCCGCCGAGGGCGCTCCGGTCGGCTACCACCTCGTACGGCGCGACGGCACCGTCCTCGACGGCGCCCGGTCCTTCACGGCACAGCGCATCCTCGACGGCGAGCTGCTCACCCTGCGCCCGTTCGCCGAGTCGCTGCCGCCCGCCGTCCTCGACGACGTCTCCGAGGCGGTGGCCGCCGCCGTCACCCGCGACCGCACCCTGTGGAGCGGCGAACTCACCCGTGCCGCCGGTCTCGTCGCGGGCGGCATCCTGCCCGCGCTGCTCGCCTTCGTGGCCTGGAGCTCCCAGGTCCGCCACGACATGCACAGCCTGCAGGGCATCATCGCGGCCGTCACCGGCATCCTGCTGGTCACCATCGCCTGCGTACGCGCGCGTGTGTACGACGACCGGGGCTCGGCGGTCGCGCTGGGGCTCGGCGCCCTGCCGAACATCGGCGTGGCCGGCTCCGGGCTGCTGCCGCTCGCCCACCACGAGGGCATCGGACGGCTCCAGTTCCTGCTCGCCTGCACGGCCGTCCTCGTCGCCTCCCTGGTGCTCACCCTGGTGTCGCCGGGTGGCGACGGACCCTTCGTGGCGTTCGTGTTCGCCTCCGCCGTCGGCCTCGTCACCACCTTCATCGCGACCCTCACCGACCTGCGGCCCATCGAGACCGCCGCCATCTGTGCCCCGCTGTCGGTGGTGGCGCTGGCCTTCCTGCCGGGGCTGTCCATGCGCTTCGCGCGGCTGCCCATCGGCTTCGAACCGCCCAACCCCTCCCGCGGCGGCTACGACACCGGTGAGCCCGCCCCGCAGGAGCCCGTGGACGCCGAGCGGATCGCCGCCCAGGCCCGGCGCGGCCACGAACTCCTCGTCGGCCTCGTCGGCGGCTGCGCCCTGGTCGCCGTGGGCGCGTCGATCGTCCTCGGGTTCTCCAGCAACGTCTGGGCGCAGCTGCTGGCTCTCGCGACGGGGGTGGCGATGCTGATGCGGGCGCACCTGTTCCGCTACACCGCGCAGGTCGGCGCCACGCTGGCCGCCGGCCTCGCCGCCATCGTCTTCCTCGGCCTCGGTCTCGCCCTGAACCCGCCCCGGAACGCTCTGATCGAGGCCTTCCAGGGCGACACCTCGTCCCTGGACATCCGCAGCCTCTGGCTCGCGGCGGCGGTCGGCGCGGCCACCGCGCTGGTCACCGCGATCGGCCTGATCACCCCGCGGCGCGGTGTCACCCCGTTCTGGGGGCGCTTCCTGGAGATCGCCGAGAGCTTCGTCCTGCTCACCCTGATCCCGCTGGCGCTGGCCGTGTTCGACGTGTACGCGCGGGCACGCGCGATGACCAGCTGACGACGGCACCAAGAGGAGCCACGGGAAAAGGGGCGGCACGCACGCGTGCCGCCCCTTTTCCCGTTTCCGCCGGCTACGCCTCGAGCCCCCCGTTGCGCTCATTGGGCTCCAGGTCGAACTCCCCGTCCCGCGCCCCCAGCACGAACGCCCGCCACTCGGCCTCGGTGTAGCGCAGCACGGTGTCGTGGTCGAGGGAGGAGCGCATGGCCACCGCGCCGCCGGGCAGGTACGCGATCTCGACCCGCTCCTCGTGCTTCTCGGTGCCGGGCGCGCAGTGCCACTCCACGCCGGAGATGTCGAGGGCGTACAGCTCGTCCCGCTCCCGCTCCTTGCGCGCCTTGACGTCCTCCTGCGATTCCGGCGCCGACGTCCCGGCGCTCGTGCCCTGTGTCTCGGCCATGGTGAAGCGGCCCCCTTCGGCATACGGACAGCGTTGCGTTGTCACCCTACTGGGAGGCCACGCGCGCGTACGGTGAAACAGCCTGGTCAACGCCCGCAGGAGGGTACGGCCGGAGACGCGGCGCGCACGCGGGCCGCATGTGCCGGGGGAGCGGAGGTTTCGTCACAGGGAGGCAACGGGCGTGCCCATGCCATGCCATGCTCACGTAAATTCCAGGCCATGAGCATGCCCGGCACTGCCCCCTGGTCCCTCTCGTCGACCCACGTCCTCGCCCTGGGCGGCCGCCGGAGCCGCGGCGGCTACCACGGCAGCTATCACAGCAGTTACCACCACTACGGGAGCCACGGATCCGGCGGCGGCGTCGGCTGGTGGACGATCCTCCTGCTGGTCCTCGTGGTCGTGGGCGTCCTGATCTGGTACGTCCAGCGCGACCGGTGACACGGGCGGCCGAAACGCCCTGGTACCCTGAGTGACGGCCGTTTGTGTACGCACCCCCGGAGCCTTCGGTTCTGGTGGCCGCGCCCAGCGGATCCCCGCCTCCCGAGTAACAGAAGCTCCCCCGAGAAGCAGACCGGGGGCACTCGGTGGCCACTCAGAGACTATGAGGAGTACGCGTGTCGCTCGACGCCGCTACGAAGAAGCAGATCATCGGCGAGTTCGGTACCAAGGAGGGTGACACCGGCTCCCCCGAGGTCCAGGTCGCTCTGCTCTCCCGTCGGATCTCCGACCTGACGGAGCACCTCAAGACCCACAAGCACGACCACCACTCCCGTCGTGGCCTGCTGATCCTCGTCGGTCAGCGCCGCCGCCTTCTGCAGTACCTGGCGAAGAAGGACATCCAGCGCTTCCGTGCGCTGGTCGACCGCCTCGGCATCCGCCGTGGTGCGGCGGGCGCCAGGTAAGACGCCGTGAAGGGAGCGGTTCCCGGCAGGACCCGGGGGCCGCTCCCTTCGTCGTACATGGGAAACCCTCTGGTCGCACGGGGGAGACCCTCGCCGTGCATACGGAAACGTGCGGAGTGTCACTCACGCTTTGTAGTGTGGTAGCACAACGCACTACGTGCGACACAGAACGACGTATCACAGCGACGTTCACCAAGAACGAGGAGAAGCGCACCTCGCCGCCGCCGGTCCTCGGTAGTGGCCCCCGGGGGGAAGTGAGCCCCGGGTGCTTCGATCGAAGACCGGCCCGCACCAGACGGCGCGCTTCTCCACCACCGTCCCCCTGCCACACGGGCAGCCAAGGGACGAAAGACGATATGTAACGGAGAAAACGCTAGTGGAGAACGAGACCCACTACGCCGAGGCCGTCATCGACAACGGCGCCTTCGGTACCCGCACCATCCGCTTCGAGACCGGCCGCCTGGCCAAGCAGGCCGCCGGCTCCGCCGTGGCGTACCTGGACGACGACACCATGGTGCTGTCGGCCACCACCGCCTCCAAGCAGCCCAAGGACCAGCTGGACTTCTTCCCGCTCACGGTCGACGTCGAGGAGCGGATGTACGCGGCCGGGAAGATCCCCGGCAGCTTCTTCCGCCGTGAGGGCCGGCCCTCCGAGGACGCGATCCTCACCTGCCGCCTCATCGACCGCCCGCTGCGCCCGTCCTTCAAGAAGGGCCTGCGCAACGAGATCCAGGTCGTCTGCACGGTCATGGCGCTCAACCCCGACCACCTGTACGACGTCGTGGCGATCAACGCCGCGTCCGCGTCGACGCAGCTGGCCGGCCTGCCCTTCTCCGGCCCGATCGGCGGCGTCCGCGTCGCGCTGATCCGCGGCCAGTGGGTCGCGTTCCCGACGCACACCGAGCTCGAGGACGCCGTCTTCGACATGGTGGTCGCCGGCCGCGTCCTGGAGGACGGCGACGTCGCGATCATGATGGTCGAGGCCGAGGCCACCGAGAAGACCATCAAGCTGGTCGAGGGCGGCACCGAGGCGCCGACCGAGGAGGTCGTCGCCGCCGGTCTGGAAGCCGCCAAGCCCTTCATCAAGGTGCTGTGCCGCGCCCAGGCCGACCTCGCCGCCAAGGCCGCCAAGCCGGTCGGCGAGTTCCCGATCTTCCTGGACTACCAGAACGACGTCCTGGAGGCCCTGACCGCCGCGGTCAAGCCCGAGCTGGCCCAGGCCCTCACCATCGCCGGCAAGCAGGAGCGCGAGGCAGAGCTGGACCGCGTCAAGCAGCTCGCCGCCGAGAAGCTCCTGCCGGAGTTCGAGGGCCGCGAGAAGGAGATCTCCGCCGCGTACCGCTCGCTGACCAAGACCCTGGTCCGTGAGCGCGTCATCAAGGAGAAGAAGCGCATCGACGGCCGCGGTGTCACCGACATCCGCACGCTGGCCGCCGAGGTCGAGGCCATCCCGCGGGTGCACGGCTCCGCGCTGTTCGAGCGTGGCGAGACCCAGATCCTGGGCGTCACCACCCTCAACATGCTCCGCATGGAGCAGCAGCTGGACACCCTCTCCCCGGTGACCCGCAAGCGCTACATGCACAACTACAACTTCCCGCCGTACTCCACCGGCGAGACCGGCCGCGTCGGCTCCCCGAAGCGCCGCGAGATCGGCCACGGCGCCCTCGCCGAGCGCGCCCTGGTGCCGGTGCTGCCCACGCGCGAGGAGTTCCCGTACGCGATCCGCCAGGTCTCCGAGGCCCTCGGTTCCAACGGCTCGACGTCCATGGGCTCGGTCTGCGCCTCCACCATGTCGCTGCTGAACGCCGGTGTGCCGCTGAAGGCCCCCGTCGCCGGTATCGCCATGGGTCTGATCTCCCAGGAGATCGAGGGTGAGACGCACTACGTCACCCTCACCGACATCCTCGGCGCCGAGGACGCCTTCGGCGACATGGACTTCAAGGTCGCCGGCACCAAGGACTTCGTCACCGCCCTCCAGCTCGACACCAAGCTGGACGGCATCCCGGCCTCCGTCCTGGCCGCGGCCCTCAAGCAGGCCCGCGACGCCCGCCTGCACATCCTCGACGTGATGATGGAGGCCATCGACCGGCCCGACGAGATGAGCCCGCACGCCCCGCGGATCATCACCGTCAAGATCCCGGTCGACAAGATCGGCGAGGTCATCGGCCCCAAGGGCAAGATGATCAACCAGATCCAGGAGGACACGGGCGCCGAGATCACCATCGAGGACGACGGCACGATCTACATCGGCGCCGCAGACGGCCCCTCCGCCGAGGCCGCCCGCGCCACGATCAACGGCATCGCCAACCCGACGATGCCCGAGGTCGGCGAGCGCTACCTCGGTACGGTCGTCAAGACGACCACCTTCGGTGCGTTCGTCTCCCTGCTGCCCGGCAAGGACGGTCTGCTGCACATCTCGCAGATCCGCAAGCTCGCCGGCGGCAAGCGCGTGGAGAACGTCGAGGACGTCCTCGGCGTGGGCCAGAAGGTGCAGGTCGAGATCGCCGAGATCGACTCCCGCGGCAAGCTCTCCCTCGTTCCCGTGATCGAGGGCGAGGAAGGCTCCGACGAGAACGCGAAGGACGACGCCGAGCAGTGACGTCCCGTGGCTCCCAGGTGACGGCCCGCTCCTCTTCGGAGGCGCGGGCCGTCGCCCGTACCCAAACCCTCATCAAGGGCACCAATGGCATCGGTACGGTCCGCAAGACCACCCTCCCGGGCGGCCTGCGCATCGTCACCGAGACCCTGCCCTCGGTCCGCTCCGCGACCTTCGGCATCTGGGCGCACGTCGGCTCCCGCGACGAGACGGCGCCCCTGAACGGCGCCACGCACTACCTGGAGCACCTGCTCTTCAAGGGCACGCAGAAGCGCAGCGCGCTGGACATCTCCGCGGCGATCGACGCCGTCGGCGGCGAGATGAACGCGTTCACGGCGAAGGAGTACACGTGCTACTACGCGCGCGTGCTCGACACCGACCTGCCGCTCGCCATCGACGTCGTCTGCGACATGCTGACCGGCTCGCTGATCCTCGAGCAGGACGTCGACGTCGAGCGCGGCGCGATCCTCGAAGAGATCGCCATGACCGAGGACGACCCGGGCGACTGCGTGCACGACCTGTTCGCGCACACCATGTTCGGCGACAACGCCCTCGGCCGCCCCGTCCTCGGCACGGTCGACACCGTCAACGCCCTCACCGCCGACCGCATCCGCCGCTTCTACAAGAAGCACTACGACCCCACCCACCTGGTGGTCGCCTGCGCCGGCAACATCGACCACACCAAGGTCGTACGGCAGGTCCGCGCGGCCTTCGAGAAGGCGGGCGCCCTGCGGAACCAGGACGCGCGGCCCATCGGCCCGCGCGACGGCAGCCGTACGATCCGCACGTCCGGCAAGGTCGAGCTGCTCGGCCGCAAGACCGAGCAGGCCCATGTCGTCCTCGGCATGCCGGGCCTCGCCCGCACCGACGACCGCCGCTGGGCCATGGGCGTGCTCAACACCGCCCTCGGCGGCGGCATGTCCTCCCGCCTCTTCCAGGAGGTCCGGGAGAAGCGCGGCCTGGCCTACAGCGTGTACTCGTACACCTCCGGCTTCGCCGACTGCGGCCTGTTCGGCGTCTACGCCGGCTGCCGGCCGAGCCAGGTCCACGACGTGCTGCAGATCTGCCGCGACGAACTGGACCACGTCGCCGCGAGCGGCCTCACCGACGACGAGATCGCCCGCGCCATCGGCCAGCTCCAGGGCTCCACCGTCCTCGGCCTGGAGGACACCGGCGCGCTGATGAACCGCATCGGCAAGAGCGAGCTGTGCTGGGGCGAGCAGATGTCCGTCGACGACATGCTGGACCGGATAGCCGCGGTCACCCCGGACGAGGTCCGCGCGGTCGCCCGCGACATCCTGGGACAGCGCCCGTCGCTGTCGGTCATCGGCCCGCTGAAGGACAAGCAGGCCGCGCGGCTGCACGACGCCGTCGCCTAATCACTCCCGTAAGGAAGCACAAGAGATGAGCAAGCTGCGCGTGGCGGTCCTCGGCGCCAAGGGCCGGATCGGCTCCGAGGCGGTCCGGGCGGTCGAGGCCGCCGAGGACATGGAACTGGTCGCGGCCCTGGGCCGGGGTGACACGCTGGAGACGCTGACGGCGTCCGGCGCCCAGGTCGCCGTCGAACTGACCACGCCCGACTCCGTCATGGACAACCTCGGCTTCTGCGTGCGCCACGGCATCCACGCGGTCGTCGGTACGACGGGCTGGACCGAGGAGCGCCTCGCGCAGCTGAAGGCATGGCTGGCCGAGTCCCCGCGGACCGGCGTGCTCATCGCCCCGAACTTCTCCATCGGCGCCGTCCTCACCATGAAGTTCGCGCAGATCGCCGCGCCGTACTTCGAGTCGGTCGAGGTCGTCGAGCTGCACCACCCGAACAAGGTGGACGCCCCGAGCGGTACGGCCACGCGCACCGCCCAGCTCATCGCCGAGGCCCGCAGGGCCGCCGGTACGGCCCCGGCGCCGGACGCCACGGTCACGGCCCTGGACGGCGCCCGGGGCGCCAGCGTCGACGGCGTCCCGGTCCACGCCGTACGGCTGCGCGGGCTCCTGGCCCACCAGGAGGTGCTGCTCGGCGGCGAGGGCGAGACCCTGACCATCCGCCACGACTCCCTGCACCACAGCAGCTTCATGCCGGGCATCCTGCTCGGCGCCCGCCGCGTGGTGTCCGCTCCGGGCCTGACGTTCGGCCTGGAGCACTTCCTGGACCTGAGCTGAGACCGCCCCCGTCATGCGCGCGAAGATCACCTACCTCGTCACGGCCGCCGTCCTGGTCTTCTACTTCGTCCTGGTCGGCAGCCGCGGCGTGATGCTCATCCAGACCGGCACGGTTCTCACCGTCACCTTCGGGGTCGCGGTGCTGATCCTGCCGGTCATCGGCCTGTGGTTCCTGTGGAAGAACACCCAGTTCGTCCGCAGGGCCAACGCCCTCGCCGCGGAACTCGACGCCGAGGGCGGACTGCCGGTGGACGAGCTGAAGCGCCTGCCCAGCGGCCGCATCGACCGCGACTCCGCCGACGAGGTCTTCGCCAAGCGCAAGGCCGAGACCGAGGCGTCCCCCGACGACTGGCGCTGCTGGTTCCGCCTCGCCGTCGCCTACCACGACGCCCGCGACACACCGCGGGCCCGCAAGGCGATGCAGCGGGCCATCGCCCTGCACGACGGCAAGCCGGTCAGGGACTGACCGAGGCGCCCACCCGCCCAGTGGCGTCAGGCCGTGTGCGCGTGCGGGTGCCTGGTGGCCGGTCGCGCAGGTCCCCGCGCCCCTACGGCCTTCGCAGCTCACGCATGCTCCGGTCAGCGGCGACCGTGCCCGTACTCCGCCGCCCATGCCTCCACCGTGTCCGCCGCGCGGTCGAACGCCGTCGGGCGGCCCAGGAAGTCCAGCGTGTGCGTGGTCAGCAGCGGCGGTGTGTCCGCGGCCGGCCGGTCCTTGCGGACGAGCGCCAGCGCCTGCCCCTGGACCGTCCGCGGCAGCCCCAGCCAGCGCACCGGCTGCTGCACCGTGCGCACCGAGACCACGCGGGCCCACGGCGCCGTACGCGTCACCAGGAAGCCGACGTGACGCAGCCCGCGCTCGCTCACCCACACACCCATGCGCAGCAGCCGCAGCGCCCCGGCGATGACCACGCACGCCCCGCCGACGACCGCTCCGGCCGAGGAGGCCGAGCCGGTCAGGGCGATGGCCACCGCGGAGAACAGCACGAAGGAGGCCAGCAGCAGCACCAGGGCCGCGAGGCCCACCCGCCAGGGACCGGGACGGTAGGGGCGCCGCCAGCGCTCCCGGTCGTCGAACGGCAGCGCGCTGTCGGAAGCGGCCTCCAGGGTGGGGTCGGCCGTCAGGAAGGACAGGGGCACGGCAGGTCCTCACTCGATCCTCGCGTGGACTGTGCCGGTGAGGCTATCCGCCGCTGTTGCCGCTCACCACCCTTGGGCGGCTGTCGGTGGTCAGTGCCCCTGGGAGGCCTGGGACTGCTGCACCGGCGTATGGGACGGCGTGGACATCGCGGGCTCGCCGAGTATCAGGGCGCCGACCAGCCCGGCCACGATCGTCAGGCCGAGCAGCCAGCGCCCGGCTATCTCCGCGAAGGACGCCCGCGGGCGGGGCGGGGGAGTGACATTGCTGCGGAACCTGTCCGTCTCGGCCAGGAAGGCGAAGGGTACGGGCTCGCGCCGACCGAACATCGCGGGGACGACTCCTTTCGTGATCAACGTTTTCGGCTCGAACGAGCGGGCCTCACCGATACAGACGCTCGAGTAACACAAAAGGTGCCCATGTCGGAAAAAATCCCTGGTGGGATTTTTGAGGCCGGGCACTGCCGTGGCCGGGGCGGGTGCCCCGTAAGGTGGGCGCGAACCACAGCTGTGATGGGAAGGACCCCGACCTCCGTGACCACCCCCGAGTCGCTCACGTTCCGCAGTGACGTCACCGTCGAGCTGGTGAAGTCCAGCGCTTCGGACGCCGACGTCCTCTTCGCCGCGCGGGTCTCCACCGCCGGCGAGCAGTCCCTGGACGAACTGAAGAAGGACCCCGAGCGCTCCAAGGGCTTGATCAACTTCCTGATGCGCGACCGGCACGGCAGCCCGTTCGAGCACAACTCGATGACGTTCTTCATCAGCGCCCCGATCTTCGTCTTCCGCGAGTTCATGCGGCACCGGGTCGGCTGGTCGTACAACGAGGAGTCCGGCCGCTACCGGGAGCTCCAGCCCGTCTTCTACGTCCCCGGCGCCGACCGCAAGCTCGTGCAGGAGGGCCGCCCCGGCAAGTACGTCTTCGTCGAGGGCACCCCGTCCCAGCACGAGGCCGTCAGCAGCACGCTGCGGGAGTCGTACGAGCAGGCGTACGCGGCCTACCAGAAGATGCTCGCCGAGGGCGTCGCCCGCGAGGTCGCCCGCGCCGCCCTCCCCGTCGGCCTCTACTCCTCGATGTACGCCACCTGCAACGCCCGCTCCCTGATGCACTTCCTCGGCCTGCGCACCCAGCACGAGCTGGCCAAGGTGCCGTCCTTCCCGCAGCGGGAGATCGAGATGGTGGGCGAGAGGATGGAGGCGGAGTGGGCCCGGCTCATGCCGCTCACGCACGCCGCCTTCAACGCGAACGGGCGCGTGGCCCCGTAAAGCCTCGTAAGCCCCGTAAGGAAGGCGTACGAAGCCCTGTTCCCCCGCCAGGAACGGATGTACGGATCAGCCTCGCGAGGTGTCCGTATTGCGGCATTTCGAGAAGTTCATCTAGCCTGATCAAAGGGACCCGGCACTGCTTGAACCCCCGAGCAGGCAGTGCCGGGCTCCGCATTTGTCCTGACTTACCCGACCCCCCGCGGGCAGACCCCGCAGGGAGCACCGAGTAGCGTGTTACCCATGGCTCCGACCTCGACTCCGCAGACCCCCTTCGGGCGGGTCCTCACCGCCATGGTCACGCCCTTCACGGCGGACGGCGCACTCGACCTCGACGGCGCGCAGCGGCTCGCCGCCCACCTGGTGGACGCAGGCAACGACGGCCTGATCGTCAACGGCACCACCGGCGAGTCCCCCACCACGAGCGATGCGGAGAAATCGGACCTCGTACGAGCCGTCCTGGAGGCCGTCGGCGACCGCGCCCACGTCGTCGCCGGCGTCGGCACGAACGACACCCACCACAGCGTCGAGCTGGCCCGCCAGGCCGAGCGCGACGGCGCACACGGCCTGCTGGTCGTCACGCCGTACTACAACAAGCCCCCGCAGGAGGGCCTGTACCGGCACTTCACCGCCGTGGCCGACGCCACCGGCCTGCCGGTCATGCTCTACGACATCCCCGGCCGCAGCGGCGTCCCGATCAACACCGAGACCCTCGTCCGGCTCGCCGAGCACCCCCGGATCGTCGCCAACAAGGACGCCAAGGGCGACCTCGGCCGCGCCAGCTGGGCCATCGCCCAGTCCGGCCTCGCCTGGTACTCCGGCGACGACATGCTGAACCTGCCGCTGCTCTCCGTGGGAGCCGTCGGCTTCGTGTCGGTCGTCGGCCACCTCGTCACCCCCGACCTGCGCGCCCTCGTCGACGCGTACGTCTCCGGGGACGTACAGAAGGCCACCGAGATCCACCAGAAGCTGCTCCCGGTCTACACCGGCATGTTCCGTACCCAGGGCGTGATGACCACCAAGGCCGCGCTCGCCCTCCAGGGACTGCCCGCGGGGCCGCTGCGCTCACCCATGGTCGAGTGCTCGCCCGAGGAGATCGCCCAGCTCAAGATCGATCTTGCCGCCGGCGGGGTACAGCTCTGACAACAGACTTGGCGCCACCCGGGCTTCACAACTGAAGAACAACAGAAGAAGCGGGCCACCGGTGCCCGCACCCCACAACGACAACTGCTTCTGCACGAACGTCTCACGCGCCACGTGCCCGGCCGGTACGTGGCGCGTGTGGTGAGGAGAGTCTTTTGAGTCATCCGCATCCTGAACTCGGCCCGCCCCCGCCGCTCCCCGAGGGCGGCCTGCGGGTCACCCCGCTCGGCGGCCTCGGCGAGATCGGCCGGAACATGACCGTCTTCGAGTACGGCGGCCGCCTTCTGATCGTCGACTGCGGAGTGCTCTTCCCCGAGGAGGAGCAGCCCGGAATCGACCTGATCCTGCCGGACTTCTCGTCCATCCGGGACCGCCTCGACGACATCGAGGGCATCGTCCTCACGCACGGCCACGAGGACCACATCGGCGGTGTCCCCTTCTTGCTCCGCGAGAAGCCGGACATCCCGCTCATCGGTTCCAAGCTCACCCTCGCCCTCATCGAGGCCAAGCTCCAGGAGCACCGGATCCGCCCGTACACCCTCGAGGTGGCGGAGGGGAACCGCGAGCGCATCGGTCCCTTCGACTGCGAGTTCATCGCCGTCAACCACTCCATCCCGGACGCGCTGGCCGTCGCCATCCGCACCCCCGCCGGCATGGCGGTGCACACCGGCGACTTCAAGATGGACCAGCTCCCGCTGGACAACCGCCTCACGGACCTGCACGCGTTCGCGCGGCTGAGCGAGGAGGGCATCGACCTCCTGCTCACGGACTCCACGAACGCCGAGGTCCCGGGCTTCACCCCGCACGAGCGCGACATCTCCAACGTGCTGCGCCAGGTCTTCGCCGGCGCCCGCAAGCGGATCATCGTGGCGAGCTTCGCCAGTCACGTCCACCGCATCCAGCAGATCCTGGACGCCGCGCACGAGTACGGCCGCCGGGTCGCCTTCGTGGGCCGCTCCATGGTCCGCAACATGGGCATCGCCCGCGACCTCGGCTACCTGAAGGTCCCGCCGGGCCTGGTCGTCGACGTCAGGACGCTGGACGACCTTCCGGACCACGAGGTGGTCCTGGTCTGCACGGGCTCCCAGGGCGAGCCGATGGCGGCCCTGTCGAGGATGGCCAACCGGGACCACCAGATCCGTATCGTCGACGGCGACACGGTCATCCTGGCCTCGTCCCTCATCCCCGGAAACGAGAACGCGGTCTACCGCGTGATCAACGGCCTGACCCGCTGGGGCGCCAACGTCGTCCACAAGGGCAACGCCAAGGTGCACGTCTCCGGCCACGCGTCCGCGGGTGAGCTGCTGTACTTCTACAACATCTGCCGCCCCAGGAACCTGATGCCGGTCCACGGCGAATGGCGCCATCTGCGCGCCAACGCCGAGCTGGGGGCGCTCACCGGAGTCCCGCACGACCAGATCGTCATCGCCGAGGACGGCGTCGTGGTCGACCTGGTCGAGGGCAAGGCCAAGATCTCGGGCAAGGTCCAGGCCGGTTACGTCTACGTCGACGGCCTCTCCGTCGGTGACATCGGCGAGCCGGCCCTCAAGGACCGCAAGATCCTCGGTGACGAGGGCATCATCTCGGTCTTCGTGGTCATGGACTCCTCCACGGGCAAGATCACCGGTGGCCCGCACATCCAGGCACGTGGCTCCGGCATCGACGACTCGGCCTTCGCCGACGTCGTCCCGAGGATCACGGAGGCCCTGGAGCGGTCCGCCCAGGACGGCGTCGTCGAGCCGCACCAGCTCCAGCAGCTCGTCCGGCGCACCCTCGGCAAGTGGGTCTCGGACACCTATCGCCGCAGGCCGATGATCCTGCCGGTGGTCGTGGAGGTCTGACGGTCCGTCGGAGCATCACCCGGGCGGGGCGCCTCGATTTGCATCGAGGCGCCCCGCTCCAGTACGTTTACGGCTCCGCCCGACCGGGAACCCCAGCACTTCGCGTGCTGGACACGGTTGCCCGGAGCGGGTGGGAAAACCGACTCAGAACTTCTGATAAAGTCGGATCCGCCGGAAAGGAAACCGCGAAACAAACGCGGGAACCTGGAAAGCACCGAGGAAATCGGATCGAAAAGATCTGATAGAGTCGGAAACACCGAAGGGAAGCGCCCGGAGGAAAGCCCGAGAGGGTGAGTACGAAGGAAGCGACCGTTCCTTGAGAACTCA
>NZ_JBEYEY010000010.1:0-54347 GCF_040703635.1 Streptomyces sp. NPDC007189
GAACTGCTCGTTCGACATGATCTGCAGACCCGGCCGGGCCAGCTCGGCGCGCATGAGCAGCGCCATCACGCCACCGATCAGGAAGAACGCGAACGCGGTGACCAAATAGAGCGTTCCGATCGTCTTGTGATCGGTGGTCGTCAGCCACCGTACGGCCTTCATGCCCCTGAAGTCTCTGATCCTCTTCACGCCCCGCCTGTGTCCGCGCCCGGCCCACCGGTCACACTCGGGCGACGCGAGAAGCATCACGGAAGAAGGGTGTGACGATCCGGGCGGTGCCGGACACGAACGGAACATGAGCAACGACGAGATCTTCGCCGCTGCCTATCGCGAGCACTACTGGGCGGTCAGCCGTTATGTCGCGCGACGGCTGCCCGGGCAGAGCGACGAGGTGGAGGAAGTGGTGGCGGAGGTGTTCACGACCGCCTGGCGGCGCCGGCGCGACCTGCCGGACGCGCCGCTGCCCTGGTTGTACGGGGTGGCCCGCAACTGCCTGGCGAACGCCGTACGCGGCTACGGCCGCAGACGACGGCTGGTGGACCGGCTCGGCAACGACGACGCCGCGCACGGCCGGCACCTCGTGGACAGCCCGGACACGGAGCCGCCCGGCGCCTGGGTGCACGAGGCCCTGGACCGGCTCTCCCCGGCCGACCGGGAGATCCTGCGCCTCGCGGCCTGGGAGGAACTCGACGCCGGGCAGATCGCCGTGGTCCTCGGTTGCGGCAGACGCGCGGCGACGATGCGCCTGCACCGCGCCCGCCGCCGCCTCCGCACCGAGATAGCCCGCCTGCGCCCCACGAGCCCGGCCCCCGGCCCGACGAGCGGGCGGGGGCCGGGCCGTGAAGCACCGGAGGACGTATCGCCGCTCAGGCCCGGGCCGGGTGCCGAGGTGCCGGAGGACGTGCCGCTTCCTGGGCTTCGGTTGGGTGGCGGGGTGCCAGTGGATGTGTCGCTTACTGGGCTCCGGCCGGGCCCCGGGGTATCGGAGGATGTGCCGCTTCCCGGGCTCCGGCCGGGTGCCGGAGCGCCGGTGGATGTGCCGCTTCCCGGGCTTCGGTCGGGTGCCGGAGCACCGGAAGCCGTGCCTCGCCATGGGCACCCCACGCACGCCACACACCCCGCGACTGCCCCCGCCGACGTACCGCTGCGCAAGGACCCCCGCCATGCCTGACGAACTCGAACTCCTCCGCGACGCCAACCCGGTCCCCGCCCACGGCCCGTACTACGGCGACGGGCCGCTGGACCACCGTGCCGAGCGGCGGCTGGAGCTGCTGCTGCGCGACGAGCCCGCCCCGCGCGTCCGGCGCCGGGTGCCGCGCGCCCGGTTGCTGTGGGGTCTGGCCGCCACCGCCGTCGTGCTGGCCACCACGTTCACCGCGCTTCTCGGCGGCCCGAGCGGCCAGCCCGCATTCGCCGCGCCCCGCCCGCTGACCGTCCGGGCCCACTCCACCGCCGTACCGCTGGACCGGATGTCCCAGCTGGCCGCCGCTGCCGCCGCCGACGGTTCGCCCGGCCTGCGCAGGGGCACCCATGTGCAGTCCTGGAGTCTCGGCATGAGCGACGACAAGCCGCCCGTGACCCTGCCGGAGGAGCGCGTGGTGCGCTGGAGGGCGGACGACAGCCACACGGAACTCGTCGTGGCGACCGACCCGCGCCACCCGGGCCGTCCGGTGCTCACCGACGAGGGCGACACTCCGCGCCTGGTGGCGGACGGCCATGTGCTGAGCCGTACCACCTACCCGCCGAGCTGGAGCGACGCCCCGCCCGAGGCGCGCCCCCCACACGATCCGGCCGCCCTGCGGGCCTACCTCACCGAGACGGCCCGCACCGGCACCGGCACCCTGACCACCCCCGAACTCCTGGACGCCGTCGGGGAGTTGCTGGACTACTGGACTCTCGGGGCGCGCGAGTCGGCCGCGCTGGTGCGGGTCCTGGCGGACGCCGGGGGACTGCGCCCCGCCGGCCAGGTGACGGACCGGCTGGGGCGCCCCGGACAGGCGTACACGTACGACGCCCGGGGCGAGCGGCGCCTGCTGATCCTCGATCCGCGTACCGGCGCCGTCCTCGGTCTGGAGGCCACCGTCACCCGGGACGACCCCCGGTACGGGGTGAAGGCCGGGGACGTGATGTCGTACAGCGCCTGGATGCGCTGACCCCCGCGCACCGCTCCCGCCTCATGCACCGGCTCACCGAGGCCGGGCACGCCGCGTTCGACGCCCACGCCGCGGCGCGGGACGCGGGACACGGCGCACCGCTCTCAGGGCCGGGGGCGTGGCTACTCGTCCCAGGCCTGGATGATCAACTGGTTGGCTATCTTGCCGTCACGCAACGTGACCATCGACTCGGCCAGGACACGGGTGCCGTCGCCGTACTGGCAGGACTCGCTGAACGCGGCGTGGTCGCCCTGCACGACGCACTGGTCCAGCCGGTGCGTCATGTCGCGGCTGTAGATGTCGTGCAGCAACTGGGCGATCTCACTCCGGCCGTGCAGCACGGTGGGATGGCTGGGCTGGTGGTCGTGGTCGACGATACGGATCTCCGCGTCGTCGGCGTACAGCGACAGAAGGGTGTTGCCGGTGGTCCCTTCTATGCCGCGGCGCAGTGTCTCGATGTCGAAGGCGGAACCTGTCGTGGTGCCCATGGGTGACCTCCTTCGGGCGCCGGCGGCCCGGCGGGCGCAGGCCGCGCGCACCCCCACCCTTAGAGACTCCTCCGGCCCGACGACCCCGGCAAGCGCAGCCCCGGAGGCCCGGCGAGCCCACTCCGGCGGCCAGGGCGAGCGCGGCCCCGGCGGCCTCTGGGAAGCCCGGGCGGCGGCCTCCGCCTCACGGGTGAGCGCGGGCCGCCGCCCGTGTCCGGACACGGTGTGCGGCCGTTGCTGAGAACATGACCTCAACACGACGTATCGTCGCCGCTCTCGGTCTCGCAGCCGGGGTCACGGGCCTTGCCGCACCGCTGGCGCACGCGGCCGACACCAGTGCGCCGAACACCGGGCTGATCCACCCCATGGCCACGCTCGACTCGCTCACCGTCAGCGACATCCCGGCCCAGCACAAGACGGAGGTCCCCCGGGTCTCCGAGCAGCTGCGCGCGCTGAACCAGGTCAGCGAGCTGAACCGGCTGAGTGAGCTGCACCAGGTCACCGACCTCGCGGCGCCCGCTATGGGTCTGGTGCCGGACATCGAGTAAGCCGTCCTCCGCGAACATGACGCGCCGCTGCGGGGGTTCGTGCCACGGATCGGTCGCGCGTAGGGTCGGCGCGAAGGCAATCGAGGAAGGGGCCAGACCATGGCGCAGGAAGTACGCGGCGTGATCGCACCGGGAAAGGACCAGCCCGTACGGGTCGAGACGATCGTCGTGCCGGATCCCGGCCCCGGCGAGGCCGTGGTACGCGTCCAGGCCTGCGGTGTCTGTCATACGGATCTGCACTACAAGCAGGGCGGCATCAGCGACGACTTCCCCTTCCTCCTCGGCCATGAGGCCGCCGGTGTCGTCGAGGCGGTCGGCGAGGGGGTCACCGACGTGGCGCCCGGTGACTTCGTGATCCTCAACTGGCGTGCGGTGTGCGGAAATTGCCGGGCCTGCCTGCGCGGCCGGCCCTGGTACTGCTTCAACACCCACAACGCGAAGCAGAAGATGACCCTCACCGACGGCGCCGAGCTGTCGCCCGCCCTGGGCATCGGCGCCTTCGCCGAGAAGACCCTCGTGGCGGCGGGCCAGTGCACCAAGGTCGACCCGGCCGTCTCCCCGGCGGTCGCCGGGCTGCTGGGCTGCGGGGTGATGGCCGGTATCGGCGCCGCCATCAACACGGGGAACGTCGGCCGGGGCGACTCCGTCGCCGTGATCGGCTGCGGCGGCGTCGGGTGCGCGGCCGTGGCCGGGTCCCGTCTCGCCGGCGCGGCGAAGATCATCGCCGTGGACATCGACGACCGCAAGCTGGAGACCGCCAGGAAGCTGGGCGCCACGCACACCGTCAACTCCAAGGACACGGACCCCGTCGAGGTGATCCGCGAGCTGACCGGTGGGTTCGGCGCCGACGTCGTCATCGAGGCCGTCGGCCGCCCCGAGACGTACGAACAGGCCTTCTACGCCCGCGACCTCGCCGGCACCGTCGTCCTGGTCGGCGTGCCCACGCCCGAGATGAAGCTCGACCTGCCCCTCCTGGACGTCTTCGGCCGCGGCGGCGCCCTGAAGTCGTCCTGGTACGGCGACTGCCTGCCCTCCCGCGACTTCCCCATGCTGATCGACCTGCACCTCCAGGGCCGGCTGCCGCTCGACGCGTTCGTCACCGAGACCATTCAACTGGACGAGGTGGAGAAGGCGTTCGAGCGGATGCACCACGGTGACGTGCTCCGCTCGGTGGTGGTGTTCTGATGACCGTGCGCATCGAACGCCTCGTCACCAGCGGGCAGTTCACCCTCGACGGCGGCACCTGGGACGTCGAGAACAACGTGTGGATCGTCGGCGACGAACGGGAGGTGATCGTCATCGACGCCGCCCACGACGCCGAGGCCATCGCCCGCGCCGTCGACGACCGTCGGCTGACCGCCATCGTGTGCACCCACGCCCACAACGACCACGTCAACGCCGCACCCGAACTCGCCGAGCGCACCGGCGCGACCATCTGGCTGCACCCGGACGACCTGCCGCTGTGGAAGATGACCCACCCGCACCGCGACCCCGACCGGCACCTGCTGGACGGCCAGGTCATCGAGGCGGCCGGCGCCGACCTGACCGTGATCCACACCCCGGGACACGCCCCCGGCGCGGTCTGCCTGTACGACCCGGCGCTCGGCACCGTCTTCACCGGGGACACCCTCTTCCAGGGCGGGCCGGGCGCCACCGGACGCACCTACTCCCACTTCCCGACGATCATCGAGTCCATCCGCGACAGGCTCCTCACCCTGCCGCCGGAGACGAAGGTCCTCACCGGCCACGGCGACCCCACCACCATCGGCGCCGAGGCACCGCACCTGGAGGAGTGGATCAGGCGCGGACACTGAGGCCGCCGCCGACCGTACGGACCGACACCGATACCGGTGAAAGAACGCCCGCCGGGCCGTACGGTCACCGCATGACCGATCACACTCGCTTCGCGGAACACGGAGTTCTCGTCACGGGCGCGGCCCGCGGCATCGGCGCCGCCGTCGCACGCAGGATCGCCGAGGAGGGCGGACGGGTCCTGGTCACCGACCGGGACCTGCCCGAGGCCGAGCGAACCGCCGCGGACCTGCGCCGACAGGGGCTAGCCGCCGAGGCGTTGGCGTGCGAGGTCGCCGACCGCGCCTCGGTGGAGGCGGCCGTCGCCCACGCCGTCGCCGCGTTCGGCTCGCTCGACGTCCTGGTCAACTGCGCCGCCCACTGCACCCCGGACGCCCCGCTCTTCGAGGACGACCCCGACGAGGCCTGGGCGCTCGACCTCGACGTCACCCTCACCGGCGCCTACCGCTGCTGCCGTGCCGCCCTGCCCCACCTCGCCGCCTCCGGACGCGGCGCGATCGTCGGCATCGGTTCCGTCAACGGGCTGCAGGACTTCGGCAACCACGCCTACAGCGCCGCCAAGGCCGGCCTCGGCTCGCTCACCCGCACCCTCGCCGGGCACGCGGCGGCCCGGGGCGTGCGGGTGAACCTCGTGGTGCCGGGCACCGTCCGCACCTCGGCGTGGGAGGGCCGCGACGCCGAGCTCGAAGCCCTCCGTGACCTGTATCCGCTCGGCCGGGTCGGCGAGCCCGAGGACATCGCCGCCGCGGTCGCCTTCCTCGCCTCCCGCGACGCCGCCTGGATCACCGGCGCCACGCTGGTCGTCGACGGCGGCCTCACCGCGGTCAACACCGGCTTCCACACGGCCCTGCGACGCCCCTGAGCCGTCAGCCCGAGGCCGCCGCCAGCGCTCGGAGCACCCGCTCGGTGTCGGCCTCGGTGGTGCGCCAGTTGCTGAACGCGGCCCGCAGCCCGGGCACCCCGCCGTACACCGTCGGCGTCACATACGTCTCGCCGGATGCGGCCACCGCACGGGCCAGCGCGTCGACCCGCTCCTGGGTGGGGTGCTCGGCGAGGGTGAAGCAGACGACGTTCAGCCGCACCGGCGCCAGCAGGCGCAGGCCCGGCAGCGCCTCGACGCCCGCGCCCAGCCGGCGGGCCAGCGCCACGTTCCGCTCGACGATCTCCCGGTGCCCGGCGCGTCCGTAGGCCGCCAGCGAGAACCACGCGGGCAGGGCGCGCAGCCGCCGCGAGTTCTCCGGGGTCAGATGCAGGAAGTCGGGCTCGCCGGCCGGCACGCCCAGATAGGGGGAGGCGTTGTGGAACACCTTCACCTGCAGATCGCGGCGCCGGGTGAACTGCACGGCCGCGTCGTAGGGGACGTTGAGCCACTTGTGCAGGTCCACGCAGACCGAGTCGGCGGCGTCGAGACCGTCGACCAGCGCGGAATACTCCGGAGAGAGCGCGGCGAAGCCGCCGAACGCGGCATCGACGTGCAGCCAGAAGTCGTAGGCGTCCTTCAGGGCGGCGATCGCCCGCAGGTCGTCGAAGTCGACGGTGTTCACGGTGCCGGCGTTCGCCACGACGATCGCCGGCCTGCCGTGCAGCTCCGCGAGGGCGGACTCCAGCGCGGCCACGTCCACGGCCTCCCGGTCGCCGGGCAGCAGCGGCACCTTCCGCAGCCGGTCACGGCCGATGCCCAGGACCGACATCGCCTTGGCCACGCTGGAGTGCGGGCTGCCGGAGAGCACGTCGACCGGCCCCAGCGCGGCCGCGCCCGCCCGGGAGACGTCCACCCCCAGCCGCTCGCCCAGCCACTCCCGGCCGATCGCCAGCCCGACCGTGTTGGACACGGTCGCCCCCGTCACGAACGCCCCGCTGTGCGCCTCGCCCAGCCCGAACAGCTCGCGCAGCCAGCCGAGCGTCTCCCGCTCCAGCTCCTGCGCCCACGAACCGCCGGCGCCGGACAGGTTCTGGTCGAACACGGACGTCAGCCAGTCCCCGGCGACCGACGCGGGCGTCGCGCCCCCGGTGACGAAGCCCAGATAACGCGGCCCGGCGGAACCGGAGAACCCCGGCGCCCACCGCTCACCGAACCACCCGAGCGCCGCCTCCGCGCCCACACCCTCCTCGGGCAACCCAGCCGGCCCGGGCGCCGCCCCGCCGACGGCAACCGGCCGCTGGTCCAGGCCCACCGCCTCCCGGGCGGCGAAGTCGCGGGCGGACTGGAGGAGTTCGGGGAATTGGGCGAGGTCGCCGGCGAGGGTCGGGTGCATGTACGGCAGCGTAGAGCGGTCAGGGAGCCGTGGGCCCGGTCCAATACGGGGCAACTGGACTGGACGCCGTGGGCGGCCGTCGCCAGGGCGGCCCACGGACGAGGTCGGCGGCACCGCGCCCCCTGGTTCACCGTTTCGTCACAGTCTGACCGGAACCACAACCCCCGGGCGCCCGCGCAGGTCTAGGAGTGCGAGAACGCGGGAATCGCGCAGGGGAGCACCCGGGGCAGGCCCCGGGCGGGATGGGGAGAAGGGGTTCACATGGGGGACATACGCAGACGGGGTGTCGTCGTGCTGGCGGTCACGGGGCTGGTGGCGCCGCTCACGCTCGCCCTCACCGCGGCGCCGGCCCAGGCCGCGAGCTGCACCACGCAGACGGGGCCGTACCAGAAGCAGGTGGAGAAGTTCCTCGGCCGGCCGGTCGACGGCAAGCAGTCCGCGGCCGACTGCAAGGCCATCAAGGCGTTCCAGGACAAACACGGCATCACGCCCGACATCGGCTACGCCGGCCCCGTCACCTGGGGTGTGATGGATCTCATGAACCAGCAGAAGGCCGTGGGGAGCGACCCCAACAAGGCCGGCGCGTGCCCGGTGAACAAGGGCCGGATCGCCTGTGTGAACCTCACGCTCCAGCTGAGCTGGGTCCAGGACGGCAAGAAGCTCGTCTACGGACCGGTGCCCGTGCGCACCGGCCGCAAGGGGTACACGACCCGCACGGGCCTGAAGAAGATCTACTGGCGGGACATCGACCACGTCTCCAGCATCTACAACGTGCCGATGCCCTACAGCCAGTTCTTCGACGGCGGGCAGGCCTTCCACTCGGTCAACCTGAGCATGTGGAACCCGCCGGGCTCGCACGGCTGCGTCAACATGACGACCAAGGACGCCAAGGCGTACTGGTCCCTGCTGAAGAACGGCGACGACGTCTTCGTCTACGGCCGCAAGCCGGGCACCTGAGCCGCCGCCCCGCCCCCGCCGCCACACCGGCTTGGTGTGGCGGCGGGGGCGGCCTCGCCATGAAAGTCGCCCCGGGCCTATCCTTCTCGGCGGCGAGAGCGCCGGCACTGGGGGATGTGACCGGGAACACGGTGCACGAGACGATCCGCGCCCGCCGGCACCCCGCATCAGCCGGCCGCCCGGGGTGAACTCCCGTCTGGTGCTTGACACATCGACGTGATGAGCACCACGTCCGTAATGTCCGTATGAAGTGCAGTTACTCACAGCGCCTTCACCTCGATCGGCATATGCTTCACAGCATGTCCACCACTGTTGAAGCCGCTCCCGAGCGTTCGGCCGCGGAGGTCAACGAGGAGATCAGGGCCCTGTGGCGCCGGTCGGGCGGGACACTGACCACCGAGCAGCGCGCCGAGTACCAGCGCCTCGTGATGGAGTGGGCCGCCGCGACCCCGCGATCGCAGCGGGCCGCCTGACCGGCCTCGCGCGGACCGCGCCGAACCCTCTAGGGCACCCGTGAGCACGGGTGCCCTTCGTATGTCCCCGTACCTCAGCCCCAGGTCGCCGAGTAGTGCCGCTGATAGGCCTTGCGGTCCTGCTCGGCCCGTATGTAGCGGGTCGCGACGAGCGCGATCAGACTGCCCGCGATGACCAGCAGCCCGGGACCGACGTTCCGGGTGTCCGTCAGCCGTGCCAGCAGCGTCCGCCCCGTGGCGCCGGTCACCGCCGCCGAGGACCCCGGCGACGCCGCGTTCGGCGCCATCGCACCCTGGGCGGTCGAGGCGGAGGGCGCGGGGGAGGCGCCCGGGGCGCCGGCGCCGGCGTTCTGCGCCGACACGATCAGCTTGACGTTCAGCGCCGACAGCGCCCGCGTCACCGGCTGGAAGAACGTCGTCCCGCCCGTGGTGCAGTCGCCGTTGCCGCCCGAGGTCACGCCGAGCGCGATCCCGTCGGAGAACAGCGGCCCGCCGCTGTCGCCGGGCTCGGCGCACACCGTGGTCTGGATGAGCCCGGTGACCGTGCCCTCCGGATAGTTGACGGTCGCGTTCAGCGCGGTGACCGTTCCGTCGTGCAGGCCGCTGGTGCTGCCGCTGCGGAACACCCGCTGCCCCACCGCCGCGTCGGCGAGGCCCGTGATCCGCACCCCGTTGCCGCCGCCGATCGCGACGACGTCGGCGCCGTCACCGGCCTTGCCGGAGGCGTACTGCACGAGTGAGAAGTCGTTGCCGGGGAAGGTACTGCTCACCGTCCTGCCGAGCTGCCGGCCGGCCTGGTCGTCGGCGAACCAGATGGATCCCGCGGGACCGCAGTGACCGGCCGTGAGGATGAAGTCGCTGCGCCCGTCGGTCACATTGAACCCGGCCGAACAGCGGCCGCCGGTCGACAGGATCGGCTGGGCGCCGTTCAGCCGCGTGGTGAACGTGCCCTTCGTCCGCTCCATCCGCACGAAGCTCCCGATCCGCGCCGCCGCATGGCTCATCCTGGACCAGTCGCCCGCGGACACCGTGCTGTCCGCGCTGACCACGACCTCGTTGGTGCGGTAGTCCACCGCCCACGCGGTGCCCGCCACCCGCGGAGCCGAACGCAGCGCGGCCGTCGCCGACTTCAGCTCGTTCATGCTGTGCTGGACGACCTTCGCCTCGGCCCCCGCGCGCCGTACCTCACGGGCCGCCGCCTCGTCGGTCACCGCGACGACCGGCCGCCCGTCCGCGCCGATCCAGTCGCCCGCCGTGCGTGCCGTGCCGAGCCGCGCCACCAGCGCGGCCCCCGTCTCCCCGGCCCCGGTCCCGGACGCGGAGGCGAGCGGTCTGGCGGCGGCCGGGGGTGGCTCGCTCGCCATCGCCGCCTGGGTGACCATCGCGCCGCCCAGAAGGAGTCCGGCGACCGCCGTCAGGCGGGTCACCCGCCGGACGATCCGTCGTCGTGCGTGCCGCATGCGGGGCTCCCGAAGCCGAACCGAACGCGCGCCGCCCGTTCCGGCGGCGCGAGGCCCCGCCTCGTCCAGGGCCCGCACCTCCATACGCGGCCGACGGGCGCGGCGTTCAGGACACCCCGGCAGCGGGGTGCGGTCGACGTATCGGGTCCCCGGCCGCGCCCGACGGAAGATCCCCGCAACAGGCGGCCCGAACGCCCGAGTCGATCTTCGGCGCACCAGCCGGTGGTACGGGCGTTCCACCGGCTCCGCCGCGCTCCTATCGTGATCCTCATGACCGACATCCCGCACGTCACGCCCGGTGAACCCGGCCCGCTGCACGCGCTCGGCCTGGAGCAGCTGCGCCGCCGTACAAGCATGAAATGGCGCACCTACCCCGAGGACGTACTGCCGCTGTGGGTGGCCGAGATGGACGTCCCGCTCGCCGGACCCGTCGTCCGCGCGGTGACCGACGCGCTGGCCCTCGGCGACACCGGATACCCCGCGGGCACCGCCTACGCCGAGGCCCTGGCCGCCTTCGCCGCCGACCGCTGGAACTGGGACGGGATCGCCGTCGAGCGCACCGCGATCGTTCCGGACGTGATGCTCGGCGTGGTCGAGATGATCAAACTGGTCACCGGGCCCGGAGATCCGGTGGTCGTCAATCCGCCGGTGTATCCGCCGTTCTTCCAGTTCGTCACCCACATGGACCGCCGGGTGATCGAAGCCCCCCTCGGCGCCGACCAGCGCCTCGACCTCGCCGCCCTGGAGCAGGCGTTCCGCGAGGCGAGCGCCGGGTCCGGGCGCGCCGCCTTCCTGCTGTGCAGCCCGCACAACCCCACCGGCACCGTGCACACCGCCGGTGAACTGGCCGCCGTCGCCGCCCTCGCCGAGCGGTACGGCGTCCGGGTCGTCGCCGACGAGATCCACGCCCCGCTCGTCGCCCCGGGCACCGCCTTCGTGCCGTATCTGAGCGTGCCCGGCGCCGAGCGCGGCCTGTCGCTGATGTCGGCCTCCAAGGGCTGGAACCTGGCCGGTCTCAAGGCCGCCCTCGCCCTCGCCGGCCCCGAGGCGGCGCCCGACCTCGGCCGGCTCCCCGACGAGGTGAGCCACGGCCCCAGCCACGTCGGCGTCATTGCGCACACCGCCGCCCTGCGCGAGGCCACGGACTGGCTGGACGCCCTGCTCGCCGGGCTGCAGGCCAACCGGCGCCTGCTCACCGGCCTGCTCGCCGAGCACCTGCCCGCGATCCGCCCGTACCCCGCCGAGGCCACCTATCTGGCCTGGCTCGACTGCCGCGCCCTCGGCCTCGGCGACGATCCCGCCCAGGTCTTCCTCGACCGCGGCCGGGTCGCGCTCAGTTCGGGCCTGCCCTTCGGCACCGGCGGCGCCGGGCACGTACGGCTGAATCTGGCGACCTCGCCCGAGATCCTCACCGAAGGGGTACGGCGCATGGCGGCGGCCCTGAAGTGACCGGGCGGATCCGGTGAACACCGCGACCGAGCCGGTCTGCCGAGCGGCGCGGCCTCCTAGACTGCCCGGCATGGACGACACGCGGCTGGACCGGCTCGGCTCCGGCAAGTACCTGCTGGTGACCAGCTACCGCAAGAACGGCACCCCGGTCGCCACCCCCGTGTGGGTGGTCCGCGACGGTGACAGCCTCGGTGTCTGGACGGCCGCCGACAGCTTCAAGGTCAAGCGGATCCGCCGTCGCGCGGACGTCCTGGTCGGCCCCTGTGACCTGCGCGGCAACCCCACCGGCGACCAGGTCCCGGCCACCGCGGAGATCGCCGACGCCGCCACCACCGCAGGCTACCGGGACCTCGTCGCCCGCAAGTACGGCATCCTCGGCCGCCTCACCCTGCTGGGCAGCCGGCTGCGCCGCGGACCGGACGGCACGGTGGGAATCCGCGTGACGCTCGCGGACTGAGGGCCACCAGGACCTGCCCACCGTCGTTCCGTCCCGGGGGTCCGGCGCGCCGTCAGGTCCAGGCGCCCCGGTACGGCTCGTCCAGCAGCTGGAAGACGGGCTCGCCGCGCACCGGGTCCTGGGCGGTGGACAGCCGGACGCGGTCGCCGCTGTGGATGCCGATCGGCGGGCCCATGACCCGGCCCCGTACGACGAACCCCTCGGCCATCTCGATCAGCGACACGTTGCGTGCCGCGGGCGTGTTGCGGTGCACCACGGTGGAGTGCCGGACCGTGCCGACGCCCTCGCTGCGCTCCGTGCGCAGCTCGCTGCCCTGGCACACCGGACACAGCAGCCGGTGGTACATCGCGGTGCCGCACCAGGTGCAGCGCTGGAAGACGAGGGCGTCCCTGGAGTCCGCGGAAACGGGGTCGAGGACACCCGCCGCGGAGCCGGCCGCCGGATGCGATGCGTTTGCTGAGTAGTGGTACACGCTGGTCAACTCCCTGCGCTCGGCCGGAATCCCGCGTGTCCGGCGCGCACCGGGCACACGCGTGCGCGGCGGCGGTGCCACCGTGCACGGCGACAGAGTATGGCACTGAGTGTCACACGTAAAGGCACTGCGTACCCCCAATCTGCGACGGCGGGGGTACCGGGCGGGGTGTCAGGCGCGCCCGAGGGCCGCTTCCAGCTCCTGCACCACGCGCCACAGCGGCGCGTCCCGGCGGGAGACGAGCACCACCACGTCGTCGGGACGGTCGCCTTCCCCGCCCGGCAGCGGATGGATGCGGACGGGCGGCGCGGCGGGCCCGGCGGCGGCCCCGAACTCCCGCTGCACATACCCGAGAGCGCGGTCCACGGCGGCGCCCGCGTCGCCCACGCCGTCCGAACGCAGCCACGAGCGCAGGGCGTTGTTGTGCGCGGCCACGACCGCCGCGGCGACGACGTCCGCCCGCAGCGTCCCGTCGGGCCGGCCCGCGAACCGGCCGCGCAGGTACTCGGCGAGCGCGCGCTCGTAGCGCCACACCACCGACAGCTCATAGGCCCGCAGTCCCGGCACCTTCTTGGTGAGGCGGTAGCGCTGCACGGAGAACGTCGGGTTCTCCGCGTACATCCGCAGCACCAGCCGGGCCGCGTCGCACACCCGCCGCACCGGCTCGTGCTCCTCGTCGCTCGCGGCGAGGAAGGCGGTCATGTCGGCCAGGCAGCGTTCGTGGTCGGGGAAGACCACGTCCTCCTTGGAGGGGAAGTAGCGGAAGAACGAACGCCGGCCGACCCCGGCCAGGGCCACGATGTCGTCCACGGTGGTCTGCTCGTATCCGCGTTCCAGGAAGAGCCGGAAGGCCGCCGAGACGAGGGCCTCCCGCATCGAGGGCTTCGCGACCGGCGCCGCGCTGCTGGAGCTCATGAAGGGGAACGTAGCACCCGGACGGCGACTGTGACACTCAGTGCAGCACGGGTGGGTGAGCGGGGGAACTGAGTGCTTGCGCACCCGCTCCTCGTACCCTTTCCCCACCCACCGCCGGCGCGCCCCCGCCGCCCGGCCGCACCCCGGAGGAGACCCCGTATGCCCGCCGCCCGCCCCCGCCTGCTCTACGTCACCGACCTGGCGTACGAGGCCCGCGGGCGCCGCTACTGCGACGAGGACGTCTTCCTCACCTCCCGGCTCCGCGCCCGCTTCGACCTCGCGCTGTGCCACCCGCTGGACGCCGAGGCGCTGATGGACGGCTTCGACGCCGTGGTGGTCCGCAACAGCGGGCCCGTCCTCGGCTACCAGCGCGCCTACGAGGCCTTCCGCGCGCGGGCGCTCGCCACCGGAGCCCGCGTCTACAACCCGCTCACCGGCAAGGCGGACATGGCGGGCAAGCAGTACCTGCTCGACCTGAGCGCCGCCGGCTTCCCCGTCATACCGACCGTCGGCCGCGCCGAGGACCTGGGCCTGCTGCCGGCCGCCGAACGCTACGTCGTCAAGCCCCTGCTCGGCGCCGACTCGCTCGGCCTGCGGATCGTCCCCGCCGGCCAGGTCGCCGCGCACGCCACCGGCGACGTCCTGATACAGCCCCGTGTCGACTTCGCCCACGAGGTGTCCTTCTACTTCGTCGACGACGACTTCCAGTACGCCCTGTACGCCCCCGACCCGCAGCGCCGCTGGGAGCTGAGACCGTATGCGGCCACCGCCGCCGACCTGGAGTTCGCCCGGCGCTTCGTCGACTGGAACGACCTCGGCCACGGCATCCAGCGCGTCGACGCCTGCCGCACCCGCGACGGCGGCCTGCTGCTGGTCGAACTGGAGGACCTGAACCCCTACCTGTCCCTCCAGGCCCTCCCGGAGGAGGCCAGGGACGCCTTCGTGGCCGCGTTCACGGCGTCCCTGGACCGGTTCGTGGAGGGAGCGCGGGGAGCACGGGGAGGGCGGGAAGCGCTCAGCCCAGCCTGACGGTGACCCGCTGGGTGGCCCCGGCCGTGCCCGTGAGATCGCCGAAGTCCAGCCTCAGCGCGGAGCCGGTGGCCGCCGAGGCGAGCGTGGCGGGCGCGGACGTCACCGCGGTGACCGCCCGCCGCCAGGTCAGGGTGAGACGCGTGCGCATCCGCATCGGATCGCTCACCGCGATCACCGCGGTGCCGTCCTCGCTCTCACTGATCATCACGCAGCACGGGTCGCTCGCGGTGAGCGTTCCGACCGTTCCGCCGGACCAGAAGTTCACCCCGGTGAAGCCGAGCGAGCGCACCGACACGCCCTGCCCGCTGCCGGTGTTGGCCGGCACGGTGAGCCAGTTCGGGTCCGCCGCCCGCGCCCGCGTACGGGCGGCGGTGGCGCCGGGCAGCAGCTGGTAGGCGTACGAGGCGTTCACCGGGTCGGTGCCGTGATCGACGTACAGCGTCAGGTACGTGCGGTTCAGCACGGTGGTCGAGCCGCCCTTGTTGATCGTGCTCCAGCTGCCGTCGCGCGCGTCGCGCAGCGCCCGCACCGTCGCCCCGCCCGGGAAGACATAGCCGCCGTGCCCTCCGATGTGCGCCCACCTCGCCCCGGCGAGCGTCGCCGACCAGGGGTACGTGGCGGGCTGGACCGTGCCGTCGACGGTGAAGGGGGCGCCTCCGGTGGGGCCGAGGTTGCGGTTCTCCACGGTCGTCTCCACCGCCGTACCGTCGCCGCAGGTGATGCCCGCGCCGAGACAGACCACCGTGTCGTCCAGGAAGAACCACGACTTCTTCGCCACCAGCGTCGACTGCAGGCCCTTCAGGTGCTGCCCGACGGCCGCGCGCCGCCCGTCCGTCGCGCCGCCCACCCAGTCCGCGTCCGGCTTCGCAGCGCCCCAGTCGCCGCCTGCCCCGTCCGCCAGCACCTTGCGCGAGACGGTCGTACCGGGCAGCCGGCAGGGGTCGACGGTGGGCCAGAAGGCGTCGCTGTACTGGCCGTTGGCGAAGGCGTCGCCCCACCAGTAGAGCATCCCGGCGCCGGTGTGCCAGCCGCGCAGGTTCTCGCCGTTGCCCGTCTCGTAGTACGTGATCCGCTTGTCCGCCATGCTCAGAGCGGCCGCCCAGCCCGGTCCGCGATGGACGGCCCGTGCCATGGAGGGGAACAGCCGGTGCCCGGCCGGCTCGGGGACCGGCGTCACCGACGCGTCGTCCGCGACCCTCTGGAGCCGGGCCAGATGCGGCAGGCTCAGCACCGGATCGGCGAGCGGCGGGCTGTAGTAGTCGCGCTCCACCCAGCCCTTCACCAGGGCGCGCCAGCGGGCGTTCTCGGCCGCGCTCGCCCCCTGCCCGAGCAGCACGATCGAGGCCAGGACCGGATGGCCGCGCAGATGGTCGTCCTGCTGGATCCGCTCCGGGTCCGCCGCCGCGAGCCCCCGGCTGATCGCCCGGCCCGCGACGCAGTCCATCACCAGGCCGTTGTGGAGGAACGGCGCCCAGGCGTGCTCCACCGCGTCGAACACGATCTGCCGGCCCGGGTCCGTCACCTCCCAGCGGGACCCCGCCAGCAGCGCGAACAGCAGGCCCAGTCCGCCGAGCATGACCGAGCCGTACGAGCCGGTGTACGGCACCGTGGTGTGCTGGATGAACGAACCGTCGGCGTACAGGCCGTCGCCGGAGGTGACGTACGGGAACACGGGGGAGAGGGCGTCGCGGGCCAGCGCCACCTTGGCCGCGCCCGCCCCGGCGATCCCGCGCAGCGCCAGCACCCGGCACAGGTCGACCCGGTTGGCGCCCGTGCTCGTCCCGCTGTAGCTCGCCACCGCCGAGTCGGGCACGAAGTGGTCCACGGCGGCGAGGTAGTTCGCGATCTGCCCGGCCGACAGGGCGTCGTACATCAGCACGCACGCGTCCAGCAGCGCCTGGGGTGCGCCGATCTGCCAGCTGTACCAGTTGCCGTAGCGGACCTGGCCCGCGTGGTAGACGTCGTCGTGCAGGTGGTCCAGGCCCGTGACGATCGCGTCCCGCAGATCCGTGTCGCCGCTCAGGCCGGTGCCGGGCTGGCAGTAGGCCTGCGCCATCGTGCTCAGCCGGGTGTAACTGGTGTTCATGTTGCCCGAGTAGCCGTACGACTCCTGGTCGGTGTCCGGATCCGGGTCGGCGTAGACCAGGTCGGGCCACAGGGAGCCGGCGGCGGGGGCCATCGTCGTCCGGTACCGGTTCGCCGTCGTCCCCAGGTCGGCGAGTCTGCTCGTGAAGGGCTCGGCGGCGGGGTCGAATCCCTCGCCGAGGATCAGGGTCCGCCATCTCGCGCGGAGCGTCGCGAACTCGTCCGGCGCCGCGAACACAGGGGTGCCGAGACCGAGGGTGACAGCGGATCCCGAACAGACGGTCAGAAAGCCACGGCGTGACCAAGGAGTCGTCATGAAGGCGCTTTCTAGCGCCCGCTTTGTCAAACACTCAATGGTTCTTACCGAGTTGAGCGTTTCGGTCGTTCGAAGGGAGGGCGACTGCGCTGAACGGCGGCACCCCCGGCGTCGTATCTCACGAGGGGGCGACGGCCACGACGGGGACGACGGAAGGAGAGCCCGGTGCCGACACCGCCCGATCCCGAACGGCCGCACACCGGTCCGGTCCTGGAACCCGTCCGGGTGCTGCGGCCCCGCCGTCTCGACGGGCTCGCGGAACTGATGCGCGAGATGGAGAGCGTCCCGGTGCGGGCGGCGCCCACCGAGGAGGCGGAGACCCAGGAACTGCCGCCCGTACGGCCGCCCCGCACCGCTCCCGGCATACGCCGTGCGGCCGTCGCCGTCGCCGTGGCCGCCGCCGCGCTCCTCGGCTTCGGCGGCGCCCTGCTCCTGCCCGGCCGCCAGGACTCCGCCGCGGCCTCACCCCCGCCGAGCGCGGCGACCACCGCCCCGCCCACCACGGCATCGGCGCCCACGCCCTCCCTCGCACCCTCCGCCGCCGACCCCGACGGTCCCGGCACCCTCCGCCAGGGCGACACCGGCCCCGAGGTCACCGAACTGCAGGAACGCCTGCTGCGCATCCCGGACGTCTACCGCGACGGCTCCACCAGCGGCACCTACGACACCGGCCTCACCGCGGCCGTGGCCAGATTCCAGCTCTGGTACGGCATCACCGGCGACGAGACCGGCGTCTACGGCGACGACACGCGCCGCGCGCTGGAGTCCCGGACCGTCCTGCCCGACGATTCATGACAGGCCCGCGGGGAACCCCGGGAAAGCGGCGCGGGCCCCACCGCGGGCCTCAGGCCTGACCGGAGGCCCGCCCGGCAGCGGACGGGAGCACGGTGCCATGACGGACGTGGACGGCAGGACAGAGATGAGGGACCCGGGCGGTACGGCGGGGGCGGTGGGCGCGGGCCGTTCGGCGGACTCGGAGGGCGGGTTCGATGCGGTGGGTTCCGTGGACCGGGATCGTGGGGTGAGCGGGGCGGAGCGCGGTACGGAGCGGTTCTTCCAGCGGCTCGACCCCGACATGTGCGTGGTCACGGCCGTGGCCGGCGGTGAGCGGGGCGGGTGTCTGGTGGGGTTCGCCTCGCAGTGCTCCATCCGGCCGCCCCGGTTCGCCGTCTGGCTGTCCAAGGCCAACCACACCTACCGCGTCGCCCGGGCCGCCCAGTATCTCGCCGTCCACCTGATCACCCGCGACCAGCGGGACCTCGCGGAGCTCTTCGGCGGCCGGACCGGCGACGAGGTCGACAAGTTCGCCGGCCTGGACTGCGCGGAGGGCCACGGCGGCGCGGTGATCGTACGGGACGCGGTGGCCTGGTTCGTCGGCGCCATCCTCCACCGCACCGACGGCGGCGACCACGTCGGATTCGTCCTGGAACCGGTGCAGTGGGGCGAGGGGCGCGCCGCCGGGCCGCTGCTGCGGCTGTCCGACGCGATCGACATCGAGGCCGGTCACCCCGTGGACTGAGCGGATTCGAACAGCGGGCGACACCTGCGAAAGCCCTTGCCGGGGCGGTGCCCAGGCCTCATCATCACACTGCTGCCGTACGACGACCGAAAGCCAGCCCCGATGACCGGCTCCCGTATCCCGGGCCTGCTCCTGCCCGCCGTGTTCCTGCTGGCACTCGTCGCCGGCCTGTGCTGGTACTGGCGGCACCGCGACGACGACTGACCCGGCGCCGCCGTCCCCGCCCCCGTACCCGGGCGCGGCGACGGCCTCACACGTGCGCGTCCGCCACGTCGTCCACCGGCATCCGGATGTCCAGCACGCACACGTCGTCGCGCCGCTCGTCCGCGATCATCGTGGTGAGCAGCGCGTCCAGGGAGCCGGACTCGCCGGAGCCCTGGACGCGCACCGCCTCGGCCAGCCGGTCCAGGCCCGCCTCGAGGCCCTCACCGGGGCGTTCGACCAGGCCGTCGGTGAACAGCAGCAGCCGGTCGCCGGGCTCCAGGCGGAGTTCCGCCGACTCGTAGACGGGGGCGGCGCTCGCGCCGAGCAGGATGCCGCCGGGCCGGTCGAGGTAGCGCGCCTCGCCGTCGCGCACGAGCAGCGGCGGCAGGTGCCCGGCCTGCGCCCAGGTGAGGACCTGCCGGTCCGGGTTGTAGCGGGCGAGCACCATGGTCGCGGTGATCTGGCCGTCACGCGAGTGCAGCAGCAGATAGTTGAGCCGGTCCAGCGCCCCCGTCAGCGAGGAGCCGGTGGTGACCATGCCCTTCGCGGTGAACCGCAGCTGGGCCATCGTGGCCACGGCGTCGACGCCGTGGCCCGCCACGTCACCGACCACGAACAGCGCGTCGTCGTCGGGCAGTTCGATCGCGCTGAACCAGTCGCCGCCCACGTGGATGCCGGACTGCGCGGGCAGATACGCGACCTCGATCCGCAGCCCCGCCCGCCGCACCGGCTTGCTCGGCAGCGGCAGCAGCGCATGCTGCAGCCGGGCGGCGAGGGCCCGCTCGGCCTGCAGGATCCCGCGCTGCAGCAGCATCGCCCGCTCGCTCTCCACCAGCGCCAGCTCGGCGCTGCGCTGCGGAGTGAGGTCCTGGACGAAGCCGTGCACCTCGACGGGGCTGCCGTCGGGCGCCGTCACCGCTTCCGCCACCAGCCGCAGGTGCCGTGTCCCCTCGTCCGTCCCGATGCGGAACGGCACGTCGCACGGCCGGGCGTGGCGGACCAGTTCGGCGATGGCGTGGGCGAGCGGGCCGGTGTCCTCCGGCAGGGCCAGGTCCGGCAGCCGCAGCAGACCGAGCGGCGGCTGCGCGGGCCTCCGGCCGAGCACGGCGTACGTCTGCTCCGACCAGGAGACCTCGCCGGTGACCAGGTTCCAGTTGGCCCAGCCGAGTTTGCCGAGCCGCTGCACGTCGGCCAGGCGCTGCTCCTGGCGCTCCACGCGGTCGTGCCGCACCCACGTGACCAGCAGGCCGTCGCCCAGCGGGGCGGCCCGCACCGAGTAGGTGGCGGTCACGAGCGTCTCGCCGACCGGGTCCTGGTGGACGAACGGCGCGCTCTCGAACGGCAGCCCCGTCTCCAGGGCCTCCAGACAGCCGTGCCACAGCGGCTCGCCCGCGATGAACGGATAGCTCTCCAGGATCCGCCTGCCGGCCAGCTCCCGGCCCTTGCGGCCGAAGCCGTCGACCGCCTCCGGTGTGACGGCGTCGATGCGGTAGTCCTCCACCTCGCCCGAGGCGGTGCGCAGGGGAGTCAGCAGCAGCGCGGCGCCCGGCAGCGCGTCGAGCACCGCCTGCGCGGCCTGGGCGACGCCGTCACCGGCGGGTTCCCGGCCGGTGTCGAAGGCGCGCAGCCGGCCCGCGGCCAGCCGGGCCACGGCCTGCAGGAGTTCCCGCTCGCGGAGCGCGAACGCCCCGCCGCCCCGGCGCAGCACGCCGAGGGCCGCACCCGCGCTGCCCCCGTCCGGCAGGGGCAGCCAGGCCCTGCTGGGCCAGCGCCCCGGCGACTCGCCGAGCAGCAGGAACCGGTCGGTGCGCACGGGGATGTCCTCCAGCCACTGCGGCCGGCCGGACCGCAGGGCGTCGAGCGCGGCCACCCCGGTCACCGGGGGCACGTACCGCCATTGTGCGGCGAGGGTCCGGTCGATGCCGGCGTGCCCGATCAGTTCGAGTCCGCCCTCGGGCAGCCGCTCGTACAGCAGGACGGCGTCCGCCTCCGTCTCGGGCGCGAGGTGGTCCAGCAGGCACCGGGCCAGCTCCTGCGGCGTGCCCACCCGGACCAGGTCGCGGCCTATGCGCCCGAGTGTCTTCGCGAGGTCGGCGGTGCCGGTGGGCGCGGCCTGGCGCGGGCCGGCGGCCGGTGCTTCGTCCGGGGGCGGTGCGGCGGACGGCCGCTCCTTCGGCGGCAGCAGCGCGCCCAGGGTGAGCCAGCACTGTTCGAGGAGGGTGCGGTTGCCGTCCCGGGCGCAGCTCGCCAGCTCTTCGTGGGCTGCTTCCGGGGTGCAGCCGGTGACGGCCATGAGCACGCCCTTGGCCCGCTCCACGACCGCGGAGGTCGCGGACAGGTCCCGCAGTCTTTCCAGCTCCGCGCGCTGTCGGGCCACGACTCTCGCCAGAGCCGCCAGATCGGCGCCGGTGGGATCCACCGGGTGCACGGGCTCGCTCGTCACGCGACGAGCATGGCACATCAGGGGCCCTTTGATCACCTGTCTGCGGGACCCGGATTCATATGAGCTGCACACGGACTTCGTACGACCGCCAGCGGACATCCGCGAGTCGTCCGCAGGGAAGGGACGCGGACCGCCCGCGAAAAGGCGCGGACAGGGCCACGGCGTCGACCGGCGGAACCGGGGCGGGCCGGCCGGCTCAGCGGCCCGTGCCGCGGGCGGCCAGGGCCTCGCTGACCGCGCGGACGCTGCGGGCGATGTGTTGCAGCTGCAGGACCTCGGCGGCGTACAGCTTGATCGTGTGCTCGATGACCGACTCGGGCAGGCCGAGCATCGGCAGCTCGGCCCGGGCGGTCTGCAGCGCGGTCCGCGCCACCCGGATCTCCTGCTGGACCTGTAGCTGGGCGTGCCGGGCGAGCAGCACGGGGTGCCGGATGAGGGCGGGGTAGCTGGCGTAGCGCGCGGGGATCAGCTCGCGCAGCCACTTGGCGGCCGAGCGCTCCCAGTCGTACGAGCCCGGCTCCTTGACCTGACAGGGCCAGTCGGGGCTGATACGGGTGCTGGTCAGAGGCATGGTGATCGCTTCCGGTGTGCGGCGTCGTGAGGGTGGTCGACGGGTGCGGGGCGGCTCCGGCCTAGGGGATGACCGGAGCCGCCACGGGCGCATCGCGCAGGCGGTGCGCCCCGTACACCCCGGGCGCCGACGTGGGTAGGGGACGGCGGCTGGGGGTGTCCGTGCGGGGCCCCGGGCGCCTGGGGCCTGCGCTGCGCGGGAGGTGCTGACGCATGGGCGGTCCGTCGGCTTTCTCGGGGCGGTGTACGAGCGGTGAGTCCGCAGGTGCGGAACGTGCCCGAGTGGTGATCCGGGCGCGATCCGTGAGCAGTATTTATATATGCCGTCCGCTTTGCAAGACGTATGAAAACATTCATGCGTCATTTGTCGTGGATGATCCCCGTCCGTGGCAGAGGTGACCGCAGGATCTTCACCGCACCCGGCGCACGGGCGCACGAACCCGCGCGATTCAGTCCTTCAGGAAGAACTGGTGCTGGTCGGAGAGCTGCTCGTACTTCTCCAGGCGGCCCTGGGTGCGCTCCGGGTCGGCGTCGGTCATGGCCTGCAGCAGCGCGGCGGCCAGCACACCCGGCGCGGCGTAGGAGTCGAACACCAGCCGGGAGCCGGTGCCGGTGGCGAAGGTGACGTCGGCCTCGTCGGCCACCGGGCCGAGCGCCAGGTCGGTCACCAGGGCCACCTTCAGGCCGGCGCCGCGCGCGACCCGGACGGCCTGCAGGGTCTCCTGGGAGTGCCGGGGCATGGCGAAGGCCAGCACCCAGGTGCCGCCGGCCTCACGGCACTGCAGCAGCGCGTCGTAGGCCACGCTGCCGCCCCGGGTGACCAGCCGTACGTCGGGGTGGATCCGGCGTGCGGCATAGCCGAAGTACTCGGCCAGCGACTCCGAGATCCGCAGCCCCAGCACCGTCAGCGGCAAGGAGCGGGACAGCTCGCGGCCGACGTGGATGATCTTCTCCGGGTCGGCGAAGTCGCGCCGCAGGTTCTCCAGGTTCTCGATCTCGGCGTCGACGGCCGCCTGGAGCTCGTTGGCCCGGTTCTCCTCGCCCGGCCCGCCGGCCAGGCTGCTCAGGGCGATCGACTGGAGCTTCTCGCGCAGCGCCGGATAGCCGCTGAAGCCGACGGCGGCGGCGAAGCGGGTGACGGACGGCTGGCTGACCCCGACCCGGTCGGCCAGCTCGGTGATGGACAGGAACGCGGCCTCGGTGATGTGCTCGATCAGATACTGGGCGATGCGCCGCTGCCCCGGCGACAGATGGGGGCCGTCGAAGAGCTGCCTCAGCCGCGAGGTCGGCGACGCCTCGGCCTCGGGCGCGGTCTTGCCGGACGTGATCGCTGATGCCTGTGCGCGAGCCTGCTGCGGCGAGGGCACCGGTCCGCCTCCTTTGTCTGCCACAAGCACTCAACATAGCTCACCCACCGTCAGGAACCGGGGTGTGAGCAGGCGCGATCAGCGGCGGAACAGGCTGATCGAATGCCCCACGTCACCGGCCGGACGGCTGCCGGCGACCAGCTCCGCGAGCCGCCCGCGCGCCTTGGCGAGCGCGGAGTCGGACACCACCAGCAGCCCGTGCACCCGCTCCGGCGGCACCCCGCGCGGATCGGCCGCACGGATGCCGTAGTACGACGGAACACCGCTGCCCTTGTACACCAGCCACACCCGCTCGCCCGGATAGCGCTGACGGAGCCGGTCGGCGAGCCGGCCCAGGTCCTGTCCCCAGTCCACGTTGGAGTCGTGCAGCAGCCGGTGGGTGCGGGCGGGGCCGCCGAAGGCCTCGTTGGAGTACGGCAGGTAGTACGGGAACGTCCGCAGCGAACTCACGGCGGTGAACAGCACCAGCGCCGCCGTCACCACGGCCGTCCACCGCCGGCCGGGCCGGGGCACACAGGCCGCCGCCACCGCCAGGAACACCGGCACGAACAGCGCGTACCGCGTCCCGAAGTCCCGCGACCCCGTCATCGCCGCCGCCAGCAGCACCCCGGGCGGCAGCAGCAGATACGGCGCCGCGGGCCGCAGCCGGCGGGCCGCCACGACCGCCACGGCACCGGCCGCGCCCAGCACCAGCAGCCCGAGCGGCGTCTTCACCAGCAGCGCGGCCGGCAGGTAGTACCAGAGCGAGCCGGTGTACAGATGCCCGAACAGATACCCCTGCCACGGGTACGCCTCCAGCGCGAACTGCACCCGCATCCCCGCCCGGTACGCCCCCGGCAGCGGCAGCAGGTCCACCAGCCGCCCGCGCAGCCCGTGCAGCGCCGGGACCGGCTCGGCGGGGGAGAACCGCAGGCGGGGGTCGACGGCGAGATACGCGGCCCAGACGACGGCGACGGCCACCAGTCCCACCACGACCGCGCCTGCGAGTGCCCGCAGCGTTTTCCGGCGCCGGGCCTCCGGGGGGCCCGCGAGGGCGGACAGGGCGGCGCTCAGGGCGTCATACGCGGAAAGGGCCGTGCGCAGGGCGGCGCGCGCGGGCAGGGACAGGGGATTGCGCGGGCGTGCGCCGGCCGGGTGGGCGTCCCGTTCCCCGCGGACGTCCTTTCCGGGTGCGGCCGTTGAGGGCGCGCCCGCCTCCGGCCGGTGCGCCGGGGACGCCAGGACGGACAGCGCTGCCAGCGCCATCAGCACCGGAACCGCCGGAAGGGCGCTCATCTTGGTCGCCAGGGCCGCGCCCAGAGCCGCACCGGCGAGCGGCAGGTACAGCGCGGGCCGGCGACGGGCACGCCACACCAGCCAGGCCGACGTCAGCACGAACCCGGCCATCGGCATGTCCAGCGTGGCGAGCGAGCCGTGGGCGATCAGGTCGGGGGAGAGGGCGTACAGCGCGAGCGCCACCAGACCGCCCGCCGCGCCGGTCAGTTCGCTCGCGAACGCGAACGCGACCAGCCCGAACAGCAGGGTCAGCACGATCACCGGCAGCCGCGCCCACAGCATCACCCGCCAGGGGGCGTTGCCCGACTCGTACAGCAGATGCCGGCCCACGTCCCCCTGGGTGCCGGTGTACGCCGGGTCGTAGTGCGGACCGGCCACCGCCACACCGGCCGCGATCAGCAGCTTGCCGAGCGGCGGATGCTCGGGGTTGTAGCGGATCCGGTGCTCGTGCAGATAGTCGGTGGCCGTCGCCACGTACACCGGTTCGTCGATGGTCGGGGTCTGCTGCACGGCCGTCGTCACCATCGCCGCGGCCATCTGGGCGAGCAGCAGCGCGGCCAGCAGCGGCACCAGCCACCGACGGCGGCGGCGCAGCCAGGCGTACGCACGGCGGCCGGCAGCCGGCCGCGGCCCCGCGGCGGCGGGCTCACGGGTGAGGACCAGGTGCTGTTCGCGCGCCATCATCCGCCCCGCGGTGGCACCGGCAGGGGGGCGGCGGGAACGGTGGTGGACCCGGACATGGCCCCACTGTCGCACCGCACCCGCCGCCACGGGCGTCACCGCTGCACGAGTCGTACCGGCAGACCTTCTGCCGTGTCCACGGATACGGCCCGCAGCCGGCCGGAGTTCATCTCGGTCCGGGTGAACCGGCCGCACAGCCGGGGCGCGTCGAGGACCGGCAGGACGCGCGACGCGGGGCGTGCCGCCCGTGATGCGCGCGCCCGGGCCGGCAGCCGGCGTGGCCTCGGCCGGCACTGTGCCGCGGTGCAGCGGTTGCGGTCGGCCGGCGTCAGGGCGCCGGTGCCACTCCTGGTCGGGCCGCCGCGCCGCCGACGTCGCTGCGCCAGGGGCCGGCCGCCGGGAAGCGCGGCGGGAACGCGGCGTCCGCGTCCCACCGCGACATCCAAGGCTTACCGGCGCCGGCCAGTCCTACCCCTGCCCCGTCGGCTGGATCTCCGCCGCACGGGTCGGCGACCGCAGCGCGGTGGCCGGTACCACCAGGTCCGCCCGTTCCCGGGTCCCCGTCACCAGGTCGGCGTTGCGCTGGTCCGTGCCCAGGACCCAGGCCACGGCCGTCTCGTGGTCCTTGCCGAACTCCTCGTGCCGGGCGATCAGCCGGCGGATCCGCTCGGGCTCGTCCGCCTCGCAGTACCAGACCTCGTCCAGGCACGGCCGTACCCGCGCCCAGGAACCCTCCGCCAGCAACAGGTAGTTGCCCTCGGTCACCACCAGCCGGGCGGCCGGCGGCACCGGGACCGCGCCCGCGATCGGCTGCTCCAGCACCCGCTCGAAGCCGGGCGCGTACACCACCTCGTCGGTGTCCTCGCGCAGCCGCCGCAGCAGCGCCGCGTACCCGGCCGCGTCGAAGGTGTCCGGGGCGCCCTTGCGGTCCCGGCGGCCGAGCCGGTCCAGTTCGGCGTCGGCCAGGTGGAAGCCGTCCATGGGGACGTGCGCCGCCCAGGGCGGGCGGTCGGCGTTCAGGGCGTGCACCAGGTGCTCGGCGAGCGTCGTCTTGCCCGCACCGGGGCTGCCCGCGATGCCCAGCAGGGCACGGCGGCCGCCCCGGACCAGGCCACGGGCGCGTTCGAGGAGGTCGTCGAAGGTCAGCGGCACACAGCAGAGTGTGTCATCAGGAGTTTGCGGAAACCTGTGGCGTGTACCACTCACTGGAAGGCGGCTCATGGGGAACAGTGCCGGTATGACTCAGCTCGGTCTGCCCGACGAAATCCAGGCCTGTCTGTTCGACCTCGACGGGGTCGTCACCAAGACGGCCGTCGTGCACGCGGCGGCCTGGAAGGAGACGTTCGACGCGTTCCTGCGGGACTACGCGGGAGAGCAGGGCCGGCCGTTCGACGCGGTCGCCGACTACGACGAGTACGTCGACGGCCGCCCCCGCGCCGACGGCGTCCGCGCCTTCCTCGACTCGCGCGGCATCCACCTGCCCGAGGGCACCCCCGACGACCCACCGGACGCCCGTACGGTGCACGGCCTCGGCAACCGCAAGAACGTCCTGCTGCTGGAGAGGATCCGCACCGGCGGGGTGGAGGCCTACGACGGCACCCTGCGGTATCTGGAGGCGGTCCGCGCCGCGGGGCTGCGCACGGCGATCGTCTCCTCCAGCGCCAACTGCCGGGACGTGCTGCGCGCCGTGGGCGCCGAGCATTTCTTCGACGTACGCGTCGACGGCGTGGTCGCCGCGGCACGGCACCTGCCGGGCAAGCCGCACCCCGACACCTTCCTCGCCGCCGCCCACGACCTGGGCGTCGAGCCCTCGCGGGCGGCCGTCTTCGAGGACGCGCTGGCCGGCATGGACGCGGGCCGCTCGGGCGGCTTCGGCTACGTCGTCGGCGTGGACCGCGTGGGCCAGACCGACGCGCTGTACGCGCACGGCGCGAGCATCGTGGTGAAGGACCTCGCCGAGCTGGGAGGCAAGCAGTGATCACCGACCGGTCGTACACCGTCGAGCCGTGGGCCGTCCGGGAGACCGCCCTCGACCTCGGCGTGCTCGCCCAGAGCGAGTCGGTGTTCGCGCTGTCCAACGGGCACGTCGGCTGGCGCGGCAACCTCGACGAGGGTGAACCGCACGGCCTGCCCGGCAGCTACCTCAACGGCGTCCACGAGGTGCACCCGCTGCCGTACGCGGAGGCCGGCTACGGCTATCCCGAGTCGGGCCAGACGGTCATCAACGTCACCAACGGCAAGGTCATCAGGCTGCTCGTCGACGACGAGCCCTTCGACCTGCGCTACGGCCGGCTCGTCAGCCACGAACGGGTCCTCGACCTGCGGCGCGGGGTGCTGGAGCGGACCTGCGAGTGGACCTCGCCGGCCGGGTCCACGGTCCGGGTGCGCTCGACCCGGCTGGTGTCGCTGACGCAGCGCGCGGTGGCCGCGATCGCGTACGAAGTGGAGGCCGTCGGCGACCGCAGCCGGGTGGTGATCCAGTCCGAGCTGGTCGCCAACGAGACCCTGCCCGGGTCGGACGGCGACCCGCGCGCGGCCATGGCGCTGCAGTCGCCGCTGGAGCAGGAGGACCACTTCGCCTCCGGCAGCCGGCTGCGGCTGGTGCACCGCACCCGGCGCAGCGGCCTGAGGGTGGCCGTGGCCGCCGATCACGTCGTCAGCGGCCCGGAGCGCACCACCACCCGCAGCGAGAGCGGCACCGACGTGGCCCGTCTGACGGTCACCTCCGTACTCGAGCCCGGCCAGACGCTGCGGGTGGAGAAGCTGGTCGCCCACGGCTGGTCCGGCGCCCGCTCGCTGCCCGCGATGGCCGACCAGGTCGACGCCGCGCTCGCCGCCGCCGCGCACGACGGCTGGCAGGGCCTGCTCGCCGACCAGCGGGCCTGCCTGGACGACTTCTGGGCGCGCGCCGACGTCGAGGTGGAGGGCGACGAGCAGATCCAGCAGGCGGTCCGCTTCGCCCTGTTCCACGTGCTGCAGGCCGGCGCCCGCGCCGAGCAGCGCGCCATCCCGGCCAAGGGGCTGACCGGCTCCGGCTACGACGGGCACGCCTTCTGGGACACCGAGATGTTCGTGCTGCCCGTGCTCGCCCACACCTCGCCCGCCGCCGTCGCCGAGGCCCTGCGCTGGCGGTACAACACCCTGGACGAGGCCCGGGAGCGCGCGGCGCAGCTCGGGCTCGCGGGCGCCGCGTTCCCCTGGCGGACCATCGCCGGACCGGAGGGCTCGGCGTACTGGCCGGCCGGCACCGCGGCCTTCCATGTGAACGCCGGCATAGCCGACGCGGTCGTCCGGTACGTCGAGGCCACCGGCGACACCGTGTTCGAGCGCGAGACGGGCGTGGAACTGCTGGTGGAGACCGCGCGGCTGTGGCGCTCCCTGGGCCACCACGACGCGCACGGCGTCTTCCACATCGACGGCGTCACGGGCCCCGACGAGTACAGCGCGATCGCCGACGACAACACGTACACCAACCTCATGGCCCGGCAGAACCTGCTCGCCGCCGCCGACGCCGCCGAACGCCACCCGCGCGAGGCGGGCCGGCTGGGCGTGGACGAGGAGGAGACCGCGTCCTGGCGGGACGCCGCCGAGGCCGTGCACGTCCCCTACAACCACGAGCTGCGCGTGCACGAGCAGCACGCCGGGTTCACCCGCTACCAGCGCTGGGACTTCGCCGGCACCCGCCCCGACCAGTACCCCCTGCTGCTGCACTTCCCCTACTTCGACCTCTACCGCAAGCAGGTCGTCAAGCAGGCCGACCTGGTGCTGGCCATGTACACCTGCGGCGACTTCTTCGCCGACCGGTACGACGACGAGCAGGTCGCCCGGAACTTCGCCTACTACGAGCCGCTGACGGTCCGGGACTCCTCCCTGTCGGCGTGCTGCCAGGCCGTCATCGCCGCCGAGACGGGCCATCTCGACCTCGCCTGGGACTACACCACCGAGGCGGCCCTGATGGACCTGCGGGACCTGGAGCACAACACCCGCGACGGGCTGCACATCGCCTCGCTGGCAGGCAGCTGGATGGCGCTGGTGGCGGGCTTCGGCGGAATGCGCCGCGACGGCGAGCGCCTGCGGTTCGCGCCGCGTCTGCCCGAGCGGCTGAGCCGGCTCGCCTTCAACGTCGAGTTCCGGGGCCGGCGGCTGCGCGTGGACATCGGTGCGGACAAGGCGACGTACGCGCTGCTGGACGGGCCGCCGGTGACCCTGCGGCACCACGGCGAGCCGCTCACCGTGAGCACCGACGGGCCCGCGGTGCGGGCGATGCCGCCGGTGGTGCGCCGGCCGGCGCCGGAGCAGCCGCCCCATCGCGCGCCGAACGGAGGCTGAGCGGGGACGGTTCGTCCATCGGCGGTGCGCCGTCCGGGGCGCGGTGGTCTGCCGTCCTCGGCCTTGTTGCCGCTCCCGCACGTTCTCGAACCCGGGGACCTGCATCGGGACGGTGCCCCGGCCCCCTCAGTGCAGGGCGCCGGACAGTTGCCGCAGCAGGTCGGCCGTCGCGTCGGCGGCGAGCAGGGTGGGGAGGGCGCCCAGGGCGAGGACGGCTGCCGCGGCCGGCCAGAGCCGTGGCGGCGGGGTGGTCTGCAGGGCGACGATCCGGCGGGTGACCGCGCGGTCGGTGAAGTGCAGGGCGCACGCGGTGCCGTTCCGGCCGGCGGTGAGCGCGGCCCGGGCCAGCGCGCGGGCGGCGGTCCGGCGGTCCCCGACCGCCGAGGCCGCCTGTTCGTCCGCCCAGCGCTCGACGAGGAAGGCGACGGCCGAACGCACCGGGCCCAGCAGCGGATTCGCCACCGCAGCGAAGGTCGCCGCCGTGACCAACGGGCCGTGCCGGTGCGCGAGATGGGCACGCTCGTGCGCGAGGAGGACCCGCCGCTCGGCGGGTTCCAGGGCGCTCAGCATCGCCGAGGTGACCAGGATGCGCCCCGGCCTGCCCGGGATCGCGAAGGCCTGCGGCACCTCGGAGGCGGCGACGATCAGCTCGGTGTCCGCCGGATGCCCCACGCACAGCCGGCGCAGAACCCGCCGGGTGCGCCGCTCGGCGCGCAGGGCCCGGTACACCCGCACGCCGACCGTCAGCAGAGCCAGACAGGCGGCCACACCGATCGCCCCGGGCACCGGATCCGTCACCGGGTGCCCGTCCTCGCGGGCCTCGCGGATCACCGGCGGCGCCGCGCCGAGCAGCGTCGCGGCCAGCAGGACCAGCGACCAGGTGGTGGCGGCAGCGGTCAGCACGGCCGCCGAGGTGAGCACGCGCGCGGCGAGGGCCGGTGCGACCCGCCGGGCGATCAGCGGGCCCGCCGCGGACAGCAGCAGCGACAGCACCAGCGGGGTGTAGACGTCGTACGTCATGCGCCGTCTCCGGCGAGCAGGTCGCGCAGCGCCCGCTCCTCCTCCGGGCTCAGCCCGGTCACGAACTGCTGGAGCGCGGCGATCGGGTCCGGGCCGCGGTCGAGGGCCTCGTGCATCGCCTCGGCCGTCAGCTCGGCCGCGTTCTTCGCCGGCCGGTACGCGCCGCGCCGGCCGTCGGCGTCCCGCAGCACCAGCCCCTTGTCGTACAGGCGTTTGAGGATGGTGTGCACCGTGTTGTAGGCGAGCGCCCCGTCGACCTCGGTCTGGATCTCGGCCGGGGTCAGCGGCCGGTCCGTGGCCCAGAGAGTGGCCAGCACCTCGCTCTCCAGCGCACCGGCGCTGCGCCGCTCCGCCCTGCCGCGGGACTCCGTGCCAGCCATGCCCCAACCTTACAGCGCGTAGTGCCATCGGCCGGATGGCCCTGTCCGCCCGGTGGAGGGCCGGATTTCGGGGTAGTTTGGCGGTGTTTCCCCCCAGCTCGACGGTGTTTTCACCTTACTTTGCGGTGTTCTCACCTTGCTTGGCGTGTATTCCCGACTCCCGTCCTCGACCCTACAGAATGTAGGGTGAACAGTCGTCCCGCGCATCGTGGGGCATGAGGGGTGATGATGGCCGGCAGCGCGCACGCCACACTCGCGGGGCTGCGGCGCGAGCGCGCACGACGCGCGTCCGCCGGCGGCCCGCGGCCGCGGCCCACCGCCCCGCTCGCCGCCGTGGCGGCCGCCTTCACCCTGGCCCAACTGCTCCTCGTCCGGCCCGGCATGGGCCTCGGCTGGGACGAGACGGTGTACGTCAGCCAGGTCAGCCCGCAGGCGCCCGCCGCCTTCTTCAGCGCCCCGCGCGCCCGGGGCGTCTCCCTGCTCGTCGCACCCGTCGCCTCCTGGTCCACCTCCACCGCGCTGCTGCGGATCTACCTCGCACTCCTGTCCGGCCTCGCCCTGTACCTGGCCCTGCGCGCCTGGCGCGGCCTGTTCCCGGTGCGCGTCCTCGCCCTCGCCGGCGCCCTCTTCGCCTCCCTGTGGGTCACCCTCTTCTACGGCCCCCAGGCCATGCCCAACTACTGGGTCGCCGTCGCCGCCCTGGCCGCCGCCGGCTGCTTCCTGCGCGCCAGCGCCCATGGTTCCGGCCGGACAGCGCTGTGGGGCCTGGCGGCCAGTGCCGCGCTCATGGGCTGGATGCGGCCCATGGACGCTGTCTGGGCGGTCCTGCCGTTGCTCGCCCTCGGCCTCGCCCGCCGCCCCCGCCGGCGGGTGTGGGTACTGCTCGCCGGGCTCGCGGCCGGGGGCGCCGAGTGGGTGATCGAGGCGTACGCGCGCTACGGCGGCCCGATGCACCGGTTGTCCGAGGGCTCGGCGATCCAGGGCGGCATCGGCTGGCATCCCGCCGTCGTCGACCAGCTGCGCAGCCTCGGCGGCCGGGCGCTGTGCCGGCCGTGCACCGGCGCCCTGCCCGACCCGGTGCTCACGGTGTGGTGGTTCGTCCTGCCCCTGCTCGCGGCGCTCGGGCTCGTCGTCGCCGTCCGCGCCCGGCGTACGGCGGCCACGCTGCTGCCGGTCGCCTGCGCGGTGACCGCCGCCTTCCCGTACCTGTTCATGATCGACTACGCCGCCCCGCGCTTTCTGCTGCCGGCCTACGCCCTGCTCGCGCTCCCGGTCGCGGACGCGCTGGCGCACCTGGTCACCGCGCCGCGGCGGCCCTGGCGCCCGGTCGTCGCGACCCTGCTCTGCCTCGGACTCGCCGCCCATCTCGCGGTGCAGCTCGCCGTGCTGGAGAACACGGTCGACAACACCACCCGGGACCACCGCGGCTGGTCCCGCACCGCCGCCGCCCTGCACCGCCTCGGCGTCCGCCCGCCCTGCCTGCTCACCGGCGACAGCGCCATCCCCGTCGCCTTCTACACCGGCTGCTCCTCGGCGGCGACCTCCGGACACAACGCGAACAGCACCGAGGCCGCCATAACCGCCACCGCGCGCCGGATCCCGGTCGCGGCCCTGGTCCCCGACACCTCCCGCCCACCCGGCTACGCCCGCACCTGGCCGTCCGCCTCGCTCGACGGCCAGCGGTTGTACTACTCCGTACCCGGGAGCGGCCGATGACGCGCCGGGTTCGAGAAGGGGCCGGTGTGAGGTACCGGGTTCAAGAAGCGGCCGATGCGAGGTGCCGGCTTCGAGAAGGGGCCGATGCGAGGTGCCGGGTTCGAGAAACGGCCGGTCGCGCCGCCGCTCCGCGTCCGCGCGGGGCCGAACGCGTCCGGGCTCCGCGCTTCCGGGGGGCCGCCTACAGCTCGGCTTGGTGCTTCGGGGCGGCCGGGTGCAGCTCGGATTCGCGCTCCGGGGCGGCAGGTCACTTGCCGACGGGTCCGGGGTGGGCCGGTGGCTTTGGGACGGGCTCACGTCCGACGGATGGCATTGCGGCGGGTCTGGGTAAGGCTGGTGGCTTTGCGGCCGGCCCCGGTCCGGCCGCTGGCTTCCCGGTGACCCCGGGTGTGGCTGGTGGCTTTTCGGCGGGTCCGGGTCCGGCTGGTGGCTTCCCGGTGGCTCCGGGTGTGGCTGGTGGCTTTTCGGCCGCCCGGGGTGTGGCTGGTGACTTTCCGGCAGGCCCAGCTCCGGCCGCTGGCATCCCGGCGGCCCCGGGCCTGGCTGGTGGCTTTCCGGCGGCCCGGGGTGTGGGCGGTGGCTTTCCGGCGGGCCCAGCTCCGGCCGTTGGCTTCCCGGTGGCTCCGGGTGTGGCAGTTGGCTTTCCGGCGGCCCCGTCTCCGGTCGTCGGTATCCCGGCGCATCCGGAACCGCTCCATGACTTCCTCGCGTGCGCAGCACCGGCCGATCATGCCCCCGTACCCAGGAGAGGCCGATGACGTCCCCGATCGTCACCCAGGAACGGCCGGTCGCGTCCTCGCCGGAACTCGGCACGGGGCTCGGACGGCGGCACGTCTGCTGGCATGCCGGTGTTCTTCTGGCCGTCCTGCTCGGCGGGTTGTATATGGCACACCGGCACTGGGCCGCCCTGGAGAGCGGGGCAGGGCGGCTGGCCGGGGCCGACCAGGGCTGGCTGCTGGTGGGTGCGACGGCGGCCCTCGGCACCTGGGCGGCCTCCGCGCTCGCCCAGCAGGGCGCGGTGGTGCGGCGGCTGCCCGCACCCCTGCTGGTCGCCGCCCAGTTCGCCGCCTCCGCCGCCAACCATCTGCTGCCCGCCGGGCTCGGTGCGGGCGCGGTGAACCTCAGGTTCCTGATCCGCTGCGGACTGCCCGCCGGCCGCTCGGCCAGTGCCCTCGCCGTGAAGGCCGGCGCCGGCGGCGCGGTCCGGCTGGCGCTGATCGCGCTGCTCGCCCCGGCCTGCCCGGGCCTGCTGCGCCTGCCGCACCTCACCCCGACGACGCTCGCCGTCGCCCTGGGCTGCCTGCTGCTGCTCGCCGTCCTGCCCGCGACGCCCTGGTGGGCGCGCTGCCGCCGGGCCCTGTCGACGGTCCTGGCCGACCTCCGCGCCCTGCACACCAGCCCGGCCAGGGCCGCGGCCCTGTGGGGCGGCTCCCTCGCCTTCGCCGCGCTGCACTCGCTGGTGCTGATCTCCGTCACGCGGGCGGTCGGACTGCCGCTGCCCCCGCTCCAGGTGGCCCTGCTCTACCTCGCCGCGAGCAGCGCGGCGGCCCTGCTGCCCACCCCGGGCGGCCTCGGCTCCCTGGACGCGGCGCTCGTGTTCGCCCTCACTCTCTCCGGCGCACCCGGCGCGGCCGCGGCCTCCGCCGTGCTCGGCTACCGGCTGCTGACGGTGTGGCTGCCCCTGCTGCCGGGCCTGCTGGTCCTCGGGGTGCTGGTGCGGCGCAAGGCCCTGTGAGGGCGGGGAGTTTCCCGCGCGCCCGCCGCAGGTAGGACTCGGGTGTCGGGTGCCGTACAGGAGGGGGAGAGCCATGCCGGGGAACGACGCAGCGGGGCTGCCGAGCGAGGCGTTCTTCACGCCGGGGACGTCGTCCTTCACCGAGTTCCTGGCCGCGCACCGCCCCGGCCTGCTGCCCACGACGCCCGCGCTGCCCGGCGGCATACGGATGGCGCCCGGCGCTTTCCCGCACGGCACCACGGTGCTCGCCCTGACCTACCGCGACGGCGTGCTGATCGCCGGCGACCGGCGGGCCACCATGGGCCATCTCATCGCCCAGCGCGACCTGGTGAAGGTGCACCCCGCCGACGACTTCACGGCCGTCGCCTTCGCCGGGACCGTCGGTCTCGCCCTCGACATGGTGCGGCTCTACCAGGTGGAGCTGACGCACTTCGAGAAGATCGAGGGCACGCCCATGACCCTGGCCGGCAAGGCGACCCGGCTCGCGGCCATGATCCGGCAGAACCTCGCCCAGGCCATGCAGGGCCTCGCCGTCGTCCCGCTGCTCGCCGGGTACGACGTCACCGCGCCCGACGGCGGACGCGGCCGCATCTTCGGCTTCGACGCCGCGGGCGGCCTGTACGAGAAACGGGACTTCTACGCCGAGGGCTCCGGCTCCCCGTACGCACGGGGCGCCCTGAAGAAGCTCTACCGGCCGGACCTCACCCGGCGCGAGGCGGCCCTCGCCGCGCTCCAGGCGCTGTACGACGCGGCGGACGACGACTCGGCCACCGGCGGGCCCGACCTGAACCGCCGTATCTTCCCGGTCGTCTGCGTCATCACCGCAGACGGCTTCGAGCGGCTGCCGGAGGCGGAGACCGGGGACCTGAGCCGGGAGATGGTCGAACGACGCACCGCCCAGCCGGACGGCCCTCACGCCACGCCCTGACCTGCCCGCACTCACGCCGGGCGTGCTCACCCTCGGCGACGAGGATCCCGGGGCGCGTCTGTTTCCACCGGCTCGCCGGCCGCGTCGTCCGGGTGGGACACGGGCAGCCACCGGGCCGCCGCGAGGACGAAGACACCGAGCCAGCCGACGGCGAAGAGCCAGCCGCCGAGGACATCGGTGAACCAGTGCACGCCCAGGAAGACCCGGGTCAGCCCGACCCCCGCCCCCCAGCACGCGACCAGCGGGCACAGCACCGCCCGGCCGCGTGGCGCGCCCAGGCACAGGGCTGTGATCAGCAGACCGGCGGTCAGCGCGGCCGTGGTGGTGTGACCGGAGGGGAACGACCAGCCGGAGGCCTCGGTCTGCCAGTCGTACTGCGGCGGCCGGGCCCTGGCGACCAGCTCCATCACGCCGTACCGCAGCGCCTGCCCGGCGCCCAGGCAGAGCGCGCCGAGCAGCACGGCCACCAGCCGCTGCCGCGCGGTGCGTCCCGCGACCAGCCCGGCCAGGACCACCAGGACGTACGGCACCACGCCCGTGCCCGTGTCGGTCAGCCCGCGGGCCACCGCCACCGCCACCGGCGGGCGGTCCCCCACGGACCAGGACAGCAGGCCCTGGTCCAGGTACAGCGGCCCGTGGTCGTGCGCCACCACCGCGGCCAGCACCCCGAACGCCGCCCAGGCGCCCAGGGCGGCCGCGCCCGCCGGCCCGGCGAGGCTCCTGAACCTCACGGGGCTCCCGAGACCAGCAGCGGTCGCAGCCAGGTCTCCGCCAGCCGTTCCACCGGTCCGGCCTGCAGGCGCCGGAGCAGGATCATGGCCAGGCAGCCGACCAGTGCGCCGAGCACCGCCCCCGCCACGACGTCGTGCGGATAGTGCACCCCGACCCACACCCGGGAGGCGGCCATCGCGACCGCGCACACCGAGGCGACGGCGCCCAGCCGCCGCGAGACGAAGAACAGGGCGACCGCGGCGGCGCAGGCGACCGCCGTGTGATTGCTGGGGAACGCCCAGTCGCCGCGCGCCGGACAGGCCTCCAGCGTGCGGAAGGCCAGACGGCGGCACGGCCGGTCCTCGGCGACCAGCGGCTTGACGAGGCTGTTCACGCCGAACGCCGCCACCACCGCCACCGGCACGGCCAGCGCCGTCATGGCCGCGCCTGCCCCGTCGCGGCGGGCCCGCCACCAGCCCGCGAGCATGAGCAGCGCGAACACCGCCAGACCGTACGCCGACCACACGGCGATCGTGTCGTCCAGCCAGCCGGGGGAGCGGTGGGCGAGGTCCACCACGTCGAGGTAGAGCGGCCCGTCGACCGACGAGCCGGACAGAGCGAGCGGCGTCATCGGGTCTCCCGGGCCGCCCTGCGGGAGCGCAGTACCTCGGCGGCGAGCGGCAGCAGGGAGAGGACGACGATCAGCGCGATCAACGGCAGCAGGTACTTGTCGACGTTCGGGATCGAGGAGCCCAGCGCGTACCCCGCGAGGATGAGACCGAGGCTCCACACCAGGCCGCTCGCTACCTGCCAGAAGGTGAAGGTGCGGGCCGGCACCTCGAGGGCCCCCGCCAGAGGGTTCAGCACCGTGCGCACCACCGGGATGAAGCGGGCCAGCACGATCGCCTTGGCGTAGCCGTACCGCTCCAGCAGCTCCTCGGCGCGCTGTGCGCCCTCGCGCAGCTTGGCCGACCGGCTGCGGGCGAGCAGCGCGCCGCCCGCCTTCCGGCCGATCAGGAACCCGCACTGCGAGCCGGCGAGCGCGCCGACGGCCGCCGTCACCAGCAGCGGCCCGAGCGACAGGCGCACCCCGCCGGCGGACGTGCCCGTGCACAGCAGCCCCGCGGTGAACAGCAGGGAGTCGCCGGGCAGGAAGAACCCGATCAGCAGCCCGGTCTCCGCGAAGAGCACGACGCCGACGCCGAGCACGCCGAAGGCGGCGAGCAGCGAATGGGCGTCGAGCACGTTGACCGCGAGCTGCGACGCCAGATGTGGGGGAGTGGCCATCGCCGTACGCCCTTTCCTTCGACTTGCCTCGACAAGATCCGACTACACATTTGTAGACGGTCGACCGGGCTGTAGACGAACGGCGAGTGGCGAAGGTTCCCGGACTTTGCTTTCCCATTGCCTCTTTATGACCGGCCGACTACATGGTCCTGGTCATGATGGTCCGCGAAGGTAAGGCATGCCTTCACTAACTAACAGGGAGGGCAGCAGGGCATGTGGGACGACGCGTTTCCGAGTTTCCTGATCGGACTCAGGGAGGGACTGGAAGCCGGACTCATCGTCTCCATCCTCATCGCCACCCTGGTGCGGGCCGAGGCGCGCTCCCGGCTGCCCCAGGTGTGGACCGGTGTCCTCGCCGCCGTCGCCGTGGCGATGAGCTTCGGCGCGGTGCTCACCTTCACCGCCGCCTCCATGCCGCAGACCGCCCAGGAGGCCTTCGGCGGCACCCTCAGCGTGATCGCCGTCGCGTTCGTCACCGCCATGGTGTTCTGGATGCGCCGCTCGGCCCGCAGCCTGTCCGGCGAGCTGAAGGAGAAGGTGACCGGCGCCCTCGCCATGGGCTCCGGTGTGCTGATCCTCACCTCCTTCCTCGCGGTCGGCCGTGAGGGCCTGGAGACCGCCCTGTTCCTGTGGACCACCGCACAGGCGGCCGGCGAGTCGGCCGGGCCGCTGACCGGCGCCGGCATCGGCCTCGTCCTCGCGGCCGGCCTGTGCTGGGGCCTGTACCGGCGCGTGCTGAAGATCAACCTGACGAAGTTCTTCACCGCCACCGGCGCCGTCCTGATCGTCATCGCCGCCGGCGTGCTCGGCTACGGCCTGCGCGACCTCCAGGAGGGCGGCGTGCTCCCCGGCAAGACCGCCTACGCGGTCGACCTCGCGAGCAGCGTCGACGCCGGCTCCTGGTACAGCACCCTCATCCAGGGCGTCTTCAACCTCACCCCGACCATGACCTGGCTGCAGGTGGTGGCCTACGCCGGCTACTTGGCCGTCGTGATGACGCTGTTCGTGCGCGGCGTGCGGGCCACCGCACCGAAGCAGGCGAAGGAACGCCCCGCCCGGGACCCGAAGTCTGGCCGGCCCGAGCGGCGCCGCCCGGTGTGGGTGGTGCCGGCGGCCGTGGTCGCCGTACCCGCCGTGGTCGCCGGACTCGTCGTCGCCGTCTCCCGGCCCAAGCCCGCCGGCGACCAGACGGTCGCGGTCTCCGAGACCGAGTGCGGCAAGGGCTTCACCGCGCCCAAGCCCGGCCGGCAGACCTTCCAGATGCACAACACCGGCGACAAGACCTCCGAGGTCTACCTCATAGACCCGGCGACCAGCGCGGTCTACGGCGAGATCGAGGGCCTCGCCCCCGGCACCACCCGCGACCTGGTCGCCACCGTCGCCGGCGGCAGCTACGCCTGGCGCTGCGTCCCCACCGGCGGCAAGGCCGTCACCTCCAAGGCGGTCACCGTCAGCGGCGGCGGCGCCGCCACGCCGGTCGTCCCCGTCTCCGAGCAGGACCTCGCCGCCCCCCTGAAGGCGTACAAGTCGTACGTCGAGCAGGGGCTGGACACCCTGGTCGCCCAGACCCGCACCCTCGACGTCGACATCGAGCACCACCACCTCGGCAAGGCCCGCACCGACTGGCTCACCGCCCACCGCACCTACGCCTCCCTCGGCGCCGCCTACGGCACCTTCGAGGACTACGACAAGAAGATCGACGGCCGCGCCGACGGTCTGCCGGACGGCGAGCGGGACAAGGGCTTCACCGGCTTCCTCCGCCTCGAGTACGGCCTGTGGCACGGCCAGTCCGCCAAGGACCTGACCGGCCCTGCGCGGCAGCTCGCCACGGACGCCGAAGGGCTGCGCAAGGCCTTCCCGACCCAGGACTTCGACCCCGGCGACCTGCCGCTGCGCGCGCACGAGATCCTGGAGAACACCCTCCAGTTCGAGCTGACCGGCGACACCGACGAGGGCAGCGGCACGAACCTCGCCACCGCCGACGCCAACCTCACCGGCACCCGGGAACTGCTCACCGTCCTCAAGCCGCTGCTCACCCGGCGCGCGCCCAAGCTCCTGCCGGCCGTCGACGCGGACGTCGCCCGCGTGCAGAAGCTCCTGGACGCCGCCCACCACGGCGCCGACTGGACGCCCGTCGACAAGCTCGCCGCCGCCGACAAGCAGCGGCTCGACGGCGCCACCGGCCAGCTGCTGGAAGACCTCGCCCCCGTCCCGGACCTGCTCGAGATCCGGAAGTCCGCCTGATGGCCCACCAGCACCCGACCTGCGAACACCCCGAAGGGAACCCCGCCATGTCCACTGCCGAACCGTCGGCCTGCCCCGTCGGGCCCGCCCGCCGCTCCTTCGTGCGGACCGCGCTGGGCGCCGGCGCCGCCGGAGCGGTCCTGGCCGGCGGCGGCTTCGCCCTCGGCGAGGCCGGCGGCACGGCCCAGGCCCAGAGCAGCGGCCCGGACGGCTCGGCCAAGGTCCACTTCCACGGCGCCCACCAGGCCGGCATCATCACCCCGGCGCCGGCCGCCGCCACGTTCGTCTCGCTGAACGTCATCGCCGACGACCGCAAGGGCCTGATCGACCTGCTGAAGACGATCACCGAGCGGGCCCGCTTCCTCACCTCCGGTGGCAGCCCCACCGACCTGGGCGTCGGCGCGCCGCCCTCCGACAACGGCATCCTCGGCCCCGAGGTCCCCTCGGACGGCCTGACCGTCACCGTCGGCGTCGGCGCCTCCCTCTTCGACGACCGCTACGGCCTCGCCAAGGCCAGGCCGGCCCGGCTGTCCCCGATGCGGACCTTCCCCAACGACAACCTGAACCCGGCCGAGTGCCACGGCGACCTGTCCCTGCAGATCTGCGCCCAGAGCACGGACACCGTGCTGCACGCGCTGCGCGACATAGCCCGGCACACGCGCGGCGGCATGCAGATCAAGTGGCGCATCGACGGCTTCCAGAACGCCCCGCGCCCCACCGGCGCCCAGCGGAACCTGCTCGGCTTCAAGGACGGCATCGCCAACCCCGACGTCACCTCGGCGCGCGAGACGAACAAGCTGATCTGGGTCGGCGACGGCCAGGGCGAGCCCGCCTGGACCAAGGGCGGCAGCTACCAGGTCATCCGGATCATCCGGATGCTGGTCGAGTTCTGGGACCGGGTCTCGCTCACCGAGCAGGAGAAGATGTTCGGCCGCCGCAAGGACACCGGCGCCCCGCTCGACGGCGCGAAGGAGACCGACGTCCCCAACTACGCCAAGGACCCGCACGGCACCGCGATCCCCCTGGACGCCCACATCCGCCTCGCCAACCCGCGTAAGCCCGAGACCGACGGCTCCCGCATCCTGCGCCGCGGCTACAACTACGACCGCGGCGTGGACAACGTCGGCAACCTCGACATGGGCCTGGTCTTCTGCTGCTACCAGCAGGACGTCAAGCGCCAGTTCGAGGCGGTGCAGACCCGGCTGATCGACGAGCCGCTGGTGGACTACATCTCCCCGACGGGCGGCGGCTACTTCTTCGCCCTGCCCGGGGTCCGGGACGGCGGGGACTGGCTGGGGCGGGGCATGTTCACCGCCTGACGCCGCCGCCTTATTGCGTATAGGTTGCAGTTACGGTTGGATAGCACAAGGCTGTGCTGTGCAGCCGTACCCGCACCCGTGAAGGAAGACCCACCCGATGACGGCCGCCCCCGGTTCCGCTCCGTCCCTGCCCGCCCAGGCCGACGCCACGCGCTCGGCCTGGCACCGCGTCCGCGCCTCCATGACGCGGCAGGAGTGGACGAGGGTCGGCGGGATGGCGGCCTTCGTGCTCGCCCTGCACATCATCGGCTGGGGGACCCTGGTCGGCGTCATCGCGCCCCAGCATTTCAGCGTCGGCACCCAGACCTTCGGCATCGGCATCGGCGTCACCGCCTACACCCTCGGCATGCGGCACGCCTTCGACGCCGACCACATCGCGGCGATCGACAACACCACCCGCAAGCTGATGGGCGAGGGACAGCGGCCGCTGTCGGTCGGCTTCTGGTTCTCCCTCGGCCACTCCAGCATCGTCTTCGGCCTCTCCCTGCTGCTCTCGCTCGGCCTGAAGACCCTGGCCGGACCGGTCCGCGACGACGGCTCGCACCTGCACGAGGTCACCGGCCTGATCGGTACGACCGTCTCCGGCGCCTTCCTCTACCTCATCGCCGGCATCAACCTCGTGATCCTCGCCGGCATCTGGAAGGTCTTCCGGCAGATGCGCTCCGGCGCCTACGACGAGGCCGCACTCGAGGCGCAGCTGAACAACCGCGGCTTCATGAACCGGCTGCTCGGCCGGGTCACCGGCTCGATCAGCAAGCCGTGGCAGATGTACCCGCTGGGCCTGCTGTTCGGCCTCGGCTTCGATACCGCCACCGAGATCGCCCTGCTGGTCCTCGCCGGCTCCGGCGCCGCCTCCGGCCTGCCCTGGTACGCCATCCTGTGCCTGCCGGTGCTCTTCGCCGCGGGCATGTCCCTGCTGGACACCATCGACGGCTCGTTCATGAACTTCGCCTACGAGTGGGCGTTCTCCAAGCCGGTCCGCAAGGTCTACTACAACCTCACCATCACCGGCCTGTCCATCGCCGTCGCCCTGATCATCGGCACCGTCGAACTCCTCGGCCTGCTCGCCGACAAGCTCGGTCTGCACGGCGCCTTCTGGGACTGGATCTCCGGCCTCGACCTCAACGTCGTCGGCTTCGTCATCGTCGGCCTGTTCTTCGCCACCTGGGCGATCGCCCTGCTCGTGTGGAAGGCGGGCCGCATCGAGGAGAAGTGGTCGGCGGGACTGGCCGAACAGTCCGCCGACTGAGCCGATCGCCGCCCGACGGGGTTAGCCGCCCGGCTCCCGGGAAACGCGGACGGGGACCGCCCGCGAACAACGAGGGAGGCGACCATGAGCGACCAGCAGCCGGAGCAGACCCCGATGGCGGACGACGCCTACCAGCCCACCGGAACCAACGAGGAACAGGAGGACGCCGGCCCCCTGGACCTGCAGGACGCGGTGGACGAGCGCACCTACGACGACGTCCTCGACGAGGGCTACTCCCCGCCGGAACGCCCCCTGGGCGTCACCAAGCAGGGCACCACCGCCGCCGAGCAGCACGCGGGGGAGACCCTGGACGAACGCCTCGCCCAGGAAGTCCCCGACGCGCAGCCGCCGGCCGGCGACGACATCGGCGACCTGCCCGGCGGCGAGGGCGAGCCGGTCGACCCCGAGGCGGGCGGATCACGGGCGGGCCGCCTGGTCGCTCCCGACGAGGGCGCGCACACCGACACCACGAAGGAAGAGGTCGCCCGGGACGTCGGCATCGACGGCGGAGCCGCGGGCGCGGAAGAGGCCGCGGTGCACGTGGTGGAGGAAGAGACCTGAGCCTGCCCGCCGACGTGCGGCTGCGCCGCCGGGCGCGACGCAGCTAGTCCAAGCGGTCGATCTGCCGGAGGCGGTTCGTGGCGTCCAGCGCCGCGACCTTGTACGACTCGGCCAGCGTCGGATAGTTGAACACCGCGTTGACCAGATAGTCCACGGTGCCTCCGCACCCCATCACGGACTGCCCGATGTGGATCAGTTCCGTCGCCCCGGAGCCGAAGCAGTGCACCCCCAGCAGCGTGCGGTCCACGGGAGAGACGAGCAGCTTCAGCATGCCGTGCGAGTCGCCGATGATCTGTCCCCGGGCCAGCTCCCGGTACCGGGCCACGCCGACCTCGAACGGCACCCGGTCCTCGGTCAGCTGGTCCTCGGTCCGCCCGACGAAGCTGATCTCCGGGATGGTGTAGATCCCGATCGGCTGCAGCTGGTGCATCCGCCCCGCCGGCTCCCCGCACGCGTGGTAGGCGGCGGCCCGGCCCTGCTCCATCGAGGTCGCCGCGAGCGCCGGGAAGCCGATGACGTCACCGACGGCGTAGATGTGCGGTACCTCGGTGCGGTAGTTCTCGTCCACCTTGATCCGGCCCCGCGCATCGGCCGCCAACCCGGCGCGGGGAAGGTCGAGTTCCTTGGTGAGACCCTGCCGGCCCGCCGAGTACATCACGGTGTCCGCGGGGATCTTCTTGCCGCTCTCCAGCACGGTCAGCGTGCCCCGCGGATGGCGTTCGACGGCGGCCACGGTCTCGCCGAACCGGAAGGTGACGGCGAGGTCCCGCAGGTGGTACTTGAGCGACTCCACGATCTCCACGTCGCACAGGTCCAGCATGCCGGGACGCTTCTCCACCACGGTCACCTTGCTGCCCAGCGCGGCGAACATGGAGGCGTACTCCATCCCGATCACGCCGGCCCCCACGATCACCATGGACCGCGGCACCCGCTCCAGCGTCAGCACGTTGTCGGAGTCCATGATGGTCCGGCCGTCGAACTCGACGGTGTCCGGGCGGGCCGGCCGGGTGCCGGTGGCGATGACGACGTGCTCCGCGCTCACCAGCCGTTCGCGGCCGGAGAGTTCGGACAGCGCGACGGTGTGCGGGTCGGCGAAGCGGGCCGTGCCGGAGTAGACGGTCACCTGGTTGCGGGCCAGCTGGCTGCGCACCACGTCGACCTCGCGGCCGACCACGTGCCGGGTGCGCGCGGTCAGGTCGGCGACGGTGATGTCGTCCTTCAGCCGGTAGCTCTGCCCGTACAGATCGCGCTGAGTGAGGCCGGTCAGGTACAGGACCGCCTCGCGCAGGGTCTTGGAGGGGATGGTCCCGGTGTGCAGGGAGACCCCGCCGAGCATGTCGGGGCGGTCGACGACGGCGACCCGGCGGCCCAGCTTGGCCGCGGCGATGGCGGCCTTCTGACCACCGGGTCCGGATCCGATGACGAGCATGTCGAAGTCGAAGTCGGGCACCCTCGGGAGTCTGTCAGCCCTCCGGTCCGCTCCGGAAGGGATCGCCGCCGCCCAAATCGGCTGGATGGTACGGCGGTTGCCGCCCGAGTCGGATGAAGCGGCCGTACCCGGTGACGGTGGGTGCCGTTGCGCTCACAGGTTCCCGAGGCCGTTCCGGCGCGCCTGATCCGGGCGGGCGCCCTCCGGACGGCCCGCCCTGCCCCTGGTATGGACCCCCGTTTGTTCCTGTTCCCCGGACCGCCCTACGGCATCAGCCTCTCGATGGCTGTCGGGCCCTCCTTCTCCATCTTGCGGCGGGCCCACTCGAGGTTCTTCGGAGTGACGTCCCTGCCCGCCGCCATCACCAGGTCCTCCGGGGTGACGTCCCTGGAGGGAGCGGAGTGGAGCAGGGCGTCCGGGGTGCAGTGGTCCTCGGACGACCGGGATTCCTCGGGCTTGATGGTCGACATGATGCCTCCTCCTCGGTCCGGATGACCGCATCCGCGCCGGTGCCGCCAAACGGGGCACACTCTCACCATTCCCCGCAGCGCCTTCCCACGCCACCGGAGACCACTCGCTCCTAAGCTGGAAAACATCTCGCACCGCTCACCGGGAGGCCGCACATGGCCGAGACCCCGTTTCCCGCGGAGGCCCGCCTCCGTTCCCGCTTTCTGCCGATCGCCGAGCACGGACTCATCGGCGACCTGCGCAGTGTGGCCCTGGTCGGCTCGAACGGCACGATCGACTGGTACTGCTGTCCGTCCTTCGACGCGCCCAGCGTCTTCGCGGCCATCCTCGACGCCGACCGCGGCGGCCGCTTCGAGCTGTCCGCCACCGTGCCCGCGCGCACCAAGCAGTTCTACTTCCCCGACACCAACGTGCTGATCACCCGGTTCTTCACCGAGGACGGCGTGGGCGAGGTGCAGGACTTCATGCCGGTGACCTCCGACGGTCCGGGCGAGGCGGGCCGGCACCGGCTGATCCGGCGCGTGGTCTGCGTGCGCGGCACCGTCCCGTTCCGGGTGCTGGTCGCCCCGCGGTTCGGGTACGGCGCGGACCCCCACACCGTGCGCACCCTCGCCGGCACCACCGTCTTCGAGTCCGCCCACGAGGCGCTGGCGCTGACCTCCACCGCCGACGTGGAGTGCGACGGCGCCGACGTGCGCGCCGACTTCAAGCTCGGCGAGGGCGAGACGGCCGTGTTCGCCCTCGACCGGGTCGGCGGCGAGGTGGCTCCCCGCGGCTGCGCCCTGATCGAGGCCGAGCACGCGTTCAACGCCACGGTCGCCTACTGGCGGCGCTGGCTGCACCAGTCCCGCTACCGGGGCCGCTGGCGCGAGATGGTGCACCGCTCCGCCCTGACCCTGAAACTGCTCACCTACGCGCCGACCGGCGCCATCGTCGCCGCCCCCACCACCAGCCTGCCCGAGCAGCTCGGCGGGGAACGCAACTGGGACTACCGCTATGTCTGGGTGCGCGACGCCGCCTTCGCCGTGTACGCGCTGCTCCGGCTCGGCTTCACCGGTGAGGCCGAGGCCTTCATGCGCTTCCTGACCACGCACGTCAGCCCCTGCGACACCACGGACGGCTGCGCGCCGCTGCAGATCATGTACGGCATCGACGGCCGCGCCGACCTGCCCGAGCGGGTGCTGCCGCACCTGGAGGGCCATCTCGGCTCCGCCCCGGTCCGCGTCGGCAACGCCGCCGCCGGCCAGCTCCAGCTGGACATCTACGGCGCCCTCATCGACTCGATCTACCTCTACGACAAGTGGGCCGAGCCGATCTCCAGCGGCCAGTGGGACGACGTGTGCCGCCTGGTGGACTGGGTGTGCGGGCACTGGGACCAGCCGGACGAGGGCGTGTGGGAGACCCGCGGCGGCCGCAGGAACTTCACCTACTCGCGGCTCATGTGCTGGGTGGCGATCGAGCGGGCCATGCGCCTCGCCCGCCGCCGGGGACTGCCCGCCGACCTGCTCCGCTGGGGACAGGTCCGCGACACGATCTACCGCCGGATCATGGACCGCGGCTGGTCCGAACGGCGCGGCGCCTTCGTGCAGTACGAGGGCGGCGACGTGCTGGACGCCTCCCTGCTGATGATGCCGCTCGCCAAGTTCATCGCGCCCACCGACCCCAAGTGGCTGTCCACCCTGGACGCCCTCACCGAGGACCTGGTCTCCGACTCCCTCGTCTACCGCTACGACCCGCAGACCAGCCCCGACGGGCTGCGCGGCGACGAGGGCACCTTCTCCATCTGCTCCTTCTGGTACGTCGAGGCCCTGGTCCGGGCCGGCCGGCTCGACGAGGCGCGGCTGGCCTTCGAGAAGATGCTCACCTACGCCAACCACCTCGGCCTGTACGCCGAGGAGATCGGCCGTACCGGTGAGCAACAGGGCAACTTCCCGCAGGCGTTCACGCATCTGTCCCTGATCAGTGCCGCCTTCAACCTCGACCGCGCCCTCGGCTGACCGCCGGGCGGTGTGCCTGCAGGCGGCACGGGTACCCGGGAGTCTCCGCAAGGAGAAACGACGCAGGGTCGACAGAAGGAGGAGACCCCGGATGACCAGCACCAGCGAGACCGGCGGGGTCACGGGTACCCGCGACAAGAACTACGACCTGATCTGGTACGTCGAGTCGTGCCTGGACAACGCCCTTCGCCTGGAGACGTACATCCAGGACGCCGAGCGCGACCACGACGACGCGGTCATGGAGCTGTTCCGCAAGGCCCAGGCCGACAGCCGCAAGGGCGCCGAAATGGGCAAGGAGCTGCTGCGCTCGCGGCTGAGCTGACCGCCGTACGCCGCCCAGGCGAAGCGGCGATCCGGGACGGGGCCCGGCGGACCGCAGCCGCGCCCGGTCACCGCGTGGCAGGCGCCCCCTGACGGCCTGCGCACGCGGCGAACCGGCGCCATGGTGCCGTCCGCCGGGCCCTCGTCGTGCCCGGAGCCGGCCGTCACGTCGGCGACGATCGCCGCTTGCGGGCAGTGGTCCGCGCGGCGGGAGGCGGGCACGCCTACGGCAACGGCTGCTCCGCCCAGATCACCTTGCCGTCGGGGGTGTAGCGGGTGCCCCAGCGCTCGGCGAGCTGGGCCACCAGGAACAGACCCCGGCCGCCCTCGTCGGTCGTCGCCGCGTACCGCAGATGCGGCGAGGTGGTGCTGCGGTCGGAGACCTCGCAGATCAGCGTGCGGTCGCGCAGCAGCCGTACCCCGATCGGGCCGCGCCCGTGGCGGATGGCGTTGGTGACCAGCTCGCTCAGGATCAGCTCGGTCGTGAAGACCAGGTCCTCCAGCTCCCAGTCGGCGAGCTGCCGGGTCACCGCGGACCTGACCTGGGACACCGCCGCCGGATCCGACGGCACCTGCCACTGGGCGACCCGATCGTCGCCCAGCCCCCGGGTCTGGGCGACGATCAGCGCGACGTCGTCGCTCGGCCGGGCCGGCAGCCGGTCCAGCACCGCACGGCAGGTGTCCTCCGGCGAGGCCCCCGCGGTGCCGCGCAGCGCGTCGCTCAGCAGCTCCAGCCCCACGTCGATGTCCCGTTCGCGGTCCTCCACCAGCCCGTCGGTGTACAGCACCAGCCGGCTGTCCTCCGCCAGCTCCAGCTCGGCCGTCTCGAAGGGCAGCCCGCCCAGACCCAGCGGGGGCCCCGCCGGGACCTCCGGGAACTCCACCCGGCCGTCGGGATGCACCAGCGCGGGCGGCGGATGGCCGGCCCGGGCGACACTGCAGCACCGGGAGACCGGGTCGTACACCGCGTACAGGCAGGTCGCGCCGGTGATCGCCGCCGAGCCGTCGGCGGCGGTCTCGTCCTGGTCGATCCGGCCCACCAACTCGTCCAGCAGGCCGAGGAGTTCGTCGGGCGGCAGGTCCAGCGCGGAGAAGTTGTGCACCGCCGTGCGCAGCCGGCCCATGGTGGCCGCCGCGTGCAGCCCGTGCCCCACCACGTCGCCCACCACCAGGGCCACCCGCGCGCCGGACAGCGGCAGGACGTCGAACCAGTCGCCGCCCACCCCGGCCTGCGCCGGCAGATAGCGGTAGGCGATGTCCAGCGCCCGCTGCTCGGGCAGGGAGCGCGGCAGCAGGCTGCGCTGCAAGGTGACCGCCATGCTGTGCTCGCGCGTGTACCGGCGGGCGTTGTCGATGGACACCGCCGCCCGCGCGACCAGCTCCTCGGCGAGCGCCAGGTCCTCGGCGTCGAACGGCTGCGGCTTCTGAGCACGCCAGAAGTTCGCCAGGCCCAGCACGAGGTTGCCCGCCCGCAACGGGACCGTGATCAGCGAGTGGATGCCGAACTGGAGAATCGCGGTGGTGCGCTCCGGGTGCTGAGCGCGCCAGCCGGGCGCGTCCCGCAGGACCGGCTCGAGGACCGACTGGCCGGTGGTCAGGCCGCGGGCCTGCGGCGAGGTGGGCACGAACCGGATCCGCTCGCCGACCGGGTACAGCGGGGAGTCCTTGCGGATGCCGGCGCAGGCGGTGCGGCGCAGCGCGGTGCCCGGCTTCGGCTCCTCGCCCTGCAGGACCGCGTCGAACAGGTCCACGGTCACGAAGTCGGCGAACCGCGGCACGGCCAGCTCGGCCAGTTCCTCGGCGGTGCGCGCCACGTCCAGGCTGGTGCCGATGCCCACCCCCGCGTCGTACAGCATGTTCAGCCGCTCGCGCGCCACCTCCGCGCGCCCGGACAGGGCCCGCAGCTCGGTGGAGTCGCGCAGGGTGGTGACACTGCCGGCCGGGCCGCCGCGCAGATCGGTGGGGCGCTGGTTGATCGCCAGCAGCCGGTCCTTGACCAGGTGCACCTCGTCGGTGGCCATCCGGCCGGAGGCCAGCAGCGCGGCCGTCTCGTCGTCGAGCCCCAGCTCCAGCACGCTGCGCCGCTCGGCGTCCTCGGGCAGGCCCAGCAGACGGTGCGCCTCGTCGTTGGCGAGCAGCAGCCTGCCGTCGGCGCCGACGATCAGCACACCCTCGCGGACCGCGTGCAGCACCGCGTCGTGGTGCTCGTACATCCGGGTCATCTCGTACGGCCCGAGGCCGTGCGTCTGGCGCAGCAGCCGCCTGCTGACCAGGGCCGTGCCCGCGGTGGCCAGCGCCAGCGCCACCGCCGCCGCCGTCAGCAGCAGGGGCAGCGTCTGCTGGGCGGCCCCGCCCACGTGCGCCGTGGTGATCCCGGCCGACACCAGGCCCACCACCGTGCCAGAGGTGTCCTTCACCGGCACCACGACCTGTACCAGCGGGCCGATCGTGCCGGTGACGTGCTCGACGACCGTGCCCCCGGCCACCGCGGGGGCGATGGTGCCGACGAACTTCTTGCCGATCCGGTCGGGATTCGGGTGCGTGTAGCGGATGCCCTTGGTGTTCATCACGACGATGAAGTCCACGCCGGTCGCCTTGCGGGCCGCCTCCGCGCGCGGCTGCAGCACGGCGGTGGGATCCGGGGAGCGCAGCGCGGCGACCGTGCCGGGCGCGTTCGCGAACGTCTGGGCGACCGCGAGGGAACGGTTCTGTGCCTCCAGGTCGCTGTCGTGCCGGACCTGGAGCACCTGTGCCACCACCGCCGCGACGATGAGCAGCAGCACGATCACCACTTGGAGGAGGAACACCTGTCCGGCGACGCTGCGCCCGGTCACCACCGACCTCAGCACACCATGCCTGCCGCCGCTGCCGTCCGGGTCCCCCGGCGGCCGGCTCTGCGAGGCGCGCGGGGGCCCGAAGGAACGGGGCGGCCGTGTCTCATTCCGGCCGGGCAGTCGCACCATGTGCCCATGTCTACACTGCCCGGCGCGCTCGGGCGAGACCGTCGCCCGAGGTGACTGCGCCGATCGGAGCGGCGCGGGGCGATCAGCCGCGGCGTACCGGGGCCGAGCGGCGGGCGGCGAGCAGCAGCGCGACGTCGTCGGGGCGGTCCGTGGCGCGCCGGGCCTCGGCCGTGAGCCGGTCGGCGACCCCGGCCAGCAGCCGCCCGCCCCGCCGCCCGCGTGCGGCGCCGGCCGTGGCGAGCGCCTGCCGCAGCGCGGTGATGCCCTCGTCGATGTCCGTGCCCGGCCGCTCCACCAGACCGTCCGTGTAGAGGGCGAGGATCTCGTCGGGCTCCAGCAGCAGCTCGGCCACCGGGTACCGGGCGTGCGGGTCCACGCCGAGGACGACACCGCCGGGGACGTCCAGCAGCCGGGTCTGCCCGTCCCGGCACCGCAGCAGCGGCGGCGGATGCCCGGCGCGGGCGATGCGGGCACGGCCGGTCGCGGGGTCGAGGCGCAGATAGCAGCAGCTGGCGAACTGACCGGGATCGAGGTCGGTCAGCAGGCGGTTGGTGCCCGCCATCACCTCGTCCGGCGGCCGGTCGCCCAGCGCGAACGCCCGTACGGCGCTGCGCAGTTGCCCCATGGTCGCCGCCGCCTGCACCCCGTGCCCCTGCACATCGCCGATGACCAGCGCGAGCCCGTCGCCCGCCTCCACGACGTCGTACCAGTCACCGCCCACGTCCATGCCCTGGGTGCCGGGCAGATACCGGCCCGCGGTCTCCACCAGCGGATGCGTGGACAGCCGGTGCGGCAGCAGCGCCTGCTGCAGGCCGCGGGCGACGGCCGCTTCGCTGTCGTAGCGCTGCGCCCGCTCCATGGCGTGCGCGATCAGCCCGGCGAGCGCGGTGAGCACCGTGCGCTCCTCGGCGCCGAAGCGGCGCGAGCGGTCGAAACCGAGGATGCACGAGCCGACCGGCCGGCCGGAGGCGATCAGCGGCAGGAAGGCGCGGGCGCCCTCCTCGGCGTCCAGCGGAATGCCCGGATAGGCGGCCGCGATCTGCTGCATCGACTCGAAGAACAGCGGCCGGCCCGTGGTCAGGCACTCCACACCGGGCACGTGCGCGTCGAGGCCGACCCCTTCGAACTGGACGAGGAACCCCTGCGGGAAGCCGCTCTCCCAGGCGAGATGGAAATGCCGTTCCTGCAGCAGGTAGATGGCGAGGCGCCCGCCGCCGAACGCGGGCAGCAGCTCCTGCACCACCACCGCCGACACCTGTTGGGCGGTCACCGCGTCCGTGAGCGCGACGGCCAGGGAGATCGGCCGGTACAGCGGCGTCAGCGCGCGCCCGGCCGCCACCGCCTCCGAGGGCACGTGCTCCTCCACGACCGGCTCCAGCGGCCCGTCCATCCGGCCGGCCGGGACGAGCGTGCACGTCAGCAGGTCCTCGCCGGGATGCAGCGACACGGCGAGCCAGTCGCCCGTACCGCTCTCACCGCCCGGCCTGTGCACACGGAAGTGCACCGGCTCCGGGGACAGCAGGGCCCCGCGCAGATGGTCGTCGCACGGCGGACCGGCCAGCCACGGCAGCGCCTCCCACAGCGGGCGCCCGAGCAGCGACTCCCGGCCCCGGCCGGCGAGCCGGGCGGCGGCTTCGTTGGCGTACACGACCAGCCCCAGCCGGTCCAGGCACAGCACGCCCTGCGGCAGCGGATCGGCCGCGCCGTCCGCGAAGACGCCGGGGGCGACCACCACCCCGCCGACCGGAGCCGCCGCCCCGTCCTCGCCGGCCGGCCACAGATCCAGCAGCCGCGGTGTGCCGTCCCGCGCCCGCAGGTTCAGCGGCGCGACGGGCGGCTTCCCGGCGGCGGCGTCCAGCAGGGCGCCCAGGACCAGGTGGGCTTCGTCCGGGGCCAGCGCCTCCGCGAACGCCGTGTCCGTCCCGTCGAAGCCGCCGGGACGCAGCCCCAGCAGGGCGTGCAGCCGATCGTCCGCGCTTACCGCGCGGGTCTGGGGATCCCAGTCGAACCGCGCGACGACGGCCTGCGCCGGCCGGGTCGCGCGCGGCCGCACACACAGCGGCTCGCCGTCCCAGACCACCGCGCCCGGATCGCCGTCGGCGAGTCCGAGCAGCTCGGCGCCCAGCCCTTCGGCCAGCCGGGCCGGCAGCTCCCGGTCCAGCGGCTCGTCCGCGGTGTCGGCCACCGCCGGACGCAGCACCGTCAGAACCCCGAGCGGCTCGCTGCCGCCCGGCACCGGCATGTGCACCGACCCGAAGGGGAAGGGCAGCATCGCCGCGAACTGCGGATACCGGCGCACCGTCTCGGTGGCGTCCGCCAGCACCACCGGCACGCCGAGGCGGTAGGCGTCGGCGACGGGGAAGGGACGGTCGACGTGCAGCCGCCACCAGGGCCGGAACAGCGGCCCCGGGAGTCCGGAGAGCACCGCCAGGCGCAGCAGCCCCGGGGAGCGCGAGCGCAGGTACACGCCCGCCACCCGGCCGCCGGCCACGTCGATCGCCCCGGTCGCGGTACCGGCCAGCAGCTTGGCCAGCCGGGCCCGCGTACGGCCCGTCCGCTCGCCACCGCTGCCGGTCATCGTCCCTGCCTTGTCCCGTGCGCCTGTCGGGTGGGATGACACAGCAAGAATGCGCCAGCGAGCCGCGCGACGCACCCGCGGGGGCGGGGGAGCCGGGAGAGACGGCCGGGTGGGCGGTAGGAAAGGGCCGGGTGGGCGGTACGACGCCCGGGCCGCGGACACGGCGGCCTTCTCAGGCGACCGGCGGTTGGCTCAGGTGGCCGGGCCCGTGGGATGCGGTCCGTTCGGCGCCGCGTCCGAACGCCCAGGCGGCCACGGTGAACGCGCGTGGTGAGGCCAGTGCCGGGGTGTTCAGGACTCCGTGGCGTCCGGCGGCAGCGGGCGGGGGGTGCGCAGGCTGCGCAGGGCGAGCAGCAGGACCGCGATGTCGTCCAGGTATATGGGGTCGGGCAGCAGGTCGGTGGGGAGCAGCAGGTAGGCGACCGCGCCCCAGAACACCCAGCGCGGGCCCGTCGGCAGCCCGGCGCGCCGCAGCGTGCGCCGGGTGCGCACCAGCCGCACCAGCAGGACGAGGGCGACGGCGAGCAGGGCCGCCGCCACGACGGCGCCGGTCACCAGCAGGGTGGTCGTGGTGTCCATGGCGGTTACGACGCCCGGTCCATGCCGTCGCCGCCCGTGGCCGGCGTCCCGCCGCTCGCCGCCGCGGACCCCTCCGGCTCCGGCACGCCGGGGGTGCCGTACGCCGCACCCTCGGCCGGGCCCTGCGCGGCGGGCGCCTGATGCCGCCGGCCCTTGGCCGTGAACTTCAGCCGCTCGAACGTCCGGGTCAGCTGCTGCAGCGTACCCCCCGGGGTCCGGCCGTCGGGCCGCTGCTGCGGCAGGACCGGCGGGGGTACGTCGCGGTACGCGGCGAGGGCCTCCAGCGCCTGTTCGGCGGCCTCCTTGTACAGGTCACGGGATTTCGTCATGGCGTCCAGCGCCTCGGCGTACCGGGCGACCAGCTGCCGCTCCCGCTCCAGCTCTTCCTGGAGGGTCATCAGGGTCCAGTTCTCGCGCAGGTCGGTCAGCGCCTCCCCGACCTCCCGGGGCAGCGGCCGGGGCAGCGCGACGTAGTGCCGCAGGGCCGCGAGCAGCTCGGCGGGCTCGGAGCCGTCCAGGAAGACGTTGCGGACGGTGTGCTCGCTGCTGTCGTAGCCCTCCGGGGCCGGGTCCGGAGGCAGCAGTACCGCGCCGCCGCGCGGGGCCTCGACACCGAGGTCCTTCAGCGCCCAGTTGACGGCGCGGAACTGGTGCGGCGCGGCCCGGTGCTCCACCACGCGGTGCCTCAGTCCGGGCGGCAGCAGCCGGGCCAGCGGCAGCTTGCCCCGCTCGTCCGGGGTCATCGCCTCGTGCACGACGACGTTGACGCACCACGCCTCGCGGGCCGCGTCCCGCAGCCTGCGCCGCATCTCCTTGTCGTCCGCGGGAAGCGGGTTGACCTGCCGGAACCGCAGCCCGGCGGCCGTGGCGTGATGGTCCCAGGAGCCGTCCTCGCCCACCGCGCCCTCGGGCCAGAACAGCGTCGCCGGCGAGGGCCAGGCCTCGTCCCACGGGCGCTCCGCCTCCGCGACGAGCCGCCACTCGTGCCCCTGCGGCCCGGCCTCCCGGGCCACGAGCGTGAGCCGGGCCCGCACGGTGACCGTGCCGGCGACCCGCCAGCGGGCCTCGAAGACCCGCCGCTGCTCCTCCTCGGGCACGGGGGGTTCGGTGAAGTCGTCGATGTCGCCGCTGTCCTTGTGCCGGCGCAGGGTGCGGCGGACGACCTCCTCGGGGGCGGGACCGGTGTGACGGCCGCGGGCCGCCCACAGGGTCTGCGGGACGGTGGCGCGGTCGGTGGTGGAGTTCGACATGGGCCAATCTGCTGATGGGGGCGGATGCGCCTTCCAGTATCACCGCTCGGCCGACGGCCGGTCGCCCGGCCCCGACGGCGGCGCGTCGCCCTGGTCGCATGCCCGGACACGGGCCGCTTACTCCGCCCCCTCCGCGCGTCCTGGCGCACATGCGGCGTGGCGCCTCCTGGGCGCACGCTCGCGCACAGGCGGCGCGTGCCCCCTCCGCGTGCCCCGAGCGCAGGCCGCGTTCCGCCTCCTTCGTGTGCCTCCGAGTGCAGGCCGCGTTCCGCCTCCTTCGTGTGCCTCCGAGTGCAGGCCGCGTTCCGCCTCCTTCGTGTGCCTCCGAGTGCAGGCCGCGTTCCGCCTCCTT
>NZ_JBEYEY010000010.1:54446-77098 GCF_040703635.1 Streptomyces sp. NPDC007189
TCGTGTGCCTCCGAGTGCAGGCCGCCTTCCGCCCCCTTCGCTGCCTGGCGTACAGGCGACGCGCCGCTCCCACCGCGCCCTCGCGCACAGTCGGCCCGCCGCCCACGCTCTCGCGCCCAGGCGCGCGCCGTGCACCCGGGGTGCGTGCAGCGCGCGTCGCGCGGCTGTCGTTCACACGTGGTCGCGTCACCGCGTGGCCCGCAGAATGGTCCGGCGAACGGGGCCCGCCCGTCCATCCGCTTAGGGGCGGGCCCCGTTCACCCTGCGGCCGTGTAACTCGACCGCACATGAAGGGAGTTGTGCCCGCAAGCGGCGCATACCGGGCCGGTCACACCCCTACGGCGCCGTCGATCCGTTCGCGGATCAGGTCGGCGTGCCCGTTGTGACGGGCGTACTCCTCGATCATGTGGACGAGCACCCAGCGCAGGGAGACCGTGCCCCGCCAGGCGTCGTGGCCCTCGATGCCTAGATCCGCGGCCTCGGCGACGAACGCCTCCGCGAAGGCGACTTCGGCGTGCCAGGCCTCCCAGGACGCCGCGACGACCTCGGGATCGGGGGCCGCGCCGTCGAAGTCGCCCTCCGGGTCCTGCGGGGAGGAGAAGCGCAGCTCCACGTCCTGCCCGGCGAGCACCGCCCGGAACCAGCGGCGCTCCACGTCGGCCAGGTGTCGGACGAGGCCGAGCAGGGACAGCGAGGACGGGGACACGGACCGCCGGGCCAACTCCGGCCCGAGACCTGAGCACTTCAGCTTGAGGGTGGCGCGCTGGGCGTCCAGCATCGCCACCAGCATGCTCCGCTCGTCACCGGTCGCGGGGCCGCTGAACCGGTGCTCGCTGCCGGCGCCGGTGAACAGTTCGATCCGTCGGTCGGGAATCTTCATGCCCACATCATGCTCCGGGAGCCTCTGCTCGATCAGTCCGTGCCGGACTAGTGCGGGAACGCCCGGGGCGGGCGCTGGCGGGGCAGCTCCTCGCGGAAGCCGGCGATGGCCGAGCTGACCTGGCGCATCAGGACGGTGCCGGCCAGCCGGTCCAGGTAGAGGTTGGCGTCGGCCAGAGCGGGCAGGTCCACGCAGAAGTACAGGCTCATCAGCGGGTTGACGAACAGCTCGCTGCCCCGGGTGCGTTCGGTGAACCGCACATCGCCGAAGTCACCGCGCACCGCGGCGGCGACGGACCCGTGCACGATGCTCGGGTGACCGGCGTGGCAGCGCTGGGCGTGGGCCACCGCGTCGAGATAGGCGGCGCCCTCGGCGCTGTCCCGGGGAAGCGAGAAGGCGCCCAGATAGCCGCCCGCGCGGTCCAGGGCGGCCAGGTTCTCCAGCACCAGCGAGTGGTTGACGCCGTGATAGGCGTCCACCCCGTAACCCAGGCAGGCCACCAGCCGGTGCGGGACCTCCTCCAGGCCCGCGACGGCGGCCAGGCTCGCCATGTCCTCCTCGGGCGTGCCGAGCCCGTGCTCGTCGCCCCGCATCAGGATGTCGGTCCCGCCGTCGACCAGCACCACCGCGTCCAGCCCGCCCAGGTGTCCGGCCAGCTCCCGGTAGGCGGCGCGCAGCGGCTCGACACCGGTGAGGGGAAAGGCGTACACGGTGTGCGGCAGACCCTGCGCCCGCAGCCACTGGGCGAGCGAGCGCTCGGGGAAGTAGTCGCCGCGCAGCGGGGTGTCCGGGCGGACGGCGGCGACATCCGGTGCCACCCAGTGGTCGGTTCCCAGGCCGTACAGGTCGGAGAAGGACAGGTTGGCCAGGTGGACCTCGCTTCCGGCGGAGCGCAGGGCGAGCGCCAGGGGAAGCCCGGCGTAGACGTCGAAGCCGCCGCCCGCACCGGCGACGAGGACGCGTCGGGCCCCGCGCAGACGGGTGAAGAACAGGGGCTCACGGAGGGAGAACACGGCTGGACCCTAACAGGGCCATTTCGGGGGCCCATCAGGGTTTTTTCGGCACTCCGCCGTCGTGCGCGGGGGCCGGCGCACCGGCGCCGGCCCCCTCATCACCGCTGACGTGCGCGACTCACGCCCCGCTCTCGCGCAGCATGTCCTCACGTTCGACGATCTTCACGCGCTCGCGGCCCTGCGGCTCGCCCAGGGCGCGTTCGGCGGCGTCCAGCTTGTACCAGCCCTCCCAGGTGGTGAAGCGGACCTCGCGCTCGGCGAGGAAGGCGTCCACGGCCTGCGGCTCGGGTGCGGCCGGGGTGTGCAGGCGGCCGTTCGCGTAGTCGTCCAGCAGGTTGGCGACGGTCTCGTTGGCGTCGCCCTTGGTGTGGCCGATCAGGCCGACGGGGCCGCGCCGGATCCAGCCGGTGACGTAGGTGGACTGCAGATGCGCGCCGCCCTCCTCGATGACCCGGCCGCCCTTGTCCGGGACCGTGCCCGACTCGATGTCCCAGGGCAGCTTGGGCAGCTTCTCGGAGAGGTAGCCGACCGCGCGGTAGACCGCCGTGACGTCCCAGTCCTTGAACTCGCCGGTGCCCTTGACGTTGCCGGTGCCGTCCAGGGCGGTGCGCTCGGTGCGCAGGCCGACGACCCTGCCGTCCTCGCCGAGGATCTCCGCCGGGGACTCGAAGAAGTGCAGGAACAGCTTGTGCGGCCGGTCGCCGGCATCGCGGATCGCCCAGTTCTCCAGCGTCTTGGCGACCATGTCGGCCTGCTTGTTGCCGCGCCGGGTCTCGATCGAGCCCTCGTCGTAGTCGATGTCCTCCGGGTCGACGATGACCTCGATGTTCGGCGAGTGGTCCAGCTCGCGCAGCTCCATCGGGCTGAACTTGGCCTGGGCGGGGCCGCGCCGGCCGAAGACGTGGATCTCCACCGCCTTGTTGGCCTTCAGGCCGTCGTAGACGTTCGGCGGGATCTCGGTGGGCAGCAGTTCGTCCGCGGTCTTGGCGAGGATCCGGGCCACGTCGAGCGCGACGTTGCCGACGCCGAGCACCGCGACCTTCTCGGCCTCCAGCGGCCAGGTGCGCGGCACGTCCGGGTGGCCGTCGTACCAGGAGACGAAGTCGGCGGCGCCGTAGGAGCCGTCCAGGTCGATGCCGGGGATGGGCAGCTCGCGGTCGGCCATCGCGCCGGTGGAGAAGATCACCGCGTCGTAGAAGGCGCGCAGGTCGTCCAGGCTGATGTCGGTCGGGTAGTCGACGTTCCCGAACAACCGGATCTGCGGCTTGTCGAGCACCTGGTGCAGGGCGGTGACGATGCCCTTGATGCGCGGGTGGTCGGGTGCGACGCCGTACCGGATCAGGCCGAACGGGGCGGGCATCCGCTCGAAGAGGTCGATGGAGACGCCGGGGTCGGCGGCCACCTCGGACTTGAGCAGGGCGTCGGCGGCGTAGATCCCGGCGGGGCCGGCTCCGACGATGGCTACCCGCAGGGGGCGCGGCATGATCAGGTTCCCTTCGCGTCTGATGGGCGACTCTGATCGGGAAGCCTAAACTAAGGCAGACCTAAGTCGGTATGCGGGTCAGGTCTATGACCCCATAAGCGGATCTTATGACTGACCCAGACCTGCCTTATCGCTCTGCCCTGCGCGTTCCCCCGGAGCGGTGCCATGCGCGACCCTGTCCTCTCCTGGCGTGAGAGGGGGGCGCGCGTGGGCGCGGACGCGGGGACGGCCGTGGCGGTGACGGGCGGCAGCGGATTCGTCGGCAGCCACCTGGTACGACGCCTGCTGGAGCGGGGCCACCGGGTCCACGCCATCGTACGCGACAGGGCCGACGCGCCGAAGGTCCGGCCGCTGTGGGAGCTGCAGGAGGCGTTCCCCGGCCAACTCGAGCTGTTCGAGGCGGACTTGCTGAAGTCCGGCGCCTTCGACGCCGCGTTCCGCGGCTGCTCGGCCGTCTTCCACGTGGCCTCGCCGTTCCTCATGCCGGAGCAGATCAGGGACGGCCGGCGGGACGTCGTGGACCCGGCGCTGCTGGGCACCCGCAACGTCCTGGCGGCGATCGAGCGGACCCCCGGGGTGCGGACGCTCGTGTTCACCTCCACCGTGGGCGCCGTCTTCGGCACGTACGCCGACGTGCTCACGATGGACGGTCAGGTTCTCTCCGAGCGCTACTTCAACACCACCAGCACCGTCGAGGACAACCCCTACCACTACGCCAAGACGCTGGCCGAACGCGCCGCCTGGGAGGCCGGGGCGGCGCAGGACCGCTGGCGCATGGTGGCGGTCAACCCCGGGCTGATCCTGGGACCTTCCTTCACTCCGGCCTCCGGCTCCGGCAGTCTCTTCCTGCTGGACGAGCTGTTCCGGGGGTATTTCTGCTACGGCGCCCCGGACTTCAGCTTCACCACGGCGGACGTCCGGGACGTCGCCGACGCGCACATCGCCGCCGCCGAGAACCCGGCGGCGCACGGGCGGTACATCGTGGCCGCCGAGACCATGACGTCGTTCCACGAGATGGCCCGCGTCATCCTCGCCCACCACTCGCGCGATCCACGGCTGCCGCGCACCAGGCTCCCGCACTGGCCGGTCCGCGTCCTGGGCCCCGCCTTCGGCCTCACCCGGGACTACATCCGCAAGCACCTGGGCATCCGTTTCCGCGTCGACAACAGCCGCAGCATCCGCGAACTCGGCCTCACCTACCGCCCGTTGGAGGAAACTCTGCTCGACCACTACGAGAGCCGGCGCGCCCGCCGGCGGCGCGGCTGACCCGTCCGGCCCTCACGCGGGCCGCACGATCCGGTGGATCGCCGACTCACCGGCGCCGTAGATCGACTCCTCGCGTATCGACGCCCCCGGCCCCGGCGCGTGCACCATCATCCCGCCGCCGACGTGGAGACCCACATGCCGGTCGTCGTCGAAGAAGAGGACCAGGTCACCGGGCTCGATCCCGGCGAGGGCGACCGGGGCGCCGGCGAGCGCCTGCTGGTACGCGGCCCGTGGCAACTCCACCCCGGCGGCCCTCCAGGCGGCCTGGGTGAGGCTGGAGCAGTCATACGAGTCCGGCCCGGTCGCACCCCACACACACGGCTTCCCGATCTGCGCCCGAGCGAACGCGATGGCCTTGGCGGCCCGCGAGGCTTGGAGCGACTCGGCGACGGGGGGCAGGGATCCGGTGCCGGTGACGGAAGCCATGGCGTCTGGCGTGGTCCTGGGATCCGGCACGGCAGCCGCCGCCCACTGCGACTTGGGCCACTGCCCGGTCGCGGGGGCTGGGGCGGGCTGTGGGGGTGTGGCGGGTACGGCGGCGACGGCTGGGGGTGGGGCGGCAATCGCGGAGGTCGGCGGTACCGCTGAGAACGGCGGGGGCGGTGGGGCCATGACCGATGCCGGGGGTGCTGCCGTGACCGGCGCGGGTGGTGCGGTCGCGGCGGTAACCGGGTTCGGCGTTGCCGCCGTGAAGGTCGGCTGGGCCGTGATCGACGCGGGCGGTACGTCCGTCACCGGGGCCGGTGGCGCGGGCATGGACTGGGGCGGCGCGGCGGCCGTGACGGACGCGGCGTGGGCGGCCGCCGTGGACGTGGTCAGCCGGGCGGTGTACCGGGAGAGCACGTCGCTCGCGGCGGCGAGCTTGCGCTGGTTGGCCGCCTTGGAGGTGCCGGGGGAGGTGCGGCCCGGCCGGGTGACGCCGGGGAACGGCCCCAGCTCCTGGACCGAGCTTCCCTGGGCGTCTGAGACGGCGGTCACCGGGAGGACGCCGGTCTCGGCAGGACCGAGGCCGACCGCTCGCGCCGCACCCAGGCCGCCAGGAACTGCCGCACCCGGGTCGGTCGTCAACCCCGCTGCCAGGCCGGCCGGTTCAGCCGTACCCGAGCCGGCCGGCAGTCCCGTACTCAGGCCCACAGGTTCCGGCGCACCCAAGCCGGCCGGCAGTCCCGCATTCAGACCCGCTGGGTCCCCCGTGCCGAGGCCAGCCGGCAGTCCGGTTTCCAGGCCCGCCGGACCCGACCTACCCAGGCCAGACGGCAGTCCCCTATCCAGGCCCGCTGGGTCCCCCGTGCCGAGGCCGGTCGGTAGTCCCGTTTCCAGGCCCGCCGGACCCGACCTACCCAGGCCAGACGGCAGTCCCGTACTCAGGCCCACCGCTCCCGACGCACCCAGGCCGGCCGGCAGTCCGGTTTGCAGGCCCGCCGGACCCGACCTACCCAGGCCAGCCGCCAGTCCCGTCCCCAGGCCCGCTGGGTCCGGCACACCCAGGCCGGCCGGCAGTCCGGTTTCCAGGCCCGCCGGACCCGACGCACCCAAGCCAGTCGGCAGTCCCGTACCCAGGCCCGCAGCATCCACCGCACCCAGCCCCCCCGACTGCACCGGCCCGAGCCCCCCCGACTGCACCGGCCCGAGCCCGGCCGGCCCCACCGGCCCGAGCCCCGCTGGTACGCCCCCGGTAGCCGGAGCCATCCAGGTTGCCGATCCGGCCGGAGCCATCCGGTTTGCCGAACCGGCCGGAGTGGCATGGTCTGCCGCGCCGGCTGGAGCCGTCAGCGCTGCCGGGCCGGCCGGAGCCATCAGGGTTGTCGAATCAGCCGGAGCTGTCAGGGCGGCCGGAGCCGTCAGGGGTCCCGGGCCCGGCTGCTGCATGCTCCCGGCGCCACCGGCACCTCGGCCCCCGTCGCTCGGCCCGGGCAACTCGCCTACCCCACCTGGGAGTTCGGGGCGTCGCGGGCCGGGAAGTGCCGCTCGGGCGCTTTCGCGGGCGGCGAGGGCCAGGCTCTCCGGGTCCGTGGGCCGGCCGGCCGTCAGCTCGGCCACCGTGCGGTCGGCGGCCCGCTCCAGGGCCTCGGTGCGGCGCGCGGCCGAGCCCGGGGCGTCCGGTGTGCCGCCCCACCGGCCCCGGCCGCGCCGCTCGGCTGGCGGGGCGTCGGGGAGCCGGTCCGCGGGGAGTACGGCGGGGACGGTCGGGCCGAGCTTGGCGCGGGCCGCCTCGAACCACTGCCGGGCGACCTCGTCGAGAGCGGGATCCGGCCGCCGCCGCTTGGCGAGCGGAACGCCCCGCGAGCGCTTCGCCGAGGCCATGGCCCGGGTCGCGTTGTAGTTCCCGGTCGCGTTCTCCGCCTGGTCGTAGAGGGAGTCGATCCGCTGCCGTACCTCGTCCCGTCCCGGAACCTCGTCTCGGCTCTCCGGCGCCATGGAAGACACGCTCCTTCCTTGCCCCGCAGGGCAGTTGGGCCGTTGCGTCCGGTCCCTCACCTGCCGGGCGGCCTCGCGTCAACCTAGCCAACGTGTGTGGCTCATGTGAAGGTTGAGGTGCGAAATGTCCGATACCTTTTTGTGATGTTCGTGACGGCGTTCGAAGGGGAAGGGGCGAGACCCGCGTTTTCCTGTGAGGTGCCGGTGAATTCGCGAGGGCGTTGAACACATCGGTGCGGCCGTCCGTATGAGCCCGGGGAGTTCCATGCCCGACCGGCGCACCGGCGCACACACCACACAGGGGACGACCTTGGCACGCAACAAGCGCAGACGCCCGACCCGCGCACGACGCGCGACCTTCGCAGCGGTCGCCCTGATGCTGGGCGGAGGCGGGCTCGTCGCGGCGAACGTCTACGCCTCCGCGACCGAGGGCTGGGGCGACGGATCCGGTACGAACGGGACCGGTCACGTCCTGTCCACCGGCATGCCCACGATCGACTGCCCCGACGTCGGCAGCCGGCTGACCGCCGTACCGGAGGCGGCCCGACCCGACGTGGACCGTGAACTCGCCCTCCTGGACCGGCAGACGGCCGACGCCTACCGGCAGCTCCAGCAGTCCGGCTGGACGGCCGGCCAGGACTCCGGCCCGGTCGACGACACCATCATGAAGCCGCTCAAGGACAAGCGGGACGCGTCGATCGCGCGGATCGCGGACGCCGTCGACCGGGTGGGGGAGCGCCCGCAGGGCCTGGACGCCCTCGCCGGCTGCACCCTGCGCCCCGGAGACGGCACGGGCAACGGCTCCCAGGCCACGGCCGTCCCCTCCGGCGGCTCCCCGGGCAGCGCCACCCCGTCCGGGTCCGCCCCGCCGAACGGCGCCGGGCAGGGCGGCAACGGGCCCGTCGCCTCCGACTACGCGGACATCACCACGGTGCAGCCCGATGCGCCGAACCCGCCGCAGCAGGCCGACGCCTCGCGCGGCAGCTTCACCTCCGAGTGCGGTGTCAACGCCAACGGCCTGCGCAACTCCGACAACGTCATCGTCGCCCCCGGCGTCTCCAACGGCGCCCACCACTTCCACGACTACGTCGGCAACCAGGGCAACAGCGCCTTCGCGAGCGACGACGACCTGGCGAAGGCCGGGACGAGCTGCGTCGACCAGGGCGACAGGTCCACGTACTACTGGCCGGTGCTGCGCCTGCAGGACGGCACGCAGGAGCGGGACGCCGGATCCCCCGGCGGCGGCACGGAGGGCAACGCGGGCCGGATCGTCACGCCCAAGCAGGTCACCCTGACCTTCGTCGGCAACCCGCGCGGCAAGGTCACCGACATGCCCCGCTTCCTGCGCATCATCACCGGCGACGCCAAGGCCTTCGTCAACGGGCCCGGCAACGCCAACGCCTCCTGGAGCTGCACCGGTTACGAGGACCGGCAGCTGAAGGACAAGTACCCGCTGTGCCCGCAGGGCAGCGACGTGGTGCGCACCTTCCGCTTCCAGAGCTGCTGGGACGGCCGCAACACCGACAGCGCCAACCACCGCACGCATGTGGCCTTCACCGCCCCAGACGGCTCCTGCCCGGCCGGTTTCCGGCCGATTCCGCAGCTGGTGCAGCGCCTCGTCTACGACGTCCGGGCGCCGAGCCTCCAGGACGGCGGCCGGACGGCTCCGCTGTTCGCCGTCGACTCCTTCCCCGAGCAGCTGCACAAGCCCGTCACCGACCACGGCGACTTCATCAACGTCTTCGACGAGGACCTGATGCGCCACATGGTCGACTGCATCAACTCCGGCCGCACCTGCGGCCCCGACGGTGACGGCTCGGGTGCGACCGCGTCGCCCACGCCGGGCTCCGGCACGAGTACGACGGCCGCCCCGGGCTCCGGCTCCGGTACGACGGCTGCCCCGGGCGGCGGTACGACGGAGCAGCCCACCGCCTCTGCCGGCTCCGGCCCGGCGCCGTCGGCTTCCCAGCTGCCGAGGACCGACGCGACCACCACACCCGACCGCACGACCGCACCGACCCGCACGACCGCACCGACCCGCACGACCGCACCGACCCGCACGGCCGGGCAGCACCACGGCACCACCCAGCAGGACAAGGGCGACCGACAAGACCACGGCACCAAGCAGGATCACGGCACCCAGCCCGACCGCACCGCCCAGCCGGACCGGTCCACCGACCCCGCGCGCCCGGCGTCCACGTCCTCGCCCGCCCCGGCCCAGCAGTCGCCCCAGGCCGAGCCGAGCCGGTCCGCGTCCGGCCAGGCCGGCGCCGCCGGAAATGTCCCGCCTGCACAGCCCCAACCGCAGGGCTCGCAGGGCGCGCTCGCGGAGACCGGGTCGCATCTGTGGCCCGCGGTACTCGGCACCCTGCTCGCCCTGTCCGGCCTGGTCATGCTGCTCAGGGCCAGGCGCCTGCGGTACTGACCGTCCTCGTCGCGGCGGCCCGCTCCACGCAGTGGGCCGCCGCGTGCCCGGGATGGACGAGCCAATGGCCAAACGGCTTGTGGGAGCGCTCCCAAGCGGGCCAGGATGACCCCATGCCCTCTCCGTCTCCCACACCGGCCATCCGGCCGTACCGTCCCGCCGACCGCGACGCGGTGGCCGACGTCTGCGTCCGCACCGCGCACAACGGCGGCGACTCCCGGGCCCTGTACCCCGACCAGCGCCTCATGCCCCCGCTCTTCGCCGAGCCGTACTGCCACTTCGACCCGGACCTCGCCTTCGTGCTGGACGACGGCACGGGACGGGCCGTGGGCTACATCGTCGGCACCGCGGACACCGAACGCTTCGTCAAGGACTTCCGGCACAGCTGGATCCCCCTGCTCGCCGACCGCTATCCGGAGCCCGTGCAGCCGCCCCGCACGCCCACCGAGGAGATGATCCGCCTTCTGCACCACCCGGAGCGCATGCTCGTGCCCGAACTCGCCGGCCGCCCCGCCCATCTCCACATCGACCTGCTGCCGCCCTGGCAGGGGCAGGGCCATGGCCGCCGGCTGATGCACACCTTCCTGAACGCCCTGCGCGACCAGGGAGTTCACGCCGTCCACCTCGGCATGGTCACCGTCAACACCGCCGCCCGCGCCTTCTACGACCGGCTCGGCTTCGAGGAGATACCGGTCGCGGACGCCGGTCCCCTCACCTATCTGGGCCGGCCCACGACCGTGGACTGAGGCGCCGCCGGGCGCGGCTCGCGGCCCTCAGCCCAACCGGAGCGTCCGCTTGGCCAGTTCGTACGCCGGCCGCATCGCCTCGTGCTCCTCGGTGTCCATGCCCCCGAGGTGCAGGACGACCGGGCCGTCGGGTGTGCCGACGGCCAGCGCCGTCTCCTTCTTCGTCTCGTCCAGGAGCTCGCTGGTGTAGAGGTACTCCACCTCCACGCCCTTCAGGCCGCCGCCGGTCCTGACGGAGCGGTACGTCGCCTTGCCTGCGCCGTCCTCGGCGGCGACGAACTGCCGCAGCACCGTGCCCGGATCGGTGGTGCCCGCCGTGCCGGTCCACACCCGCAGGAACCCGATGTGCCCCGCCGGCTTGGCGTCGATCTCGCAGGCCGCGGTGACCGGGCCCTGGTGCAGCAGGGAGTCGGCGACGGCGGCGCCCAGGTCGTCGCCGGACCCCTTCGACGCCTTCGACGGCTCCGCCCCGGCGTCGATCGCCTTGGGCTTCCAGTGCTCCGCCACGTCGAAGCGGACGGGCAGCGCGCAGTCCGAGCCGGCCGCGCCGACCGAACCGCCGCTCGCCGCCGCCCCCTTGGCCTCACTCCTGTCGGCCGGGTAAGCGCCGGCCGCCTTCTTCCCGTCGTCGTCCGCCGACCCCGCGCACCCGGCGAGCAGCGCGGCGAGCGCCACCGCCACAGCCGCTCCCCGCCCCGCAAACCCCACCCTGACCCGCACGTCCCGCCCCCTCCTGTTCAGGGGCGCCACTGTAACCGAGGGCACGGACGACGCCGCAGGGACATTCGCCCGGACCGGTCAGCCGGTGGTGAGGGCCTTGCCGTAGACCGTGGAGCTGCGGCGCACCGTCATGCCCAGGCGCTCGTAGAGCGGGAGGGCGCCGGTGCCGGAGTGGGTCCACAGGGTGCAGGCCGGCCTGCCGAGGCGGTGGAAGGTGCGGAACGCCTCGCGCAGCAGCAGCCGGGCGATGCCCCGGTCGCGCTGGTCGCGCCGTACCGCGACCCGCTCGACGTACCCCTCGTCATGGCCGGGGACGTCCAGCGACAGCACCGCCCCCACCAGCTGATCGCCGGCGAAGGCCAGCGGTGACGCCGCCGGCAGGAACGCGGTGCGCTCGACGGTGAGCCGCGCCCATTCCGGGTAGCTCTTGCGCCGCGGCTGCCACTCGTCGAACGCGTCCTCGGTGAGCCGGTACGCGGCCTGCTCGTCGCCGGGCCGGAACGGCCGTACGGCGATGCCCGCCGGCGGATCGGGCACCTCGGGTTCGCCGGGCAGCGCGATCTCCAGCAGCCACTCGGTGACCATCCGGGAGTAGCCGCCGGCCCGCAGAAGCGCGGTCGCGGTGTGATCGGCGTCGGCGACGGTCTGCGCGAGCCGGTCACCGCCCGCCTGCCGGGCCCGCGCCTCGGTCCAGGCGAGCAGGGCGCCGCCGAGGCCGCGGCCCCGGTGTCCGGGGTGCACATGGACCCGGGCGCGCCGCCCCTTCACCCAGCCGTAGCCGGCCACGGCTCCGCCGTCGTCGTGCACGAGCAGCGTGTCGTGCTCCGGCCGTACGCCGGGCAGGGTCAGCTCGGAGGTGATGCGGTCGGCGCCGGTCGTGACGTGGCCGTGCAGCGCGCGCTCGTACGCGGCGACCAGGCCGTGGATCGCGTCCGTGTCGGCACCGGTCGCGGGCCGGCACCGGTAGCCGGCCCGCGGCCACGGAGGGCGGGGGCCGGACTCGCGTGCGGGCGCCCTTGTCACGGCATCCCCTCCCGTTCTCGGGTGCCGTCTCCCTACCCGGCCGCACCGCCCGCCACGCCCGCCGTTTGCGGGGCGCGGCGGCGGCACGGCAGGGTGCGGGTGTGGCTACCTTGCTGATCGTCCATCACACCCCGTCGCCCAACTGCCAGGCGCTGTTCGAGGCCGCCGTCGCCGGCGCCACCGCGCCGGAGATCGAGGGCGTTCGCGTCGTCCGCCGGGCGGCCCTGTCCGCGACCGCCTCCGACGTCCTTCAGGCCGACGGCTATCTGCTCGGCACACCGGCGAACCTGGGGTACATGTCCGGCGCGCTGAAGCACTTCTTCGACCAGGTCTACTACCCCTGCCTGGACGAGACCCGGGGCCGGCCGTTCGGCTACTACGTGCACGGCGGCAACGACGTCACCGGCGCCGTCCGCGCCATCGAGGCCGTCACCACCGGCCTCGGCTGGCGCCGTGCGGCGGACGCGGTCACCGTCACCGGCGAGCCCGGCAAGGGCGACACGGAGGCGTGCTGGGAACTCGGGGCCACCATCGCGGCCGGGCTGATGCCCGGGGACTGAGCGGCCGGTCCGGCGCCGACGCGGCCCGCGCGCTCATGGCTTGCGGGCCACCCCGACGTACACCGGCTGCTCGTGGCGGACCCGCATCCACGGCTCGGGGCGCCACGTGGTCGCCGGTACGACACCCGGCTCGGACAGCTCCAGTCCGGCGAAGAACCGGCGCACCTCGGCGTGCGAGCGCGCCCGGACCCGGGTGCCGCCGGAGCGGTACACGGCCGCTATGCGCTCCCAGACCTCGGGGTCGAACTCGGCGCTGACATGCGAGAGCATCAGCCAACTGCCGGACGCCAGCGGCTCCGTCAGGGTCCGTACGACGCCGTACGGATCCTCCTCGTCGGCGACGAACGGCAGCAGCGCGATCAGCGACAGGCCCACGGGCCGGGTGAGGTCCAGATGCTCGCGCGCGTACGCCACGATCCGCTCCGGCCGGCGGACATCGGCGTGCAGATAGGCGGTACGGCCCTCGGGCGTGCCCTGCAGCAGGGCTTCGGCGTGCCGCAGCACGATCGGGTCGTTGTCGGCGTACACCACCCGGGCGCTCGGCGTGACCTCCTGCGCGATCTGGTGCAGGTTCGGCTCGGTGGGGATCCCGGTGCCCACGTCCAGGAACTGGTCGACTCCCTCGCGGGCGACGAAACGGACGGCCCGGTTCATGAACTCGCGGTTCGCCCAGGCCGTGTCCTTGACGTCCGGGAACAGCTCCAGCACCTTGTTCGCGGCGTCGGCGTCGACGGGGTAGTGGTCCTTGCCGTCCAGGAACCAGTCGTACATCCGCGCGGGGTGCGGCTTGCCGGTGTCGATCCGTTCCGGGCTGAATCCGGTGTCTGTCACGTCGGCTCTCCAAGAAGGGCTCGAACGGGTGGGGGGTCAGCGGCAGCGGGAGGCGGCCGGGCTGTCGTGCCGGTGCCAGACGGTCTCGACCACGCGGCCGTCGGGCAGGGTGTGCCGGGGCGGCCCCTCGGCCGGCACGAAACCGGCCCGGGCCAGGGCCCGCCGGCTCGCGGTGTTCCCGGGCTCGGCGCCGGCCCGTACCGTGGCCAGCCCGGCATGGGCGTGCGCGAGCGCCGCGCCCGCGCGGAACAGCTCCGCGCCCAGGCCCTGGCCGCGGCAGGCCGGTGCCAGCCAGCCGCCCATCTCGCCCGTCCGGGGCTCCAGTTCGAGGGCGCCCGCGTAGCCGAGGTCCGACCTGCGGACACAGACGAGCAGCAGCGGGTCGTCCGGGCCGGGCACATACGGCCGGGCCAGCTTCCGGGGCACCCGGCGCCCGTCGTCACCGGCCGGCCGCCAGGCGAGCAGCGCCCTGCGGACGCCCGGGTCGGGCAGGACCTCGTCCGCCTGGGTGCCGAGCCAGCGCTGCGCCTCGGCGTCGGCGCAGGCGGCGAGCGCCGCCGCCACGTCCAGCCGGGTGCGGGGCGTGAACAGCAACAGCCGCTCGGTGGCCAGGACATGCCGGCCGGCCTCGGGCCCGCACCGCCCGGGCACGGGCAGCACGGCCGGCGCGGCCCGCCTCCGGCGGATCACCGACCAGCCCATGCACACCCCCGACGCAGCCGACGCCCGGCGGCCACGGACCCCGTGCCCCGGCCGGATGCGGACGACCCGCACCGCCGGCGAATCTACCGGGGTTCGTGGGCCTGCCGGGGTGTGGTGAGGGGCGTTTTCGGCCGGAGACGGGCGGGGGGGGAGTGGTGGGGGGTGAGTCCGGTCCGTTGTGGGGCTCCGGCTGGGTGGGGCTTGGCCGGTGTGAGGGAGCGCCCCCACGGACCGCCGGCAGTTGGGGGTCAGCCGTCCTGTTCCTCGGAGCCGGGCTTGGGGTGGGTGCGGGTCCAGGAGGGGTCGGCGGACGGGGTGGGGGTGGGGGTGGGGGTGGGGGTGATGTGGTGCATGGGGATCCTTCGGACTGCTTCGGACTGGTGGGGGGCGGTCCGGGGGCTAGTTGGGGGGACGGTGTCAGCCGTGGCCGGTCGGCAGTTCCGCCCAGACGACCCGGCCGGGTCTGCCGCCGACCGGGGTCACGCCCCAGTCGCGGCTGAGCGTGTCGACCAGGAACAGCCCGCGCCCGTGCTGGTCCTCGGGGCCGGGGCAGCGGGCCGCCGGCAGCACCGGGCCGCCTGCCTGGTCCTCGACCTCGATGCGCAGCCGGTCCGCCATACGACGCAGTCGGCAGGCGATCCGCGTACCGGCCGTGTGCACAAGGGCGTTCGTGACCAGCTCGGAGGTCACCAGGAGCGCGTCGTCCCGGGCGCCTTCCGGCACGTCCCAGGCGGTCAGCAGGTCCCGGACGACCCGGCGGGCGGTGCCGACGGCCGCGGGGCGGGCCGGCAGGTCGAACCCGGCGGCGGAGCGGCGCGGCGGGGGCCCCGGGGCCGGCCGGTCGGCGCCGACGGGCCCAGCGAGCCGACCCAGGCGCTCGCCGCCGGGCGGTGTCAGGACACCGGCCGGAACCGACGACCGGCGCGGCTGCCGCACGGCGTCCGCACCGGAGCGCGGCATGTCCCCGGCACCGGCCTCTGCCCGGCCTGGCGCGTCCGCCGCTCCTGTGCACCGGTCTGGTTCCTGCACGGTGTGTGCGTACCGGTCTGGCGCGTCGGCCGCTCCCGTGCACTGGTGTGGTTCCTGCGCGGTGCCTGCGTACCGGCCCGGCGTGTCCCCGGCTCCCGTGCACCCGTGCGGCTCCGGCGCGTCTGCCGCTCCTGTGCACCGGTGTGGTCCCTGCGCGGTGTCTGCGCACTGGTCCGGCGTGTCCGCCGCACGCGCGCGCCGGTGGGGTTCCTGCGCGCTGTCCGCGCAGCACCGGTCCGGCGTGTCGGCCGCTCCCGTGCGCCGGTGGGGTTCCTGCGCGGTGTCTGCGTACCGGCCCGGCGCGTCCGCCGCTTCCGCGTACTCGTGCGGTCCCTGCGCGCTGTCCGCGCAGCACCGGCCCGGCGTGTCCGCCGCTCCCGCGCACTCGTGTGGTCCCTGCCCGGTGTCCGCGCACCGGCCCGGCGTGTCCGCCGCACCCGCGCACCAGTGTGGTCCCTTCGCCGTGTCCGCCGACCGTTCTCGTGGGCCTGCCTCGTCCGCGGCCTCGTGCTCCGGGCCCGCGTCGCCCGGAGCACGGGCAAGCCGGGCCACGGGAGCCGGAGCCCGGACCGGGCGGGTCGCGGGTTCGGCGGGCGGATGCGGAGGGCCCGCGGTGTCCGCCCCGCGGCCGGGACGGGCCCCGTGCTCGGGTGGTGCGGAGTCCGGGGTCGTGGGCCGGCCGTCCGCGGGGACCGGTGGCCGGTGCGGGCGCGGGACCGCCGGCCGGGGTAACGGGGCTGGGGGCCCGGCGGGGCTGTGGCTCTCTGCAGGGTGGGGGAGGGAGGGCGGAGCCATCGCCGTGCGCCTTTCGTCCGGCCTCGTGCGGGGGTGTCCGGTGTCGGGCCGGCCGCTCGCGCAGCAGACGACGCACCGCCTCCCGACTGAGGCCGTGGTGCGGCCGAGGTCTCCCCCAACCCGGCCGGGCCGCCTGCTCCTTGGGTCGGCCGGAGCAGTTCGTCCACTGTGACACCGGCCAAGAACGCTCCGCAACCTGCAAGTTGAAATTTGCAGGCGGCGAAGTGCATGCTGCTCGGGGCCGGAACGTGATCGAAGGGGCCACGGAAGCGATCGTGTGCGACCGTGTCCTGTGACCTGGCGAGGGGGTGGGGGCGTGACCGCGGAGACCGACTGGGGCGGCGCCCCCTCCGTGCTGCGCATGATCCTCGGCCGCCAGCTGGAGGAACTGCGCACCCGGGCCGGCCTCAGCTACGCCGAGGCGGGCGCCGCCATCGGGGTCAGCCACTCCACGATCCGCCGCATGGAGGCCGCCAAGGTGGCCCGGCTCAGGCTCGCGGACGCCGAGAAGCTGCTCCAGGTGTACGGTGTCACCGACCAGGACGAGATCGACACCTTCCTGAAGTCCGTGCGCGAGGCGAACAAACGCGGCTGGTGGCACACCTACCGCGATGTGATGCCCGACTGGTTCGCCGCCTATCTCAGCCTGGAACAGGCCGCGCTGCAGATCCGCGCGTACGAGAACCAGTTCGTGCACGGCCTGCTGCAGACCGAGGACTACGCCCGCGCCCTGCTCGGCGCGGACAGCCCGCACGCCTCGGCCGAGGCCACCGAACGCCGGGTGGCGCTGCGCATGCGCCGCCAGGAACTGCTGACCCGCCCGGCGCCGCCGCGGGTGTGGGTGGTGATGGACGAGACGGTGCTGCGCTGGCCGGTCGGCGGTGCCGAGGTGATGCGGGCGCAGATCGACCATCTGATCGAGGTCAGCCGGCTGGCCCATGTGACCGTGCAGATCATGCCGTTCGCCAACGGCCCGCACCCGGCGCTGCGGGCGGGCGCCTGCCACCTCTTCCGGTTCCGGGCCCCGGAACTGCCCGACATCGTGTACCTCAGCGGCCTGGTCGGGGCCGTCTACCTCGACAAGGCCGACGACGTCGTGGTCTACCGGGAGGCGCTGGACCGGCTCGGCGCCCAGGCCGCGCCCGCCCGGAAGACCGAGGCCCTGCTCGGCGCGATCCGCAAGGAGCTGTGACCCACCAGTTCGTACGCAAGCCCCCGCCCCCGACCCGAATGGGAGACACGGCGTTGCCCGACAACGGATGGCCGGCCGACCGCATCGACACCGAGAACGCCCACTCCGCGCGCATCTACGACTACATCCTCGGCGGCAAGGACTACTACCCCGCCGACAAGGAGGCCGGCGACGCCATGGCCCGCGAGTGGCCCGCGCTCCCGGTCCACATGCGCGCCAACCGCGACTGGATGAACCGCGCCGTGCGCTGGCTCGCCGAACAGGCGGGCATGCGCCAGTTCCTGGACATCGGCACGGGCATCCCGACCTCCCCCAACCTGCACGAGATCGCCCAGGCCGTGGCCCCCGAGTCGCGGGTCGTCTACGTCGACAACGACCCGATCGTGCTCACCCTCTCCCAGGGCCTGCTGGCCAGCGCGCCCGAAGGCCGGACGTCGTACCTGGAGGCCGACTTCGGCGACCCGGCGGCCATCCTCGGCGCCCCCGAACTGCGCGAGACCCTGGACCTGAGCCGGCCCGTCGCCCTCACCGTCATCGCGATCGTCCACTTCATGCTGGACGAGGACGACGCGGTCGGGGTCGTACGGCGGCTGCTGGAGCCGCTGCCCTCGGGCAGCTATCTCGCGATGTCCATCGGCACCGCCGAGTTCGCGCCCGAGGAGGTGGGCCGGGTCGCCCGCGAGTACGCGGCCCGCAACATGCCGATGCGGCTGCGCACCCTTCAGGAGGCCCACGAGTTCTTCGAGGGGCTGGAACTGGTCGAGCCGGGCATCGTCCAGGTGCACAAGTGGCACCCCGACGGCACCGGCGAGGCCGGCATCCGGGACGAGGACATCGCGATGTACGGCGCGGTCGCCCGCAAACCCTGACCGGCCGCCCCGCCGCGCGGCCGCCCGACGGCCCCGCCGACCCGGGGCCGGGGTCCGACCCACCTCCCGGACCCCGGCCCCGACCCCTTCGCACGGCGGGACGGACGGCGCCCCGGCCGCTAGCGTGTGCCCCATGTACGCCACCCGAGTCTCCCGGCGGGTCCAGGCGCCGCCGCACGCCGTCTACCGGGTCCTGACCGACGCCGACGCGATCGCCGCCTGGCGCGTCCCGGCCGGCATGACCGCCCGCGTGCACACCTTCGACCTCCGGGAGGGCGGCGCCTTCCGGGTCTCCCTCACCTACGACGACGACTCCGCCAGCGGCAAGTCGGGCGGGGCCACGGACACCTACCGCGGTCATTTCGCCCGGCTCGTGCCCGGCGCCCTGGTGGTGGAGGTGCTGGAGTTCGAGGCCGGCGACGACGCCGTGCGCGGCACCATGACCATGACGACCCGGCTCACCGCGGCCGGCGACGGCGGCACGGACGTGGAGATCGTGCACGAGGGCGTCCCCGACGCCGTACCCCGCGAGGACAACGAACGCGGCACCCGGATGGCCCTCGACAACCTCGCCCGGCTCGTGGAGGAGGCGGCGGGCGGCCGGGCGTCCGGCGCTGAATGACCGAAAGAGCGCGGAAACCCGACCGGAATCCGGCACAACCATCCGGCTGTCTCATGTTCGGTGTACGGAAGGGGAAAAAGGCAGTGGGAAAGCGGAACCAGGGCGAGGGAATTGAGGTCTTAAGGTCCGCCGACGGCCGGGATCAGCCCGGTCGTGCAGAAAACGGGGGAAGAAGACATATGTCCGTCCGCAACCGCACCACCCTGATCACCGCCGTGGCCCTCACCGGCGGCCTCACCCTGGCCGCCGTGACGCCCGCCCTCGCGGGCGCCGGAGCGAACCGCACCACCCGCGCCGCCGCCGTGTCCTCCGCCCAGGGCGACCCGCGCAACGTCACCCAGCACGTGGCGAACTTCTACGGCGCCTACATCGACGCCGTCTGGTCCACCGACGACAAGTCCGCCGGCGACGCCGCCAAGGCGCTGCGCGCCTTCTACCTCTCCGCCCCCGCGCAGAAGAAGGTCGCCGCCTTCGAGAAGAAGGAGCACGCCGACGGCATCCTGTTCGCGCAGAACGTGCCGGTGAAGTGGAAGGTCGCCTACACCGGCTCGGGCGCCGGGCACGCCACCAGCCGGGTCACCCTGACCTGGAGCGACGGCGCGCACGCCGAGGTCAGCCGGATCGACGTGCAGTCCGACCTGAAGACCCTGAAGATCACCGACCTCAAGCAGGTCCGCTGACCGGGGGCGTGCGGTCCCGCCCCGCCCCACTCGGGGCGGGGCTCACGCCCGCCGTGCCGGTCAGGGGCGCCCGTGCGGAGCGTAGGACCGGGGCAGCGGCATCCCGCGGTCGGCCATGATCCGCCGTACGCGGTTCGGGTAGTCGGTGATGACGCCGTCGACGCCCATGTCCATCAGCGCCTCCACGGTCGCCGGGTCGTCGCAGGTCCACGGGACCACCTTCAACTCGCGGGCGTGCGCCTCGGCGACCATCGCCGCGTCCGAGTAGAAGCGGAAGCCCGGGTCGCCGACCTTTCCGGTCTGCGGGAAGCCGTAGTTGGGGGAGAGCGTGGTCACGCCCGGGACGGTGGCGGCCGCCTTCACGAAGTCCCCGCCGTAGTCGTCGGCGTCGATCCCGCCGAGCCACGGGGACGCGCCGGGCTGACCGACCTGCAGGAAGTCGTAGTTGGTCAGCGCGACCAGCGGCCACCTCGGCGCGAGACGGTGCATCGCCTTCAGCGCGCCCCAGTCGAACGACTCGATGGTGACCTGCCGTTCGATGCCCGAGCGGTGGATCTCCTCGTACACCCGCCGCACGAACACCTCCCGCGGCGCGGTCTGCTCCGGCGCCCCCGCCTCGACCTTGGTCTCGATGTTCAGCTTCACACCCCAGGCGTGGTAGCGCTTGACCAGGTCCAGGACGTCCTTCAGCTCCGCCATCCGGAAGCCCTTGACGACCTCCTGCTCGGGAAAGCCGGGAAGCTGCTGGTAGCCGCAGTCCAGCGTCTTGATCTGCGCCAGCGTCAGGTCCTTGATGTACTTGCCGACATAGGGATACATCGGGTCGCCGGGCGTCACCGGTCCGGTGTCCTCGCACTTGACGCCGCTGATCTGCCGGTCGTGGTTGACGACGACCTTCAGGTCCTTGGTGATCTGGGTGTCCAGCTCCAGCGTGGACACCCCGAGCCGCATCGCCTTGCCGAAGCCCTCCAGCGACTCCTCGGTCGTCATGCCGAGACCGCCGCGGTGCGCCTGGAGATCGAAGCGGGCCTGGTGCCCGCCGCCGGACGCGGCCTGGGCGGCGGCCGGGAACATCAGCGCCGGCACCAGGGCCAGGCCGGCGAGCAGGTGTCGTACGGACATGGGAACCTCCCTGTCGGGGCCCCGGAGATTCTCACAACGGCCGTGCCCGAGGGCCACCCGGGCAACTGAACATTGGCGCAAAGGCAGTTGAACACGGCGGCCGAGACCGCACCGCGCGCGGCGCCCGCCCGTGCTCCGCGGCCTCGGCGACCGTGCGGACCCGGGCCTGCCGGCGCTCGCGCGGGCCGGGACACCGGTGGGGGTCTGCGTGTCCACCGCCGTGATCACCCCGATGGGCACGGCCGGAAGCAGCAGCGCGTGGGCCGACTGCCGCGGCTGCCGCGGGTCCGCCCCGAGCCGGCGAGTGATGCCCGCGGTGCGCGGTGTCGGTGCGGTCGCGCCGGGTACCCGTACGACTCCCCGGATCAGAACCGGCCGATCCGGGGGACCCGGGCCGCGAAACGGAGACACCATGACGCACAACGGGGAGGGTGCCGCCCCTGCCGGGCGGCCGGAGGTCACCGAGCTCCGCCTCGCCGCGAAGCCGGACCGCCCTGCCGTGTCCGGGGGCCAGCCGGAGCTGCCGCAGGACCGCAGCCAGGCGATCCTGGAGGCCGCCAAGGAGATCGGCGCTCTGCTCAAACGCGCAGGCCATCGCTTCGCGCTCGCCGGCAGCGTGGCCGTGTACGCCCACGGCGGGAGCCGCTACCTCCAGCACGACGCCGACTTCTGCGTGCTGCCCGAGGAAGCCGAGGCGGTAGCCGCCACCCTGCACGAGGCCGGCCTGCCCATCCGGACCCCGCCCGAGGACTGGCTGCTGAAGACGACCTGCCGCGGGCAGAACGTCGACATCATCTTCGCCCTCGCGCACCAGCCCGTCACCGAGGCCATGCTCGAGCGCGCGCATGTGCTGCCGGTCGACTCGGTGCTGATGCCCGTGCTCGCCCCGACCGATCTGATCCACAGCCTGATCAGCGCCTTTTCCGAGCACTACTGCGACTTCGGGGCCGTCCTGCCCGTCGCCCGTGCCGTCCGCGAGAAGGTCGACTGGGACGCGGTGCGCGCGGCCTGCGGCGACCAGCCCATGCCGGCCGCCTTCCTCTTCCTGCTCGAACGGCTGAACGTGATCGACCCCCAGGAGGGGCAGCCATGACCGACACGAGCCCGCCGCCCCCGTCGGCGGGCGGCACCCTGGACTACCGCGTCGCCCACCTCGCCGAGCACCTGGCCTCCGGGGACCTCGGCGAACTCGGCATACGGGTGGAGCTGCGCGGCGAGGCCGTCCTGCTGACCGGCACCGTGCCGTCCGGCCAGTGCCGGGACGAGATCTGCCACATGGCCCGCGAGGAACTGGCGGGGCACCCCGTCCACTGCGACATCCTCGTCGCCGGAACCTCCTCGCCCGACCACGGAGAGGACCTGACATGATCCGCGTCGCGGCCGTCGGGGACATCCACATGAGCCCCGCGAGCCAGGGCACCCTGCGCCCCTCGTTCGAGACGCTGCCCGGGTGCGCCGACGTCCTGCTGCTCGCCGGGGACCTCACCCGGCACGGCACTCCGGAGGAGACCGCGGTCGTCGCACGGGAGATCAAGGACCTCGGGGTGCCCGTCGTCGCCGTACTCGGCAACCACGACCACCACGACGAGCGGCCGGAGGAGGTCACCGCGATCCTGCGGGACGCCGGGGCCCACGTCCTGGAGGGGGAGGCCGCCGTCGTCAGCGCCGACGGGGCACGGATCGGGGTGGCCGGCACCAAGGGCTTCGGCGGCGGATTCGTCGGTCGCTGCGCCGGGGAGTTCGGCGAACCCCTCATGAAGGAGTTCGTCCGCTACACCCGCCGGTGCGCCGACTCCCTGCACGCCGCGCTGAAGGAGCTGGCCGACCAGGACTGCGACGTCCGCATCGCCCTGACCCACTTCTCGCCGGTGCCGGACACCCTGGCGGGGGAGCCGCCGGAGATCTATCCGTTCCTCGGCAGCTATCTGCTCGCCGAGGCCATCGACACCGCGGGTGCGGACCTCGCCGTGCACGGCCACGCCCACGCCGGCAGCGAGCACGGCATGACCAGCGGCGGCATCCGGGTCCGCAACGTCGCCCAGCCGGTCATCGGGCAGGCCTTCCACGTCTACCACCTGCCGGGACGCGGGGAGCACACGGAGGGATGAGCCCACGGGCACACCGGCCGGCCGGATCGTGGGTCCTCCTGCCCGGCCAGGGCTGACGCAGGGCGCCTTGTCGTGCCCTTGCGGTCGGCGAGGCCGGCGGCCCGGCTCGGGAGGACCCGTCCGTGGTCCTCCTGCCCGCCAGGGCTGAGGCGGGGCGCCTTGCCGTGC